>JADLDL010000316.1 GCA_020846655.1 Saprospiraceae bacterium | reverse complement strand
GGCAGTTTGCAGTAGCAGTTTGCAGTGGGCAGTGGCAGTGGGCAGTAGCAGTGGGCAGTAGCAGTGGCGGTTTGCGGCACAGAAGCCAATATTGAAATTTGCAGCTACTACAAACTGCCAACTGCTACTGCCAACTGCCACTGCAAACTGCTACTGCTACTGCTACTGCTACTGCAAACTGCTACTGCCCACTGCAAACTGCCACTGCAAACTGCTACTGCCCCACCACGATTTTTCCCGCCAGCACGGCTCCGCTGCGGCTCTGGCAGCGGAACAGGTAGAAACCGGCTGCCAGTTGTTCCCGCTCCAGCACCAGCGCGCCGGCCCGGGTTTCCAGGCTGCGGACCAGCCGCCCCGCCGGGTCAAACAACTGCACCAAAATCGATTCCTGGGCTTCCGTTCCGGAAAAAACAAAACGGGCGGAGGTCGACATCGGGTTGGGGCTGAGCTGCACCGAAAGACGGCCATTGTTGTTGGGCTCCAATACCCGGGTTGTGATGAAATTTGCCCCCACCCGATGCCGGGTTGTGTCGGATGGTACATAGGGCTGGGCATCCAGGCGCACCAGGGCGGTGTTTTCCAGCACCGTGCCGGCCGGAGTGCCGGGCAAAACGCCGATGTGAAACGTAAAAAAGCCGCGCGAGGCCGGCTCGTTGACGGCGGCCGGTGGTAGCTGCGCCGCAGGGAAAACAACCGTCAGCACGTGGTTTTGAATCGAAAAGGTGTACAAATGGGAGGCCGCGCCTGCCCGGAAGGTACTCAGGTCCAGCCAGTCCGACAGGGTATCCACCAGAGTGACGGTTTGCACCGTAGTGGCGCCTGTGTTCTGAAACCGGATACGATAGTCGAGCACGGTAGCCCGGTCAATCCAGTGCTCGGCGCCATAGCCCAGCGGGAAGCCCGTTTTGTCGGCGCCCATGATGCCCGCGCTCACCGCATCGCAATAGGTATCGCTGTGTACGTCGCCGCTGTGTTGCGGATATTGCAGGAGATAACCCCGGCTCTGGGGCGGCCCGCCGCAGCCTTCGATGCTGACCGATATGGGTTGCGGGAACGGATGCCCGGGTGTTTGCATCGTCTGGAACGTGTAGGTTTTGCCAGTTGGCAGATGCACTGGAATCACCAGCGAATCCACGCCGGAGGGGTCAATTTCAGGGATGGGACCTATTTCCCGCATCAAATGGTCTTCGGTGATGATGTAACTCGTGGCCACCGACATCGCGCCGGCGCCCTGGTTTTGAACCACAAAAGCGATGCTGTCCGGCGCGTAGCAACGGGCGTACACCTGAAGGTCGGAGCCGTCCCAGCCCGGCGCGGCGCTTGGGCACAACCGAGGCGTTGCCTTGGCCACCAGGCAAATGGCTTCTCCCGGCTCCACACCGCAATCCACCGCGAGGGTCATCGAAAAATCGAGGCAGTCGCCGGCAGCCAGCGTGCCCAAATTGAAAATTACCCGGTTGTTGAACAAAAAAGAGGGCAGGCTCGACGATACAAACCCAAGTGTTGCCGGCAAGGGAATCTCCACCCGCGCGTTGTTGGCTGCCTGGCCGCCTTCGTTGCACAGCCGGATGCGGCACACGGCGTTGTCGCAGGCGACCCAGCCGTCGGTAGCCAGGCTGACCCGCAGGAAAGCGCAGTCCTGTTGAGCCGTCAATACGCTCTGAACGAGCAAAAAAGCGAGAAAAAAGCAAAAATGCCGGAACATGGTAAATAGCCTGGTTAGGTAAAACTTGAGTTGATCGTGCTGGTTTGGGGAAGTAACCCGGGCAGCGCAAGGCTGCCCGGGCAAAGCTGGTGGGTTTCGTTAGTTTTTCACCAATTTCCCCTGGACGGGTTGGGCGCCGTCCCGTAAAATATGGAAGAAATAGATGCCGGGCAGCAGCTGGCGGCAGTTCAACTCCAGTTGCTCGCCGGCGATGCGCTCGCGGCCGATTTCCCGGCCACCGGCATCGAACAACAACAATTGGCCCTGCGCCGGTTCGTCAAAGTAAAATACGGCCCGGTCCGAGGCCGGGTTGGGGACAACCCGCACCGCCGGGGCAGACTGCTCAGGGGCAGCGTCCACCGAAACCAGGATCGGGTTCCGGATGGTGTTGAGAGCCGTGTTGGTCAGCACCGGCTGGTTAAAATCAAAATAGATGGCAGCGCGGTTTTCGATGCGGGTGTCGGGAACGAGGTTGGGTTGCATTCTGACGGTGAAGACAACAAAGCCCTGGGAGCCTTCCAGGTTGCTGCTGCTGTCGGGCAGGTTGATGTTGGAAAAATGAAATTTCACCACATTGTTCTGCAAATCAAAGGTATATGCATGACTCGAAGGGCCGGGCACGACCGACAAGGCGTCGAGCCACCCGGGCAAGGTATCGCGAATGCTGACGGTAAAGGCCGTGTCGTTGCCCGTGTTTTGGAACCGAACCATGTAGCGCAGTTCCGATTCATTGGCCAGAATGGCCCCATCCTCGCCGTCGCCCCGAGGCGTCACCTGGATGTCGTTGGGGTCAAAGGAATTGGACACCGTCGAGCAATCGACATCGTAAAAAGGCGATCCGGTGTCGTTGTTCATCCAACTTTCTTTCAACTGGCCCGGCTGGCAATTCGACAGCAGCACGGCATTGCCCGGAAGGTAGGGCTGGTTCGGCTCGGGTTCGGCTTCAAAATAGTACACCACCGCCTGGTTCGGGTAACTAAGGGTCTGGGTGGCGCCGGCTTCCAGTTGGAACGTACCTTGGCCGACGAGGTTCAGGCAAGTATTGCGCAAGCGAAACCAGCGGGGCTGCGCCATGTCGCCTGTACCCACGTTTTGCAGGGTATACGACACTTCAGACGGGTTGTATGCCGCGTCTATTTTGATGACCGAATGGTCCCAGTCGGCCAGCACCGGGTAGCAGGAATCGGGCAGGATGCGGAAACTGCTGCACGAGAGGTCGCCGATGGCCGCGTCGCAGGAACAAAGCACATCGATGGTGGCGCTGCCGCTGTCGTCGATGTCCAGGTCGCCGACCTGGAACAACAGTTTCTGGCCGTTTTGCGACACGAGTGTCAGGCTGCTGCCGGTGTACGTCAGGTTTTCGGCGAGTTCCACTTCAATTTGTACATCGGTGGCAAGTTGTGTGCCCAGGTTGTAAAAATTCAGGCTGTACCGGCCCTCGTAGCAGCTCCGCAGCTTCGGAATAGCGGCCCGGATGTGTGGGCGCGGGCAATCCACCAGCGAGCGGACTCCGATGGCCGGCACCTTGGCGGTGTCGGTACTGGCGCTGACGGTTACGGTTTGGGTGTCGCAGGGCAGCCAGTTTTCCGGATCGAAGGAGCGTTTGCTGATGGCCACCTGGTAGGTGCCGGCTGGCACTTGCATGGCAAAACCGCTTGCGGCTACGTTTTCTGTCCAAACGGTGCCGTTGGCATCGGTTGCTGAGACATAAAAATACTTCAGGGCTTTTTCGCCGGGGTCTTTGCTGCAATCATCGTCCTGGTCGTGAAACATGCTGCCGGCAATCCAGGAGCGGTACACATCAAATTCGGCATCGGAGCGGATGAGCATGGACCGGCCGCGGCGGTGCCCGGCCAGGGCAATGCCGCCGTCGCTGGTGACGAGGGGTTTGGCGGTCGAGTGGTTGCCGGACAGGGACTGGTGCGGCGTTTTTCTCCAGATTTCATTGCCGTTGGCGTCAAATTTCCCCAAGGTGAAGGCCACTGTAAAATTGGCGTTGTAGTAGCCGATGACGAGCAGGTTGCCGTTTGGGTCTTCCCGAATCCAGGAAGGGTCGAGGCCGTTCAAGCCGGCTTTGGCCCAGAGCAGCTTGCCATCGGCATCCACTTTGAGGAGGCGGCCTGGTTTGGCCAACGCGATGTTGCCATCCTGGAGCAAAGCCATCAGGGCAGAGCCTGCTTCGTAGGTTTTTTCCCAGAGCAGCGCACCTGCTGCGTCGGTTTTGCAGAGGTACATGCTGCTGTTTTTGGCGCCGCACAGCAGCAGCGAACCATCGGGCAGCACCTCGATCTGGTAGATTTTGGCAGAGAGAGGGACCTGCCAAAGCGGCTGCAAGTCAGCATTGTACGCGTAGAGCGTGGTTGCCTGTGTGTTGCCGATGGTTACGGTGTGCAGGATGGTGCCCGAGGGCGTGATGGCCAGGTCGGTGCTGTGGTAGTCGGTGCTTTGGGTGGGCGTGGGGTCGATCTTGAGTTCAGTCACCAGTTCGCCGGTTGCATCGAGTTTGTGGAGAAATGCGCCGGTGTGTTCGGGATGGTCGTACACCAAAAACTCACCGGTGGCGATAAAATGCTGGTTGTCCAGGAGTTGCACGTCGGTGTAGGCCGCCAGGGTATCGCCGATGGCGTAGCGGCGGGTCCATTCCACATTGCCGTCGGCGTCGGTTTTGAGCAGCCAGGCCTTGTCGATAATACCGTCTTGCACATAGTTTCCGGCCAGCAAAAAGCCGCCGTCGGTGGTTTGGGTGAAATCGGCGGTGTTGCCGGGCGCATACAGGCGCTCCCAGCCTTGGGCCTGAGCGGGTTGAATCGCCAGCAAGGCGAAAAAAAGCAGCATTAGAATTACAGGTTTCATAGTTGTTACCGGTTGTGCATGTTTAAAAATGTGTAGTTGGTCCGACAAAAGTCCGCGCTAAACACCTCAACCAAAAAGACATTATCTTTGTAAAATCGAAAACTAATTCCTTGTTTTAATTTTATAAAATATTGGTTTTAAAATATTTATAAAACAAAACAGGCTTTTAAAATCGAAAATGGAAAAAGGATACCTGCCCGAACTTTTGCAATCGCTCACGCCGGCCGAGCGGCTGGCGCTGCGGAAATACCTGTGCTCACCGTACCACAATACCCGGGCGGATGTGTTGGCCTTGTTTGATCACTTGAGCCAGAAAAATGCGGCGCCGGTGGACCGGAGCGCGAGTTTTGGCGCTGTTTTTCGGGAAAAACCCTTCGATGCCCGGCAGATGAACTACACGGTGTCGTACCTGAGCAAGTTGGTGGAGGGCTTTCTGGCGCAGCGGGAATGGGAGGCCGACACCGAGACGCAGGACCTGTACTTGTTCCGCCAGTTGCGCAAACGGCGCCTGGGCCGCTTGTCTGAGCGGGCTGCCCATACGGCGGAGAAACGCCGGGACAAACAAGCCCGCCGCGATGCCGCCTATTTCCGGCAGGGGTATGCCCTGGCTTTTGAGCAACTGCGCGCGCATTTGCAACAGGGGAGGGCGCGCGACATCGATTTTGATTCGCTGACCGAGGCGCACGAAAAGGCGTTTGTATATGAAAAACTAAAACTCGGCTGCATGCTGCAAAGCCGGCAGGCCGTCGGCTCGCGGGCCTACGGCGAAGGGTTGCTGCCCGTGGTGCTCGAGTTTTTGCAGGAACACCCCTGGCTCCGGGAGCCCGCACTCGCGGCCTGGTACCACGGGTATTTTGTGCAACTGGACCCGCAGGCTACCCAAAATTTTGAACAACTCAAGGACCTGATTTTCCGGCACGGCCGCTTGTTGCCCGACGACGAGCGACACGACCTGTTTTTGCTGGCCATCAATTTTTGTATCCGGCGCATCAACTCGGGCGACGCCGTTTTTTCCAAAGACTTGTTTGACCTCTACCAGGAAGGACTGGTCCAGCATATTTTTCTTGAAAATGGCGTCATGTCGCGCTGGTCCTACAACAACATCGTCAACACCGCCCTGAAAATGGGCGAGGTGGAGTGGTCTTTGCAGTTTTTGGAAGACTACCGCCAGCGGCTCGAGCCGGCGTTTCGAGACACCAGTTACTTTTTTAACCTGGCTCGTTGCCAGTATGAAAAAGGCGATCTCTCGGCTGCGTTGGCCAGCCTCACCCGGATCGAATACGACGATATCCTTCAAAACCTGAGTGCCAAAACGCTGCAATTGAAAATTTACTACGCCCCCGCGGCCGGGCAGCCGCTCGATAGTCTGCTGGACAGCGTGGCCGTGTATTTGCGCCGGAAAAAAATCCTGGGCTACCACCGCGAAAATTTCAGCAACATCCTGCGGTTTTTGCAACGCCTGATCGCGCTGCCGCCGGGCAACAGCGCGGCGCTGGCGCTCTTGCGCCAGGAATTGGAACAGTGCAAAGTGCTGAGTGAGAAAGCGTGGTTTTTGCAGAAACTGAGCCGGAGCGGCTCGCGCAGGACCAAATCTGGCTTGTAGTTTGAAAACGACGGCAGGATTTGGCACTTTTACCCGACAAAACAAACTATTGCTATGCCAGGTACCGAAAACAACCAGCCATCCGGGTTACAACAGGAATTGGAACAACTCAAAGCCCAGCACCTGCTCTCGCCTGCCGACCAACGCCGGAAACTGATTCGCTGGGGCGTTCGTCAGGCGCTGACCCTGCTGCTGTATTTTTACTGTTGGGACAAGCACCCCTGGGTGCCCTTGTCGCTCTGGCTGGTGGTGCCCTTGGCCCTGGCCAGCCTGATTTCCATTGTTGGTTTCAACTGGTTGTTGGAACGCAAGTTTCGGAAATCAGGCCTGGCGATCAAAGAGATGGAGGACCGCATCGGCTCCCCGCAAGAGGACGAGTGATGTGTGCCTCGGGCTACTATTCCACATCGCTGGCCAGCACGGCCGAGAGGTACTCGCGGTTCATGCGGGCGATGTTGCTGACTGAAATTTCTTTCGGGCATTCGGCTTCGCAGGCCGTCACGTTGGAGCATTTGCCAAACCCTTCCTTGTCCATTTGGGCGACCATCGAGAGCACGCGGCGCTGGCGCTCTACTTCGCCTTGCGGCAAAAGGGCCAGGTGGCTCACTTTGGCGGAGGTGAACAGCATAGCCGAGGCGTTCGGGCAGGCAGCCACACAGGCGCCGCAACCGATGCAGGCGGCGGCGTCGAAAGCCTTGGAGGAGCGGTCTTTTTCGATCGGGATGGCGTTGGCATCCTGGGCCTGGCCGGTATTGACGCTGATATAGCCGCCGGCCTGGATGATCCGGTCGAAGGCGGAGCGGTCGACGACGAGGTCGCGGATCACCGGAAAAGCCTGGGCACGGAAGGGCTCGATGACGATGGTTTCGCCGTCTTTGTAGTGGCGCATGTGTACCTGGCAGGTGGTCGTGCCTTGCATAGGGCCGTGGGGGCGGCCGTCGATCACCAGCGAGCAGGTGCCGCAGATACCTTCCCGGCAGTCGTGTTCGAACGCGATCGGTTCTTCCCGTTTGGCTACCAGTTGTTCGTTAAGCACGTCGAGCATTTCGAGGAACGACATGTGCTCGTTGACGTTGTCCAGTTGGTAGGTGACAAATTCGCCTTTGTATTTGCCGCCCTGGCGCCAGATCTTGAGCGTCAGTTTCATATTATAGTTTAATTTTTCTAAGTTTTATTTATAATGATCAGGCGTTCAAACCATTGGCTGATCAATGTGCTGTCTCTCTTGCCACATTTGCGGTTGCACAATGCAGGTCTTCATTGCTATCAAAAACAGAAATGGAAAAAATATTTTTTCGAATATTTTCATCCATAGTCTCCCACATTGCATCAATAAGGATATCCAGGGCGGATGAGCAGTCCATGTTATCTACCCAATCGGCTTTGACTTCCAAGATGAAAGAGCTGGAGCTATCACCTGGGTAAGCCTCTTGCAAACAGGTATCCCGAACGGGATATCCTTTCTTTTTACAGAATTCTGAGAAAGGGACGAGTGCTGATTCTAATGCTTTTCGATCCATGATAGTAGTCCATTTGCTTGATCTTGTAGTAAACTGATTAAAGTACTAACGTCACTTTCTTTCATATACCCACATGGTTTATAGCGAGCATTTTCATTCCAATTGCTAAATAAAAGTGAATTTACTTTAATAAGAGTTTTGTTAGTAGATTTGTCAGTATCAAATTTGCTCTTTAAGCCACTATAAATCAACAATATAAGTAGGTTGTGTGTCTTAAGCGATTTTCTTATTTCACTTACACCGTTAATTGAATTTACAACCTTATCTTCTTCATCAAATAAATTTGGAATACCAAGCCGGTCACAAATTTTTGCTTTTAGCATCAATTCAACACTGTAACCCGCCAAATAAAATGCCCCATCAAATTTTCCATTTTCAAAAAGAATATGAGCTTCTTCAAGTCTTTGCCAGGCCAGCCTTTTTATTTCTTGTGGAGAAGTCATTTCCAACAGATAGTTTAAAGAGATTTTTACAAAATTAGTTCTTCAGCCCTACAAAAGCAATTTAACACTACTTGTAGCTCCGCTGGCTAACTTTAATTTCTTCGTACTCCAGTTTTTCCTTGTGCAATTCGGGCTTGGCGTCGTCGCCGCGCCATTCCCAGGCGCCTACGTACATGAAATTATCGTCGTCGCGTTTGGCTTCACCTTCTTCGGTTTGGAATTCTTCGCGGAAGTGACCGCCGCAGCTCTCGTTGCGGTGCAAGGCATCTTCGCACATCAGTTCGCCCAGTTCGAGGAAGTCGGCGACACGCCAGGCTTTTTCCAGTTCGGGGTTGAACTCGTCGCGGCGGCCCGGCACGAATACGTCTTGCCAGAATTCGTGGCGCAGTTCGCGGATCTCACCGATGGCTTGTTTAAGGCCGGCGGCGTTGCGGGCCATGCCGCATTTGTCCCACATGATTTTGCCCAGGCGGCGGTGGAACGACTCCACGCTTTGTTTGCCCTGGATGCCCGTCAATTGGTGGATGCGGTCGAGCACGTCTTTTTCGACTTTGTCAAACTCCGGCGTATTGGTGGCGATGGGGCCGGTGCGGATTTCGTTGCTGAGGTACGAGCCGATGGTGTAGGGCAGCACAAAGTAGCCGTCGGCCAGGCCTTGCATGAGCGCCGAGGCGCCCAGGCGGTTGGCGCCGTGGTCACTGAAGTTGGCCTCGCCGGTGGCGTACAGCCCCGGAATGGTGGTCATCAGTTCGTAATCGACCCAGAGGCCGCCCATGGTGTAGTGCACGGCAGGGTAGATGCGCATAGGCACTTCGTAGGGGTTGTCGCCGGCGATCTTTTGGTACATCTCGAAGAGGTTGCCGTAGCGGGCCTCCACGGTTTTTTGGCCGAGGCGTTTGATGGCGTCGGCGAAGTCGAGGTACACCGCCAGGCCGGTAGCGCCCACGCCTTTGCCGTTGTCGCATTCCGTTTTGGCGGCGCGGCTGGCGATATCGCGGGGAACCAGGTTGCCGAAGGCCGGGTAGCGGCGTTCGAGGTAGTAGTCGCGGTCAGATTCGGCGATTTTGCTGGGGTGTGTTTTGGTATCGCTGGTGTTTTTGGGCACCCAGCAGCGGCCGTCGTTGCGCAGCGATTCCGACATGAGGGTCAGTTTCGACTGGTAGTCGCCCGACACGGGGATACAGGTTGGGTGGATCTGTGTGTAGCAGGGATTGGCGAAATAGGCGCCGCGGCGGTGTGCGCGCCAGGCGGCGGTAGTATTGCTCATCATGGCGTTGGTGCTCAGGTAGAACACGTTGCCGTAGCCGCCGCTCCCGATCACGACGGCGTGTGCGCCGTGGCGTTCGATGGCGCCGGTGAGCAGGTTGCGGGCGATGATGCCGCGGCATTTGCCGTCGACGACCACTACATCCAGCATTTCATGGCGGTTGTAGAGTTTGACGTTGCCGAGGGCTACCTGGCGGCTGAGGGCCTGGTAGGCGCCGATGAGCAATTGCTGTCCCGTTTGGCCGCGGGCGTAGAACGTACGCGACACCTGGGTGCCGCCGAAGGAGCGGTTGTCGAGCAAGCCGCCGTATTCGCGGGCAAAGGGTACGCCTTGGGCCACGCACTGATCGATGATAGCGGTGGATACTTCAGCCAGGCGGTGTACGTTGGCTTCGCGGGCGCGGTAATCGCCGCCTTTGATGGTATCGTAAAACAGCCGGTACACGGAGTCGCCGTCGTTTTGATAGTTTTTAGCGGCATTGATACCGCCCTGGGCGGCAATCGAGTGCGCGCGGCGCGGGCTGTCGTGGAAGGTGAACACCTTTACGTTGTACCCCAGTTCGCCCAGGGAAGCCGCTGCCGAAGCGCCGGCGAGGCCGGAGCCGACGATAATGACATCGATACGGCGCTTGTTATTGGGCGACACGAGCGGGACGTGCCCTTTGTAGGATTCCCACTTTTCGGAAACATTGCCTTCCGGGGTTTTGGAATGGAGTTTGGCGTCGGATGTCGTAGTTGTGGCCATGCTATCTCGTTGCTTGATGCGCAAAAGAGGATTTATTGTAAAATAGATATTGGTTTTGGGGTGCTTACTTATTTTCTTTTTCCGGAGAAAAATTTCCAAACAGGCGTGGCAGAATGGTTAACCCAAAGGCTGTCTTCTTTTATGTTAACTTCAAAAAATATAGGAGCGGCGCTGCCATCTTCATAGTGCCCCGAGGAGTCTAGTTGAAGGGTATCGCCTTCCATGATTATTTTATTATTCCATTCCACGACCACAATTGTCCGGTTGTTGTAGGTATTGGTAGTGCCAGGATTCCCCTGGCCGCCGGTCAGTGTACTCACTTTTTCAATGCCTACGTAGGTTCCAGCGTATTTTGGTTTCATGGGCACTTCCGGTGCAGGCTCATCTTTTTTGCATCCAATAAGTTGCAACAAGCTCAAGGCGATACCCAGAAGTGGGATGAGTAAAAAGGTCTTTTTCATAGAGGGTATATTTTGATATGCTGAACGGATCATTTCTGCATGGCATACATCCAAACCGGGATCACCGCAAACAACAAGGGCACCAGTACTGCGTAGGCCATACCCACCCACTTGATCAGCGGCGTGTACTTCCGGTGGTTGAGGCCCAGTGTTTGGAACGCCGACCAGAAGCCGTGCCACAGGTGGTAGCCCACTACGGCCATGGAAATTACATAGAACAACACGAAACCAATGTTCCGATAGGAGTCAGCCACCAGCGCATACAGGTCTTTCACCGGGTGCTCGGGGAACTGGCCATATTCGACATACACCAGAGTCCCCCAGTGCATCTGGAACCAAAACTGGTACATGTGCAGCAGCAGGAAAATAAAAATAATGATGCCGAGCCAGGCCATGTTGCGCGAGGCGCGTTCGCTGGAACGGGTATGGTTTACCGCGTAGCGGTGTATGCCACGGGCGGCTTTGTTGCGTTGCCAGATCATCAGGCCCTGCACGGCGTGCAGCAGGATGGAGGCGTAAAGCAGGTAGGAAATCGTTTTGATCAGGGGATTGTGGGTCATGAAATAGGCGTAATAGTTAAACGCCTCGCCGCCGTCGTCCTTGAGCAACTGGAGGTTGCCGATCAGGTGTATCACTAAAAATAGAATCAGGAATATGCCGGTCAGCGCCATCACTGTCTTTTGACCGATGGATGAAGTGAGAAACTTGGAAAACCAACTCATTTTGCTGAGATGAAAAATTAGAAATTCGTTTTTGTTCGTATCAAAGAAACTTGCGCAAAGAAAGCAAAAAAGATTTGCCTTTGGCCCGAATAAATATATAGTTTCCTCGATACAAAACTACGGAGGGTAACGCAGGCGCCGAATTTTCGTTTGGAAAAACGACGACCCGGAGGGCTATTTAGAAGGGATCAAAATTGCCGGCCCGCCAGCGGCAGCCTGGGTTCAAAAAAACGTACCGCCAAAAGCCAGGGGCAGCAAATCGACGCCTTTTTCAAACTCAAATACCGGCCCGGTCTGGCCCCGCAGCAAGACCCGCATGGTCTGCCGGTTTTTTTGCTCGGTTTCACAAATCACTTGCCGGCAGGCGCCGCAGGGTGCGGCAGGCTGGTTGATGACGCGGCTGGGGTTCAGGATCGTCACGGCAATAGCTGTCGTCGCCACACCAGGATAGCGGCTGGCAGCCGAGGCCAGGACCGATTGTTCTGCGCAGATGCAGATGGGGTAGGCGGCATTTTCGTAGTTGCTGCCGCTGATCATCTCGCCGTTGGCCAGGCGAATGGCCACGCCTACCTTAAAATTGGAATACGGCGAATAGGAGTTGGCCAGCGCGGCGGTGGCCAGTTCGAGCAGTTCGCGGTCGGCCGGGGCCAGTTCGCCCGGTGTTTCGTAGACCTGAAAACTGGATTGCAGGGTAACTGTTTTCATGTGTGGGCAGGGTTGGTGAAGGATTTGAAACAAGTCTTGAGCACAAAAGTTACCCGGTTGGCGTTGCAGCGGCTAGCGCTGAAAGTTGCCGTTTAGGAAAAACCCCAGTTTTTCCATGCCGATCCGGTTGCCAGTGAAGTCAAAATGACCGCCCAGGGTGCCGTTGCGGGCATCGAAGCGGTCGAGGGAGAACGTGCCGTCGAGGCAATCGTAGGTTTCCCAGTCGTTTTCGTCCTTGAATACTTGCGCCACGGCGGAGAAGCGCAGCGGAGCATAAGTGTCTGCGTCAAATACAGCCACTAGCGGCAGACGGGCCAGGTTGCTTTTGGTAAAACCTGCGGCCACGAGGTAGAGCCGGTGCGCGATGCCGGCCGAATCGGTCCAGATCAGGTTGAGGTGCAGCGAGAGCATCTGGGTGTCCGGGATTTCATCGATCAACTGGACGCCCTTGGTCCAAAATGGCTCCTTGGCCATCAGGGTCTCTTTTTTGAGGATATCGTCGTAGTATTTCCACATGAGCAGGTTGACGGCGACGGGCTTGCGCATGTTCATCGGGACGGCATGCTGCCCCCGCGTGAGGGCTACCTCGGCTACCACCAGGCTACAATCCGGGCAACTGAGGTTAAAACTGTCGTTGGGCGCCTGCCGCACCAGGGTTACCTGGGCGCCTGCTCTGTTGAAGAAAAAGAGTACGAAGAAAAACAGGACAGACAGGATGCGCATCAGGCGGGTGCGTGGTTGTTTCGAATTGTGTCTGGCAAAAATAGAGCAATGCCTGAATTCCAGGCAAATTTGACCAGATTTGACAAAGGCGGCAAACAAAAAACCCGGTGCAGCACAAGGGCCACACCGGGGTAGTTTTTTGTATTTCCATACGCAAGCAGATCAACGCCGGCCGCCGCCACCGCCGCCACCGCGCCGATCGCCGCCACCACCGCCGCCACCGCGCCGGTCGCCGCCGCCAAAGCCGCCACGCCCGCGGTCGCCGCCACCGCCTTCGCGGCGTTCCGGGCGTTCGCGTTCGACGTAGCCTTCCGGCTTGGGCAACAGGGCTTTCACCGACAGGCGGAGTTTGCCCGTTTTCGGGTCGTTTTCCAGCAACTTGACGGTTACGGAATCGCCTACTTTGTATAGATCCGACACGTTTTCTACGCGCTGGTAACTGATTTCGGAAACGTGCAACAAGCCGCTCTTGCCTTTGAATTTGACAAAAGCACCGTAGTCTTCCACGCGCTCGATCACGCCCTCGAAGGTGTCGCCCGGGGTCGGTACGAACACGATGTCCTGGATACGATCGAAGGCTGCGTCCAGAGCAGTTTTGTCGGGACCAAAGATGGCCACGATACCGCCTTGTTCGTCTTCTTCGATGCTGATGGTCGTGCCGGTTTGGCGCTGCATTTCCTGGATGACTTTGCCGCCTGGTCCGATGACCGCGCCGATGTATTCGCGGTCGATCCGGAATTCAACCATCCGCGGTGCGTGTGGTTTGAGGTCTGCGTTCGGCTCGGCGATAACTTTGGCCATTTCACCCAAAATATGAAGGCGGCCGGCTTTGGCTTGCATCAGGGCTTTTTCCAGCAATTCGTACGGCATACCGTCGATCTTGATGTCCATTTGCGTGCCGCAAATGCCTTTGGCCGTACCGGTTACTTTGAAGTCCATATCGCCCAGGGCATCTTCGTCGCCCAAAATATCGGACAAAATGGAGACGCGGCCGGTTTCGTCGGCGATAGCGCCCATGGCGATACCGGCAATCGGCGCTTTGAGCGGCACACCGCCATCCATGAGGGCCAGCGAGCCGGCGCACACAGTAGCCATGGAGGACGAGCCGTTGGATTCGAGGATGTCCGACACGATCCGCACGGTGTAAGCGAAGCCTTCCGGCATCAATTTGCGGATGGAACGGCCGGCGAGGTTGGCGTGGCCAACTTCACGGCGGCCCGGGCCACGCATGGGTTTTACTTCGCCGGTGGAGTAGGGCGGGAAGTTGTAGTGCAGGATAAAATTGTCGTCGTAGGAGTCCAGCGCATTGTCGATCAGGGCCTGGTCCTGTTTGGTGCCCAGGGTGAGGGAGGTCAGCGACTGGGTTTCACCGCGGTTGAAAATAGCCGAGCCGTGGGCGGAGGGCAAGAAATCTACCTCGCACCAGATGGGGCGTACTTCATCGGTTTTGCGGCCGTCGAGGCGGATGCCGTCGGTCAGGGCCACATCGCGGATGATGTGTTTTTTCAACTTGTCGTAATACTTGTCGGCCAGGGCGCCCCATTCGGCCATGAATTCTTCGCCGAATTCGCTGCTGAGGGTTTCCTTGAGGCGTTCTTTGATGCTTTCGAGGGTGTCGCGGCGGGTATATTTATCGCTGGCGCTGCGGGCCAGGGCATAAATATCGGCGGCGCAGTGTTTTTCAACGAGCGTTTTGAGGTCGTCGTTTTCCACCGGCACTGCGATTTCGCGTTTGACGAGGGCTTTTTCGCCGACCAGTTCGGCCAGGCGTTCCTGGGCTTCGATCTGTACGCGAATGGCTTCGTGGGCGATTTTAATGGCCTCTACCATTTCGTGCTCCTGGCATTCGTTGGCTTCGCCTTCCACCATCGTGATGTCGCGTTTGGTAGCGGCCACGAGGAAGTCCATGTCGGCGCGCTCAAGATCGACGCTGTTGGGATTGATGACGAAACGGCCGTCGATACGGGCAACGCGCACTTCCGAGAACAGGGCTTCGACCGGGATATCGCTCACCGCTACGGCGGCGGAGCAGGCCAGGCCGGCCAGGGCATCGGGGGTGGCGTCTTTGTCGGCCGAAATCAGGTTGATGATCACCTGGGTTTCGTTCATGTAGCCATCGGGGAAGAGCGGGCGCAGGGCGCGGTCGACGAGGCGGCTGATGAGGATTTCGCTGTCGGTCAGGCGGGCTTCACGGCGGAAAAAGTTGCCGGGAATCCGGCCGGCAGCGGCGAATTTCTCCTGGTAATCGACGGAAAGCGGAAAGAAGGGTTGGCCTTCTTTGGCCTTGCGGGCGCTGACGATGGTGGCCAGCAGCATGGTGTTGCCCACGCGGACCAGCACGCTACCATCGGCTTGCGTGGCGAGTTTGCCCGTTTCCAGCGTCACTTCGCGGCCATCGGGCAGCGAGAACGAGGTACGGAGCGGGATTTGTTTTCCCATTGAGAATCAAATTGATACACCGGCCAAGGTGGGCAAGTAGCGTCGAACGAGGCGGCAAGCATCCGTCGATGGATCATCGATGGGTTGCTGCCACACGGAATGGATACCCTGTGGCACGTTTTCCTTTGGAAATCAGCCTTTCGGAAACCGAAAAAACACACAAAGATGCAGGGAGTGAAAATGCAATCGCGAGGCTGAGAAAACCGGTGTTGCCCGGTATTGCCCGGCACGCGAAGGATCACTCGATGTACGCTCGCCTGTGTCTTTGTGTGGGGGAAGCGAATCCCCGTTTCTGAACTGGGCCGATCCGGAAAAGGGTGCGTTGCCGTGGTATGCCACGAGGCCTGCCTGTACCGGTGCGGTTAAGAAATGAATGAACGTTTGAAATAAAGACGGCGCCGTTGGGTATGCAGTTGGATGGATCCGGAACGACGCCGGTGTATGTTGCTGGTTTCGCCGGGCGAAACGCGATATCAGGGAGAGTAGGGCGGGTTTGGCTGGGGTAAAAAAAGGGAGGGTTCAGTTGATCGGTACGGTGGAGTCTCTTGAAAGCCTCCATGTTCCCCATCTGCTGAACCCTCCCGGCAAATTATTTACGCAGACCGAGTTTTTCGATCAGGCTACGGTATTTGAAAATGTCTTTTTTGGCGTAGTACGCCAGCAGGCTTTTCCGTTGACCTACTTTGTGCAGCAGCGAACGGCGGGTGGAGTGGTCTTTCGGGTTCTGGCGCAAGTGGGCCGACAGGCTTTCGATCTGATAGGTCAGGAGGGCGACTTGTACTTCTACGTTGCCCGTGTCTTTGCCGTCTTTGCCGTATTGCTGGGTAATTTCAGCAACTTTTTCTTTGGAATAGTAAACTGCCATTTTTAAAGAAATGATGAAGGATGAAGGATAAATGATGAATTTTTTGGCGTGTCCTCTTGAAAAATACTCGCCTTGAACTCATCACCGTTGAAGTCGCCAAGGCCGGATTTCAGCGGGTCAAACGGCAGTTTTTGCCTATCCGTCCGGTTTTAGCAGGCGCAAAAGTACGCTGCAACTTTGAAGGTGCCAAGGGTTGCTCTACAAAAGTTTTGGGAAAGCCGGGCCTGAAGCGGGATTTCCAAATATAATTTTACCCACTAGGGGCAGTCGCTCCGCTTGGACACGTGTGCGGCTGCAGGGTTATGGTCTCAATTGTCATTCGGATCAGGTTTTCCGACAGGCTTATCCAGTCCAGGCGGCCGGCTCGGGCCCGGCACCGGATTTTTGCACCAAGCGGTGGCCAATCCGGCCCAAACAGCCCGCTCTCCCATCCCTATGTCTGCTCTTCCCGACAAGATCCGGCACCTGCGCCGGCAACAACAACTAAACCAGCAGCAACTCGCCTATGCTCTGGGCATCTCCCAAACAGCCTACAGCAAACTGGAACGCGGCAAAACGGCGCTCACCCTGACCCATGTGCAAAAACTGGCCCGGGTTTTTCAGTGCAAGCTGTCGGCATTGTTGGAGTGAACGGGAAGCCGCGCCACAAAAAAATGCCCCGGCCCAATGCAGGGATCGGGGTAGGGCAATGGCTTTCCGGACGAAAGCGGTGTTCGTTAGTTGGAGTGTGCTGCCGCAAGCGGCGAAGCAAAGGAGAAATACAACAGCAGCGGGTCGATGGGGCCGGCGGGGTCGATGCGAGCCAGGGCTGCCTGCAACTCCGGCGACAGGGTTTTCAGTTGCTCCATGTCAACCCGTTGGTGCTCCAGCAGGTACTTGATGCGGGCAGGAGAAAGCACCACGGCAAACGCGTTGTCGCCCTTTGGAAAAACAGCGCCGTTGAGCAATTCCGAGAACCCGTCTTGGGCGGCATTCCGGCAGTTCAAATAGACTTTGCTGCGCTCGTTGTAGAATCCCAGGTGGACACGCTGGTTGCTGAAATACTTGAAAAGGGCGATGTCGTTGATTTTGATAAAATCCTCGCTCAGGTAGGCATACGCATCCAGATCCCAGCCCGACACCTTGCTGCTGCGCAGCTGTTCGGGTACGCTGGCGCCGCCAAAGTCGAACACATAGCGGGGAACGATTTTGGATTGCACCAGTTCATACACCGTATCGCAGAACGGCGGCGAAAACCAGGCGCTCTGGTTGGAGGCCGACAGAAAACCGGAGAACAGGTAGCCGGAGTTGTCCACGGCTTCGGGATACGGGCAGGCTTGGCGGCTAAGGTTGCCGGCGCGGTCAAAATAGAGCAATTGGTGGTAGCCGGACACCGGCGTGGCGCAATATTCATTGTAGACGATATAGTCGCCGTTGGGCCGGCACAGCAGCCGGTCGCCCACCACGCCATTGGCCAGGGAGCCGTGGTACTGGCCGTCGAGGCCATACCGGCGAAAACCGCGTTCCTGAGGTTCCAGGGTGCAAAGTTCGTCGTTGGAGAGTAGCGCGATGTCTTGGAGGCCACCGGGGGCGCCGTCGTTTCGGTAGTCAATTTTTCCCAGGCGGGCGCCGCTGTTGGCGTCGAAGAGCCAGACGGTTTTGAAATCGGTATCGCGGTCCAGCACGATGATTTTGCCGTTGGCAAACAACACTTTGGAAGCGCTCCGGAAGCGGTCGATGCCCTGCATATCGCTGACGTGCAGGCTGGTAAAACCCTCCAGGTGCAGCCAGTCGCTGAGTTTTTGGTTGTTATCGGATTGCAAGACGGAGATGGTGGTCAGGGTGCTGTCGGGGGTATCATTTCGGCAGGCGGAGAAGGCAAAAGCCGCCAGGCTGATTCGTATGAGGATGAATGCGTATTTCATAAGGATAGTAGTGGTAAACAGTTACAGAATGGTCAGGTCTAGGCAGTGTTATTGCCTTGGCACAGACATTTAAACATGCCCTTAGTCGCAGGTGCAGGGGTCGGGTTCTGCCGGACAAGGGTTGGCAATGCAACTGGCAGTTCCGGAAGCACAATGGCTACCGTAGGAGTAGCGGCAACTGGGGTCACTGCTACAATTGCAGCTGTCTTCGACTATTCGTTGTGTGCCTCCCTTGTACGTTATGGACTTCGTTCTGATATCCGGCAAGGTCAGACCAATCAATAGTAGTAGTGCAAAAGAGGAATAAACGGCATAGGCTGGCCGGCTGATTCGATTGGTTTTCATACGTCTTGTTTTAGTGGGTTCAGGGAAATTACTGACACCAAAAGGAGCCAATAGGGCAAAGGTTCTCGACGCAGTTTTGGCTCCCGGTAGTGCAATATGCACCCCAGGAAACGGATTCTCCGGCCGAATCGCAACAATAGGAGCCTACGGGCTTCAGCAATAATGGCCGCGCAGAAGCACAGTAGCGGACAATTTCTTCATGTGACAATTGAACGGAAGCGCTTGGCTGTTGCTGCACAACAGACCACCCGAGATTGCCGGACAGGAGCGCGATGGCCGGGAGCATAAGCCCATAAAACCATTTGCGGTTTTGCATAAGCAAAGAAGGTTTAGTTAAAAAGGAGGTTTATGTACTAAATAGCGATACAAAAATATAGCGCATTGTTAATGAAACCTAAAACCTCAGGTTATAACGTATAACCTGAGGTTATAATCGGCCGCTTTTTTTTCTGCATGGATTGAATTTTGCCATACTGTCCTTGCCCGATGGCGCGTTTCAAAATACTTTTGATGTATCGTTGTTAGCAAAAATAAAGCCCGATACTATGCCCGAACTAGTCAGTAAAATTCGGTTTCTGCGCGAGTGGCAAAAACTCAGTCAGGAATATATGGCCCAGCGCCTGGGCATTTCCCAGCCGGCTTACAGCAAATTAGAATCGGGCAAAACCCTTGTAAAACTTACCTGCCTACACCAAATTGCCGACATCCTGCAATGCAGCACTGCCGATCTGTTGGATAATTCACGGGAAGAAATAGTAAATGAACGCCTGAAACACTAGTCGCGTCTCAGCGCCGTTTCAGTATTTTGACTTCATTCCACAATTTTCATTTCGCCGAAATTCATATCCTGCAAAGGCCGGTAAATCTCTTCTTTGACGCCTTTCAGGCCCAAGAACCGGTCGGACAGTTTGTTGTTCTCTGGTTGGTGAGGTTGCGCAACGTAATGCTTCACGAGCCATTTACCCTCTGTACTCCGCTTAATCCCGAATCAGCGCGTGTTTGCACCAGCACTGGCACCCGTCCTGTTTGACACAGTCGCCGCAATCCTCACAGCCATAATCATCCCTTTTGAAGCGGCATTGCTGGCAGCCACATTCGCCCGTGCAGGTTTCTCCTTTGATACCAGTTGAGCCAAGCGCCCGAAAGGTGTTGTTCTGTATCGGTATGGAGCCTATAAAAAAATGCCCGGCACTGGTGGTGCCTTTTACAAACAAGGTGTTTACCGATATAGAGTCGGAATTATCCAGGGCGTCGTTAATATGAAACCAAGTCTTCTGTTTTTCTTCCCAGTGTACTATTTGGGCGATTTCAAACGGAAATACGGCCTCGGACACATCTGCTACCCATTGTGGCGCTTGCGCAGAACATGTTTTAAGGGTGCTTATGGAAAGCATACCGAAGAGCAGGCAAACGAAAATAGTTTTCATCGGTTAGAATGTCTGAATAGAAGGTAACCAGGATCGCGGTATTTGAATACCAATACAAAACTACCCGCGCCTATTCTATATTCCTAAAACCACAGGTTATAATCTATAACCTCAAGTTATAATCGACCACTTTTTTTTCTGCGTGGATTAAATTTTGCCATACTGTCCTTGGCCGATGGCGCGTTTCAAAATACTTTTGAAGTATTGTTTTTACCAAAAATAAAGCCCGATCCTATGCCCGAACTAGCCAGTAAAATCCGGTTTCTGCGCGAGTGGCAAAAACTCAGTCAGGAATACATGGCCCAGCGCCTGGGCATTTCCCAGCCGGCCTACAGCAAATTAGAATCGGGCAAAACCCAAGTAAAAATTGCGTACCTGCACCAAATAGCAGCCGTCTTCCAGTGCAGTGCTGCCGATCTGGTGGATAAATCGCGGGAAGAAATAGTAAAAGAACGCCTGAAGCACTAGTGTCGCGCCTTAGCGCCGTTCCAGCGTTTTGGCTTCGTTCCACAAGCCGTCCATTTCGTCGAGGCTCATATCCTGCAAAGGCCGTGGCGCATGGGTTTCGATGTATTCGAAGCGCGACTTGAATTTGCGGTTCACCCGCTCCAGCGCCGTCTCGGGGTCCACGCCGATGAAACGGGCGTAATTGACCAGGGAAAACAGCACATCGCCAAATTCTTCTTCCACCTTGTCCTGCGGCGCCTGGTCCCGGATATTGTCGCGCAGTTCGCCGAGTTCTTCTTCCACTTTGGCCCACACCTGTTCGGTAGTTTCCCATTCAAACCCAACTTGCTTGGTTTTTTCCTGCATGCGGTAGGCTTTTACCATAGCGGGCAGGCTGCTGGGCACGCCGGCGAGCAGCGATTTTTTCCCTTCTTTCAGTTTGAGTTGTTCCCAATTGCGCTTCACCTCCTCGTCGTCGGCCACAACTACATCGCCGTAAATATGCGGATGGCGCGACACCAGTTTGTCGCAAATGGCGTGCAGGGCATCGCCAATATCGAAGGCGCCTTTTTCGTCGGCGATTTTGGCATAAAACACCATGTGCAGCATGATGTCGCCAATTTCTTCCTGGATGCCCTTCAAGTCCTGGTCCAGGATGGCGTCGGCCAGTTCGTAGGTTTCCTCGATGGTGAGGTTGCGCAGCGATTCGAGGGTCTGCTTGCGGTCCCAGGGGCATTGTTCGCGCAACTCGTCCATGATGGTGAGCAAGCGGCCGAAGGCATCCAGTTTTTGTTGAAAATCCGACATGAATCGATAGTTAGCAAATAGAAATAAATGATTACGTCCTCCAAACCCCTCCTCTCTTCGCTCCGGCAAAGGTATTGGAAAACCACAGAACGGCCGGGTGATAAAAAAGCGCGCCACCCCGACGCGAGTGGTCGGAGTGGCGCGCAACTGGCCGGTATTCGTTCCGGTTATTTCACGAGGGTCACATCGCCTTTGTACAGCAGTTTGCGGCCGTCGATGAGTTCGATTTCAGCAAAATACACAAACACGGCCGGGTCCATCAGTTTGCCGTGGTGGTAGCCATCCCATCCGTGGTGCGGATCGTTGGGCTGGAAGTTAAAGTCCTGGAAGACCATGTTGCCCCAGCGGTCGAAGATTTGGAAGGAATTGACTTCCAGAATTTGATCGCCGTCGGCAAAGATGAGTACGCGGTCGTTTTCGCCATTTTCATCCCAGGGCGAGAAGGCATTTGGGATGTAAATGTGCGGTTCGTTGTCGACCCGGATCAGCACCCGGTCGCTGGCCCGGCAGCCATCCACGCTCACCACCGTCACGGTGTATTCGATGGGCTTGAAGGGCTTGGCGATGGGTTTCAGCAGGCTGAAAACATCGGTGCCGAGGAAGGTAAGGCCATCCAGCGGCGTCCAGATGACGGAGTCCACCAAACTGAGCGAATAGCCAGGCGACAACACGGCTTTGAGTTGCAGCGAATCGCCCAGTTCGATATTGAATTCCGGATCGATCGTTATGCCTGGGTCCGGTGCTTTCGGTACTATGAGTTTCTTGCTGAATTCGCAGCCGTTGGCGTCCTGAATCCACAGGTTGTAGGTGCCGGGCGCTATGTTGTTGAAATCCAGGCTGGAGTTGAAGGTTTGACCGTCGTTGATCGAGTAGACATAGGGGCCAACGCCGCCGATGACCTGTTCGAAACTGATCGTTCCGTCGTTGTCTTTGCAGGACGGGCGGTCTACGTCAAAGATAAAGTCGGTCGGGATATTGGTTTCTTTGAACACCTCCACATCGTCCGCCTTTTTACAGCCGGTGGTCTTGTTGGTGACCAGCAAGGTATATATACCGGGGGCATTGACATTGGGATTCAGCGTAGTGGCGCCACCGACAATTTGCCCGCCGTTGGTGCTCCAGGCATAACTGAACTGTTGGCCCGAGGTGGCAAAGGCTTGCAAGGTAACCTGGTCGACGCTACAGGTCAGGGTAAACGGCGGTCCGGCCTCCACATTGGGCAGCACTGTATTTTCGGTCACCTGCACATTCATTGTATTCGAACAGCCATTGATGTTGTTCAGCACCGTGAGGGTATACTGGCCGGCTACGTTGGCTTGTGCCTGCAACTGGTCGTTGCCGCTGAGGATGTTGCCGGTTTGTGTGCTCCAGGCGTACGAGAAGTTGGGGCCGAAGGAAGAGCCGGTGCCGTCGAGTACAATTTGCGGTACCGCACAGGTGATTACCGGGGCGGAGGCAATGGCGATCGTGGGCTCCTGAATATCCTGCAGCACCTGAACCTGGTCGGTGGATTTGCAACCGTTGTCGTTGTTCACCACGGCGAGGGCATAGCCGCCGGGGGCCACGATCGTGGGCGTCAGGGTATTGACACCGGAAATGATCTGGCCGTTTGGCGTCGTCCATTCGTAGAAGAACGATCCGTTCTGGCTGGAACCATTGCCGTTCAATTGCAGGGAGGTCAGGGAGCAGCTCAGGGTAAGGTTTGCGCCGGCTTCGGCCACCGGTGGGGTAATATCCTGATCGACAGTAACATTGTACGAGGTGGAGCAGCCGTTGTCGGTATTTAAAATGGTCAACTGGTAGGTTCCCGGGGCGCTCACAACGGGGTGCAAGGGGTCGCTCAGGCTGGCAAAGGTGCCGTTGGTGGTTGTCCATTGGTAATTGACATTGCCGGTGGTGGAGCCCGTGGCGTTGAGGGTAACGTTTTTCACCACACAAGTCAGGATGTTCGGATCAGCCATCAGAATCACCGGTGCATTCTGGTCGGCCAACACATCGACCGAATCTACTGCGCTGCAACCGTTGATGGTATTGGTGACGTTGAACAGGTAGTTGCCAACAGCCGTTACGACCGGCGAGAGGGTATTGGCGCCGCTCAGGATGCTGCCGCCATTTTGTGCCTGCCAATTGTAAATAAAATTACCGTTGCTGGCCACATCGCCCTGTAAGGTCAGAGAGGCCAGGGAGCAGGTGAGCGTTTGCGGTGTACCCGCCTCAATGGCCGGCGGCGCGATATCCTGGCCGACATTCACACTGGAATTGGAAATACAACTGTTGGTGGTATTGGTGACCGCCAGGCTATACGTGCCGGGCTGGTCGATGACCGGGTTCAGGGTATTGCCGTCGCTGACGATGTTGCCACCACCCGACGCGGTCCACACATAAGTGAATTCCGGGCCGGTGCTGGAGTTGACAGCATTTAAGGTAATAGAATTGATCGCGCAGGTCAGTACACCGGCCGTGCCGGCGTCCGCCGTCGGGAAATCCGCCGATTGGGTCACTTGTGTTTGTGAAATAGCCGTACAGCCATTGGTCGTATTGGTCACCGTCAGGAAGTAGAATCCGGCGCCATTGACCATCGGCGCCATGATATCCGGCGGGGTTACAAAACTACCCGTATTGGTCGACCAATGGTAGCTGTATTCCGGGCCCTGGCTTACCGTGGGGGCCAGTTGGTAGGTCCCGATGGTACAGGTCAGTTGCGAACCCGGGCCGGCATCGGCTTGCGGAGCCACCTGGTCAAGCGTCAGTTGGACGTTGTCGGTGGTGGTGCAGCCGTTGGTGGTATTGGTTACAACTACTGTGTAGAGCCCGGGTTGGTTCACCACAGGATTGGGGGTGTTGCCACCCGATACGATACCCAGCCCAGTCCAGTCATAGGTAAAATTCGGACCTACCGACATGGTGGAGCCGCCGAGGGCAAGTTGTGGTTGGTAACAATCCAGTACATCCGGTGCGCCGGCATCGGCGCTGGGCGGCAGTACGTCTTCTTTTACATTGACGGTTTCTTCTGAGGTGCAACCGTTGTTGTTGTTGGTAATGACCAGGGTATAGTCGCCGGGTTCGTTGATGGTCGCGTTGGTGCTGCTGCCACCCGAAAGGATGCCCAACCCCGACCAGGCATAGGTGAAATTGGCGCCGGCGCTCGATCCGCTGCCGTTGAGTGTGATTTGGCTGTTTTTGCAATCCAGCGTTGCTGGGGGTGCAATGACAACGATCGGGTCGGCAGCGTCTTGCTGAATCTCTACGGTAGAAATAGCCGTGCAACCGTTTTGCGTGTTGGTGACCAGCAACTGGTAGGTGCCGGGCTGGTCTACGCTGGGATTCTGGACATTGGTGGGCGGGATCAGGTTGCCGCCATTGATGGCCGTCCATTGGTAGGTAAACAAAGCACCCTGGCTGGAGCCGCTGCCATTCAAGGCCAGTGTGGGTGAATTACAACTCAAGGTCTGCGTGGTACCGGCATTGGCCGTAGGCACCGTCACATTGGCGGGCACGGTTACCGCCGTACTGGCGGTACATTGGTTGGAACTGTTGGTTACGATCAGGGTGTAGGTGCCGGCCTGGCTCACAACGGGTTGGAGCGTGGTGCCACCCGACACGATCTGTCCGTTTTGGGTGCCCCACTGGTACTGGAAATTCGAGCCGCTACTTGAGCCGGTGGCATCCAGTGCCGTTTGGGGTTGGGCGCAGGTGATGGTATTCGGTGTGGCCACGGCAACGGTCGGCGGCGTCACGTTGGTGGTGACGGTGGCCGAAACGGTGGAACTACAGCCGTTGGATTGGTTGGTTACCTGGAGGGTGTATGTGCCGGCACTGGATACCGTAGGGGTAAGCGTGGCCGGTCCGGCTGCGATAGTACCTGTGGTGGTGGTCCACAGATAATTCATGTTGGCCCCAACACTGGAGCCGGCGCCGTTGAGTTGGACGCTGGAATTCGCACAGTTGATCTGTGGCGGCGTTCCGGCAATGGCTACCGGCGGGGTATTGTTTTGTGAAATAATGGTGTTGCCTGTTGAAGAACAGCCATTTTGTGTATTGGTCACCACCAAGGTGTAGGTACCCGGTTGGTTCAGGGTAATACTTGGCGTATTGGCGCCGCTCACAATGTTGCCACCGGCGCTATTGGTCCACTGGTAGTTGATAAACGGCAGCACAATGGTAGCCGGATCACCCAATTGGATTTCGGGTGTCAAACAAGTGAGCGTGCCCGGAGAGCCGGGGTTGACCACCGGTGGGGTAGTGTTTTGGGTCACCTGTACCGACGCCGATGCCGTGCAGTTGTTCACCAGGTTGGTTACAATGATGGAGTAGAAACCAGGCGCGTTGACCACTGGCGTAAGCGTATTTTGGCCGCTCACAATATTTCCACCGCCGGTGACGGTCCAGAAGAAAGTATAGCCCGGGCCATTCGACGATGCCGTTGCATTGATCGATACCGAGGCGTTTTTACACGTAATCTGGTCGTTGGCCACCAGGATGGCTGTGGGGTCGGTATAGTCGAGCAGGACGTTGACATTGGCGTCGTCCGTGCAACCATTTTGAAGGTTGGTGACAATGAGCGTATAGTCGCCGGCTTCCGTCACAACGGCATTGGCGCTGGCTTGGCCCGATTGGACGTTGCCGTTTACCGTAGTCCACTGATACGAATAGGTGCCATTGGCCGGCGATGCGCTGCCGCTCAGGGTGACTTGCGAAACCGTACAGGTCAGGGTGCCGGGTGCGCCGATGGAGGCGGTAGGGGAGGCGTTGTTCAGGCCTACGGTAACATTATCCGTTTTGGTACAACCCGTTTGGGTGTTGGTGACCAGCAGCGTGTAGGTGCCGGCAGTAGATACCACAGGGTTCAGTGTATTGGGTCCGCTGAGGATAATGCCGCCCGGACTGGCCGTCCATTGGTAAGTAATATTGGCGCCAGTGGCACTGCCTGTGCCGTCGAGGGTGGCATTGGAAATAGCGCAGGTGATGGTTTGCACCGGCCCGGCTTCCGCTGCCGGAGGAGTCGTGTTGGCTGCGACTGGTGCAGTGGCCGTGGCGGTACAGCCGTTGGTCGTATTGGTGACCAGCAGGGTATAGTTGCCGGCCTGGTTGACTACCGGGTTGAGCGTCGTTGAGCCGCTCAGGATATTGCCCGGATTCGCGGTCCATTTGTAGGTGAAATTCGGGCCTACCGAGGAGGCACTGCCATTGAGGCTCAGGCTGCTGACCAGGCAGGTGAGTTGTCCACTGACCGTCGCAGAGGCGAGGGGCGGAGTAAAATCGCCGGGTATGGTCGCTGTTGCTTTTTGGGTACAACCCGATTGGTCGGTTACCGTTACGGTGTAGACGCCTGCGGTCAGGTTTTGCGGATCCTGAACGGTCGCATTGTTACTCCATTTATAGTTGTAATTTGGAAAACCGCCCACGACATCCAGGTTGATGTTGCCGTTGTTGGGGGTATAGCAGTTCACGCCTTGTACACTCACGATGGTTGGCGTGAGCGCATTGGGCGCAATAATGGTGTATTGTTGAACATCGGTGCAGCCAAATCCATCCGTCACGGTCACGGTGTAACTGCCGGCTGGCAGGTTGATCGGGTCAGGGGTGTTGGGCACCGTTACCGGCCCTTCCCAGGCATAGTGGTACGGTCCCTGGCCGCCGGTCACCGTAGTATTGATGGAGCCGTTGTTTTGGCTCGCGCATTGCACGTTGGCCGCTACGCCGGTTAGCGCCAGCGAGGATTCCAGGATGAGCAGCGCGCCCTGGCCGGGCCCCTCACAACCCGCTCCATCGACGACGGATGCTATTTGGTATAATCCGGGTGTATTGATCACCAGGGTATAGGGGTTATCGACGATATCAGTAATGGTTGCCTGTGGATCGCCATTAATGGTATAATTCAACTCCCAGGGGCCGTTGCCGGTAAATTTAACTTTGATGATCCCATCCTGGCCCGGGCATATTTGCGGGGCTGGAGGCAGCAGTTGGGCGGTGGGCAAGGGGTTCACGATGATACGGGCCGTGGCTACTTTTGTTTTGCCGCAGGCATCCGTGACGGTTACTTTGACGTTGCTGGAAGAACCGACAAACACCGTGGCGTTCGGGTCGGTGGAGCCGTTTTGCCACTGGTAGGTGTAGGGCTCTACGCCACTGGGGACCTCCACGCTGACCGTGCCGGCGCCGGGGCCGCAAATCGTGACCGTGTCAGGGATAGCCACCAGCGGCGGCAGGTCGTTGATGATCAGTTTGATTTCCGGGTTCAGGCATGAACAAGCATTGTTCAGTTTGATAATCACCGTTTCCGGGCCTTCCGTGATCAGGTCGTTGACGATGTTGATCGTCAATTCGTATTTGTCCTGACCGGCTGGAATGACAACGACCGGCGGAATGGCCGAGTAGTCGAGCACAGACGTGGCCGTGCCGGAAACCGAAAACTGCACCGGCATGGGCAGGGACATATTGCCACCGACGCGGTCAAAAATCAGTTTTACCGTGCCACAGCCTTCGTATACCTCTTCGGCATCCAGTACGCCGTTGACTTCCCAGGCCACCGATGCATTGCCACCGGCGTCAAAGGAGCCGGCATTGAGGAATACGGCAGAGTCCCAGACGCCATCGCCAACGTCGGCGATTTTCAGTTTGATATGGTAGGTTTGGCAGGGTTGTACGTTGGCGATCGCCGTAAATTTACGGGTGAACCCGTCGTATTGCAATTCATTGGTCACAGGGCTGGCCGAAGCGGTTTGGCCGCAGAGGTTGCCGCTGGACGCGGGTTGGTTGTTGACGTAGTAACCGGAAAAGGACTGGTGGTTTACGTTGTTGATGGCGACCGGTGTGCTGGTAGCGGGTACGAGGGCGATGTTTTGCTGACCGCCCAGGATGCCGGGGCCGGAAATGAAAAAGCCGAACACGTCGTTGAATTGGGTGCCGACATATTCGCAGTATTCTTCAGAAGCAAAAACGAAATTGAAGGTAACGGGGCTTTGGGTGGGCGTGAAATCGAATTCGATATTCGCCATATCAAACAAGGCGCCGCCCGTCAGCGTACCGAGGTCGCCATCCGGGGTGGAGCTGCCATACCCGCCGCTGGCGCCATCCTGGTCGTTGGGGCCAGGGGCTACGTTGATATCGCCGGTTGCCATGATCACACCAGTGTTAAAGCCGATGTTGGTTTGGCCATTGGAGAATGTACCGATCTGGCCGGCATTGCCGGTAAAGGTGACGCCGGAAATATCGAAACAGTTGCCACCGATCAGGACGTCTTTGACCAGGTCTTCGGCGCTGGAGCCACCTTGTACTTCCAGCACGGCAGAAAGCCCGTCGATGTACGATTGGAGGGTCTTTTTCTGGCAGGTTTCACACACCAGGGACACATAGTGCCGGGGCGGATTGCTGGCATCCCAACTGCATGGGTAATCCAGTTGAAAATCCTGCGAAACGGCGGCGGCCACGAAGACCAACTGGTGCAGGGCTGCGTCGTAGCGTTTGACCTGTGCCGTGCTTGGCAGCGCCTTTACATCCGGGCGGCACAAGCCTAACGCCGGGTCTTCTGGTACAATCAGCGTGTAGGTTTCGCCGGGGATCAGGTTGTTGATCCGAAGCACTTGTTGGGCCGACATAGCGGATATCACCTGCCGGCGTAAGTGACCATCCAACTCGATTGGGCCTGCTGAATTTTGGCTGAAGGCCGGAGCGGCGAGCATGCAAACCAAGAACAGAGACGTGCACAAACGGGAAGTAAAAAGGCACATATGCGATGATTTTAGTTGTGTGTAAGCAATATATTGTTTGAGTAGTATCCGATTGTCGCAGGCGGGGGTCAATATCGGCGGAAAGTGTTAAGATTCTGCAATACATCATGACGCTGCACGAGCTGAGCACAATTTCCAAAAAAGTGATCAGATCGATACAAGTATCTTACCGAGCGGGCAAAAAGCGTCGCTCACAGGGGGGGGAGTAAAGGATTTGGAACAAGTGCCCAGGCGGGAATACAAATTCAGATGGATTAAATGGTGTCGCAAGATCGGACATCTTCGGTTCATTGCACTTGTTCAAACAGGTGTGGTTTTGTCGGAATAAATCGCCACGTTTCTTCGGTATTTTTTGTTAATGGTAAAATGTTGAAGAAAAGACGGGCAATGATAGGAAAATTTTTCTGCGATCCGGCCACGGTTTAACAAAAAAGAACAACAATCTAGCGTACCAGTACGGCGCTACTTTTGTAAAATACAAGGCAGTTTAAATTTTATTTGGATTATCAATCCCAAACGACGGCTTCGCAAAATAAAATTTTTAGCCCCCTGCACTTTTTTGCCAAGCGCTCCGTTTAGGGTTGTTTGCCAGAAACCAGTGCCGTAAGTTTGCACCGGGCTTCGCTACTGCACGCCTTTTTGTTCATCAACTCAACACTCCATGGACTGTGATCCGTTATTATGCACGCGAAAAACGACGGCTCGTGGAATTACCCGAGCTGGAGCCTGGCTGTTGGGTGAACCTCACCCCACCCTTCGCTCCTGACGAACTGGAGGACTTTGCCCGACGGCTCGAATTTGACCCTGTTTTCCTGACCGACTCGCTGGACCTTGATGAACGCGCCCGCTACGAACGCGACGAAGACGTTCGCTTCGTACTGATCAACACGCCTATTCTGAATGAAATCGCGGAAACCGAAAACGAGGCGGTCTTTATTACCGTCCCGATCGGTATGATTCTGACCATCGAACACGTGGTCACCGTGTCGGCCTTCGAAACGCCGGTGCTCAATACGTTTCTGGAAAATAAACTCCGCAATTTCAACCCCTCCGACGAAAAACGCTTCGTGCTCCAGATCCTGGAACAAAACGTGTACTACTTTTTGTCCTGCCTCAAAAAACTCAACCTGCGCCGCAACCTGATCGAAAAAGAACTCATGCACTCCAGCCGGAATGCCGAGTTAAAACAACTGCTTTCTATCGAAAAAAGCCTGGTGTATTTTGTCAATTCTTTGAACGCCAATGAATTGCTGAAAATGAAAATGAAACGTACGGATTTCCTGCACATCAATGGCGACGAAGACCTCACCGACTTGTTCGAGGATATCATCATCGACAACTCGCAGGCCCTGTCCATGTCCAACGTGTACACCAACATCCTCAACGGCACGATGGATGCCTCTTCGAGTATTATTTCCAACAACCTCAACCTGGTCATCCACCGCCTCACCATCATCACCGTGGTGCTCATGGTGCCTACGCTGATCTCCTCGTTTCTGGGCATGAACATTCCCAACGGCATCCCCGAACACCCCCTTGCCTTTTACCTGACCGTGCTCTTCACGGCGGTGTTCACCGGCGTGCTGTACTGGGTTTTGCAAAAACGGCGGATTATTTAGCGCCGCTACGGCTCTGGTCGCCTACCGTTTCAGCACCTTCCAACCGACTGTACCCCCGTCCGCCGCGAGATGAAGGCTGTACAAGCCAGCCGGCCATTGGCTATCCCAGGGCAAGGCATTTGCGCCGGCTACCAGGGTTTGCCAGCGTTGTGCCAGCAGGCGCCCCTGCGCATCGAAGAGGCGGAGCAACACCGGGTGTTCCGGCGCTGCATCGCAGTACAGCCAGGCTTGTTCCTGCGCCGGATTGGGCGCCAACCGCAGCCCGGCTGCCCAGGCGGGCTGATCCACCGACGACACCACACAGGACGCACTGTTCAGGCTTGCGGCTACCCGCAGGCCGAAGAATCCGGCGATTTTTGATGCCCGCTCGGGGCGGTTGTGGGTGTAGTGGTAACTGCCGTTGTCGTTGTAGCGCAGGCATTCAAACAAGGCCAGGCCGGGGTTGAAATTGTCGCAAGGCCAAAAGTCGCTGAGGTAGGCTGGAGCTTGGGGCAGGCTGCCCAGGTAGCTGGCGATGGCCCCGTTGCCGTACATCCGGGGCAGCAGGTAGTGCCAGGGCGTGAAACCCAGGTTGCAATAGGCCGAGGGGATGCTCATGGGCTGCCCGTAGCCGAAGGGCACCACCCCGTCGCAGGTTTGGTGGTAGAGGTACAGCGCAGGCGTGTCGGGGCCCTGTATCCAGTTGTTCGACAGGGCTTCGTAGGGGACGGCACCGTAAAAACTCATTACCCCCAATACGTTGGCGTCGAATCCGTTGGCGTTGAGGGTGCCATCGACGGGGCCCAAATCGGGCCGCTGGAGTGCGCCGGGAGGCAAGGTATGATTGACCAGTGCGCATTGTTCGGCAAAGCAGTTGGACAGGTTGGCTGCCGGGGTTGGCGCATCGGGTAGGGTGCCGCAGGCCAGAGGCTTCTCTGCTGGCCGGTCGAGCAGGCCCACTGCCAGGGCAATAAAAGCCCCGGCGCTTTCGCCGCCCACCAGCACCGCCCGGTCGCAGCCCGGGCCGGCATACAGCCGTGCCTTGAGCCAGCGGATCGCCCCTTTGACGTCCTGCTGGCCCCGGTAAATCGCCCGGTAGATTTCCATGGAATCGGCGGTGTACAAGCAGTTGCCTCCCTGGAAAACATCCGGGTTGATGGGGTTGGGCACATAGTCGTCCTTGTGCCAGCCTTTTCGATAGTTCACCGTAGCGGCAACATAGCCCCGGGCAGCCAGTTCTTCGCAGAGCCAGGCCATATCCTCTTTGCAGCCGCCGATCCAGGAGCCGCCGTGCACCAGCGCGACCAGTGGCCGCAGGGTATCGGTGTTTTGGGGGGAGTACAGGTCGAGGGTGAGGGTATCGGGCAAGCCGAGGTAATTCAGCGCTATGCCGTAGACCAGGTTTTTCTCCAGGGTCCAGGTATATTGTTTTTCGGAAAAGGGTATCTGGGCCAGCAGTTGGCCGGCGACCAGCAGGAGTAGGGTAGGGAGGAGCGTTTTTTTCATCGTCAACGATTGGAGGGAACAGCAAAGGTCTTGGAAATTACCCAACAAAGGTGCGGATTCCGCTCCGGCAGTGGCTCACCGGGATGCAGTATTTGTGAAAATACCGGATTGCCGGGAGGCGCACCGGGGCTCCCGGCAATCCGACGGTGGAGGCTTATGCCGCCAGGCAGCGGCTCAAATTTTTCGAACGCAGGGCCGGGCCTGCCGGCTCCGGGCTTCAACTCCTTTTTCCTTCAAAAACAAGGGGTTAGGTATGGCCGCTTTTAGCATTTTTTCTAAAAACAAAAAGTTTTGACAAAATACTAACACGAGTTACCAACATTGTGGATAACCAACGGCTGAATTTAAATCCATTGATTATCAGATTATTAAAAACGTTATTCACATATTGTGGAAAACTTGCGTTCGGCGAAGCCAAAAAACCAGTACTTTTGTTTCCGCTTCCGCCTCGAAGCAGTACTCCGCATTTGATCTCTGCCTGTAAGCCTTTTTTTGTTGAATAAAAGTAGCGCAGGCTGGTTCAACGCACAATCCTCGTCCCTTCACCATCCCGGTCAATGCTGTTTCGGTCAATCGGACCGCTCGTTGAATAGTCTGCGCCGGAATTCTGCCTTTTTATGGGGGCAGAAGCCGGCCGGAGGAGATTGGATAATCGGTTTACATACGACGAATTCAATTTTAACCTGAGCATACATACCTATTTCAATGTCACAAGCAGCCAAATTTGTAGAACCGATACTGGCGGAGAATCCCGATCGCTTTGTCCTGTTGCCCATTAAGTATCCCAAAATCTGGGAATGGTATAAAAAAGCCGAAGCCTCCTTTTGGACGGCCGAAGAAATTGATCTCGTACAGGACCAGGTGGATTGGGACAGCAAACTGACCGACAACGAGCGCCATTTTGTCAAACACGTCCTGGCATTTTTTGCCGCCAGCGACGGCATCGTGAACGAGAACCTCGTGCTCAATTTTATGCGCGAGATCCAAATCCCGGAAGCCCGCTGTTTTTACGGCTTTCAGGTAGCCATCGAGAACATTCACTCCGAGGTGTACTCGCTCCTGATCGACACCTATATTAAAGACCCGAAGGAAAAAGACTTTCTGTTTCACGCCCTGCAAAACCTCGACTGCGTTTCCAAAAAAGGCAACTGGGCGCTGCGTTGGATCGAAAACGCACCCACCTTCGCACACCGGCTTATCGCCTTTGCTGCCGTGGAGGGTATTTTCTTTTCCGGCTCCTTCTGCTCCATCTTTTGGCTCAAAAAACGCGGCCTCATGCCCGGCCTCACGTTTTCCAACGAACTCATCAGCCGCGACGAAGGCATGCACTGCGATTTCGCCTGCCTGCTCTATTCCATGCTCCAGCAAAAACTCGATCCCAAAGAAGTCGAGGCTATCATTATGGAGGCGGTCATGTATGAAAAAGAGTTCATCACCGACGCGCTGCCCGTGTCGCTCATCGGCATGAACGCTGAGATGATGGGCCAGTACATCGAGTTTGTGGCCGACCGGCTGCTGCTGTCGCTCGGCAACGACAAGGTATATGGCACCGCCAACCCATTCCCCTGGATGGACATGATTTCGATTCAAGGCAAAACCAACTTTTTCGAAAAGCGGGTGGGCGATTACCAGAAAGCCGGTGTCATGGCCAAACGCGAAGAACAAGTCTTTTCTACCGACGCCGATTTTTAGGAAGACCGGAAACCTCCCTGCTTCCTTCCGCATACTTCCGAATCATTCATAATAAACCAATATTTTATGGGCAAGTTTGTAATCTCCCAACGCGCCAACGGCGAATTTCAGTTCAACCTGAAAGCCTCCAATGGCCAAGTGATCCTCACCAGCCAAGGCTATGCCAGCAAAGCCTCCTGCACCGCCGGCATCGAATCTGTGCGCACCAACTCGCAAGACGACAACCGCTTCGAACGCAACACGGCGGCCAACGGCAAATTCTACTTCAACCTGAAGGCCTCCAACGGCCAGGTAGTAGGCGCCAGCCAAATGTACGAAACCGAAGCCTCGCGCGACAATGGCATTGCATCCGTGAAAACTAACGCCGCCGATTCCACCGTAGAAGACGAAACGGCAGCCTAACTATCTCTTACCCTGCCGGCGCCGCATATCGGTGCCGGCAGGTGTAACCCACCCAAACCTACACCCATGCGCAAACTGCTGTTCTCCACCCTGTTTTGTTTCGTTGCGCTGGCTCTGCCGGCCCAACAGATCAGCCTGTCCGCCAAAGCGGGGCTGAACATGACCAAAATGGATTACTCCGGCTTTACGTTGGATGAACTGTACGTCACGGGCGGGCATGCGGGCTTGTCTTCCGAAATGTGCCTGGCCGGCAAACTAGGCCTGCTTAGTTCCTTGAGCTGGACGACCAAAGGCGGGCGCCTGAATGGATTCACCATCGACGCCGGCCGCTACGACGAAGTCGTGCGCCTGAATTACCTGCAACTCGTATCCGGCCTCGCTTTTTTGGGCAAACACTTTTATGTAGCCTTTGGCCCCTACCTGGGCTATTGCCTGGGCGGTACGGTGAAGACCGTGGTGGGCGAATACGACAGCACCCGGAACCCTCAAATCGGTACCGACCAGTTTCAGGACTACCAGCCGGCTGATTGGGGACTTTCCGCTGAAGCCGCACTCAAACTGAAAAAATGGCGCCTCAGCCTGGGCTTGGCCTATGGCCTGGCCAATACCATACCGACCCGCCAGGGCTTCGGCGATTCGCCGTCTGCCCGGCATTTGGGGGCACAAGTGGGCCTGGGCTATGTTTTTTATGAAAAATAGAGACTTGGGGGGATAAACGGATTTCGAAGCAACGACAATGTTACTCATACCAGCAGGATAAGCAAGTGTAAAATCATCACAACACATCTGGTATGAAACTGGAAATCATAACAAAATTGCATGCCTCTTTTGAGGATGCGGCATACGAACAGGATGGCGTGGAGTATTGGCTGGCGAGAGAGTTGCAGGCACTGCTGGAATATTCCGATTGGCGAAATTTCCAAAAAGTGATGGAAAAGGCCCAAACCGCCTGCGAGAACTCCGGCCAAAATAGTGCTGACCATTTCGTTGGGGTCAACAAAATGGTCAAATTAGGATCAGGGGCGCAGCGCGAAATTGAGGATGTTATGTTGACCCGGTATGCCTGCTATCTCATTGCCCAAAACGGCGATCCGGCAAAAGAGCCCATCGCCTTTGCCCAAACCTATTTCGCAGTGCAAACGCGAAAGCAAGAGTTGATAGAAGCCCGCTTACGGCTGATAGAACGCTTGCAGGCCCGGGAAAAACTAGAGGCAACAGAAACAGAACTGTCGCGCCTGATTTACGAACGTGGTGTGGATAATTCCGGTTTTGCGCGTATCCGAAGTCAAGGCGATAAAGCGCTTTTTGGAGGTCACAACACACAAACGATGAAGAGAAAACTCGGTGTGCCGGGAAACCGCCCGCTGGCTGATTTTTTGCCCACAATTACAATAAAAGCCAAGGACTTCGCAGCAGAAATCACCAATTTTAACGTAAAGAAAGAGGATTTAAGCGGAGAACAAGCCATCAGCCGGGAGCATGTGAAAAACAACAGCGAAGTACGAAAACTGCTGGTTGATAGGGGCATTCGCCCTGAAAAATTGCCGGCAGAAGAAGATATAAAAAAACTGGAACGACTGGTGAAGGGTGAAACGAAGAAATCCCTGAACAAAGTAGGAAAATTGAAAGATAAAAAATAGCATCCCTCACCCACTCACACCATGCGCACCACCACCATCCTTTGCCTCCTGACGCTGGCCCGGCTCAACGCCCAGACCACCGTGACCGGCGCCATTCAAAGCGGTGGCCTCAGCCGCGACTACCGGCTCTACGTGCCCGCTACCTACACCGGCAGCGCCGCCGTGCCGCTCGTGCTCAACCTGCATGGCTACTCCTCCAACAACCTCGAACAGGAATTCTATGGCAACTTCCACGCCATCGCCGATACCGCCAACTTCCTGGTCGTGCAGCCCAACGGCACCCTCGACGCCCAGGGAAATCGCTTCTGGAATACCTTCGGCGGCAACAGCAGCGTCGACGACGTGGCCTTCCTCTCCGCCCTCATCGACAGCCTCAGCGCCAGCTACAACATCGACCCCAACCGCATCTACAGCACCGGCATGAGCAACGGCGGCTTTATGAGCTACGCTCTGGCCTGCGAACTCAACAACCGGATCGCCGCCATCGCCTCCGTGACCGGCAGCATGATCGCCCCCAACCTCAGCGCCTGCCAGCCCGCCCGCCCTGTGCCGGTGATGGAAATTCACGGCACCGCCGACAACACCGTGCCCTACGACGGTGCGGTGCTCAGCGGCTTCGTACCCATCCCCACCCTCGTGGCCGCCTGGGTCAATTTCAACCACTGCAACCCCACGCCCGTGCTGACGCCCGTGCCTGATACCAACCCCAACGACGGCTGTACCGCCGAGCATTTCCGCTACAGCGGCGGCCTCAACGGCAGCACCGTGGAACACTATAAAATCAATGGCGGCGGCCACACCTGGCCCGGCGCTTTCTTTTCCATCGGCGTCACCAACCAGGATATCAATGCCAGCCGGGAAATCTGGCGCTTTTTCAGCCAATACCGCCTCGATCAACTGACCGACCTGAGCACCCCAACACCAGTTGGCACCACCTGGTCGGTTGCGCCCAACCCCGTCCGGGATGTCCTCCGGCTCCAAGCCGCCAACCACCGCCCCGCCGAGCGCATCCGCGTATTCGATGCCCTCGGCAGCCTGCGCCAAACCCTGCGCCCCACCCAAGCCGCAGCGCGCCTCGAAACAGCGGACTGGCCTGCCGGTGTGTATGTGCTGGTCATCGAACAGGATGGACAACTGGAAACCCTACGGATTGTCAAAGAAAATTGAAGTATACCCCTGAACCTGTGCTTCTTATGAAAAAAGAACTGTTTCACCTGCTGGCCCTGCTGCTCTGTTCCGTGTCTTTGGCGGCGCAGGAGCGGTCCGTGTCTTTTTCCATACAAGCCGGCCCGAGTATCGCGACGGTCAAGCCGGCGTATTCGGAGGCCTTCGACCCGCAGTTCCGCACAGGTTTCTTTGCGGGCGGCACCCTGCGCTGGGCATTTGCCAAACACTGGAGCCTGCCCGTGGACCTGCACTACGCCCAACGCGGCTTTGCCTACACTACCGCATCTACCCCCCTCTCGGTCAATGGCCAATGGATCGCCTACCGGGGGCGGGTAGATTACCGGGCTTCCTATTTCGACGTGACGCCGCAAATCGAATTCAGCCCCGTCCAGCCGCTCGGCATTGGCCTGGGTTTCTACTTTGCCTGGCGCCTGGCGGAAGACATCCGCTATGGCGAGGTAGTCGACTGGACCGACACCAAATACATCCCGCTGTTCAAGAACAATGACCTGGGCCTGCAACTCAAACTCAGCGGCCATTTCAAGGGCCTGCTCGTGTTTGCCGCCTGCCAGTTTGGACTGGCCAATAGTTCGGACCTGCCCATCACCGACGAAATCGGACAGTCGCTGGGTACCATGGGTTTGAAAAACCGCTCGTTTACCGCAGGTGCCGGATACCGGTTTTAAACGGCCCGCCCCCTGTTTCAACTTTAATTTTATTTAAAAAGCAAATACCATGACGAAGAAAGCAACCAAAGCGCCCAGCAAACGGGTCGGGAAAAAAGAAACCCAGATGCCGCAGGACAACCGCTTTTTGAAACCGACCAAATCCGCCCCCCTGCTCGCCAACAACAAGATCAGGAGCAGTAAAAAAAGAGGATAAGGAAGGGATGGTACTATGAAAGGACTTATCGCTGCAAGATGGAAAAGAATTCAGTATCAGCCATTTGTATGCTATTTGTCGCTTTTACGAAGCCTATCCAATATTACAATCTGTGATTGTAATATTATCCTGGGCGCATAATGTTGGAACTGTTTAGCATTTCTGAGCGGAAACCTTTACTCAATCAAAAAAATCACTACGCAATCATAAGAAAGCCGAAAACGCAATACCTACACACCATGCATGTAATCAAACGCTCCGGACGCAAAGAAGACGTGTCCTTCGACAAAATCACGGCACGCCTGCGCAAACTCTGCTATGGCCTCAACACCAGTTACGTCAACATCATCGAAGTGTCGAAAAAGGTCATCATGGGCCTCTACGACGGCGTAACGACCGTAGAACTCGACAACCTGGCCGCCGAAACCGCCGCCAGTATGGCCACTATTCACCCCGACTACGCCCTCATGGCAGCCCGTATTGCGGTGAGCAACCTGCACAAGGAAACCGACAAGTCGTTTCACAAAACCGTGCAAGCCCTCTACCATTACCTCGACCCCAAAACCGGAGAACGCGCCGGTATGATCGGCGAGGAAATTTATAAAATCGTTCAAAAACACAAAGACCGCCTCGACAGCGCGATCATCTACGATCGCGATTTTGAGTTCGATTATTTCGGCTTCAAAACCCTCGAGCGCTCCTACCTCATGCGCATGAACGGCAAGGTGGTCGAACGCCCGCAGCACCTCTTCATGCGGGTGTCTATCGGTATCCACGGCGAAGACATCGACGCGGCTATCGAGACCTACAACCTCATGAGCGAGCGTTGGTTTATCCACGCCACGCCCACCCTGTTCAACGCCGGCTCGCCCAAGCCCCAACTCTCGTCCTGCTTCCTGCTGAGCATGACGGAAGACTCGATCAACGGCATTTTTGAAACCCTCCAGCGCTGCGCCCTCATCTCGCAAAGCGCCGGCGGCATCGGCCTGAGCATCCACAACGTGCGGGCCACCGGCTCCTACATCAAAGGCACTGGCGGCACCTCCAACGGTATCATCCCGATGCTGCGCGTGTTCAACGACGCCGCCCGCTACGTCGACCAGGGCGGTGGCAAACGCAAAGGCGCCTTCGCCGTGTACTTGGAGCCCTGGCACGCCGATGTGTTTGAGTTCCTTGACCTGAAGAAAAACCACGGCAAAGAAGAAATGCGCGCCCGCGACCTGTTCTATGCCCTCTGGATATCCGACCTGTTCATGGAGCGCGTCAAAGACGATGCCGAATGGTCGCTGTTCTGCCCGAACGAAGCCCCCGGCCTGTTCGAAGTGTATGGCGGCGAATTCGAGGCCCTGTACCACCAGTACGAGCAGGAAGGCCGCGCCCGCAAAGTGGTGAAAGCCCGCGACCTCT
>JADLDL010000315.1 GCA_020846655.1 Saprospiraceae bacterium | reverse complement strand
TGGAGTGGAACGGCCGTTCGGACACGGGTTCGTGGCTGGGCTCCGGGGTGTACTATGTTCGATTACAAACGGAAGCGGGCAGTGTGAGCCGAAAGGTGCTGCTGCAACGCTTGCCCTGAGGATAATTATACAAAACAACCTGGCCGTCTCATCCATACTTGGCCATTGAAAAGTAGACATTGGGCATTGGACATTTAAATTTTTGAAATTTAAAATTTGATCATCTCCACGGTTTCCTTGGAATGATCAATGTGCAATGACCAATGTTCAATTTTTAAATACCGGATGAGACGGCCATCAAAACAACTCAATATCATGACAGCAACATCCTACAGCCCGACTCTTGTTTTCTTTAAAAAAATACCATCGCTGTGCTGCTGGCTGTTGGCAGTAGGTGTGTTGTTGTCAGGCTTGCCGGAGGCAGGGGCCAAGCCCTTGTCGGCTGCGGAGGCGCCGCCGGGATGGACCATCAATCCCGCTGCGTATCAGTTTAGCATGAATATCATCCTGCGGGTTCGGTATGAAAACGTTCCGTCCAACAACCCCAACAACCTGGTGGGGGTTTTTGTCGGGAGCGAGTTGCGGGGTTTTGCTGCGTCGACTACTATCGGCGGCCAGCAGTACTATTACATCACGGTGTATTCCAACGAGTATACCGGAGATATTTTGCAGTTCAGGGCCTATTATGCCCCTGACGATAAGGTGTATGCCACCCAAGAAACGATTCCGTTTTACTACCACCAAAGTTCTGTGGGCACGATCAACCAACCCTTTTGGATCAACATCAACCCCAGCCAGGATTTTGCTCCGGAGATTCTTTCGATTCCGGCCGATACCACCCTCCAGAACATCCCCTTCGGACCGCTTAACCTCAACGATTACCTGCTCAGCCTGGATGGCGACCCCGTCACCTGGAGTGCCGTACCCGGCGCCAACCTGACGGCCAGCGTTGTCAACGGCATACTGAACGTGCAGGCTGCTTCGCCGGGCTGGACGGGCACGGACCTGGTGACGATTACCGTCACAGAAAATACACCCAATCACTACCTGTTCACCCGCGTTGCGTCCTTTACCGTGCTGCCGGACTATGGCCCTCCGGTGCTCCAGCCGGTGCCGCCGCAAAGCATTTTTCCGGGTGGCGCGTTTGCGGCCTTTGATTTGGATAATTACCTGAACTTCAACGGCCCTTGCCGGATGTTTGATTTTGAGGTGTTTCCGTATAGTGGTACGGCTGCCGATCCGGCCTGGCCGGTAGTGCCGGCTGGCCCACAGGCTATGTCGGTGGTGGCCCGCCCCTTGTTTGCCGATCAGGCCCTGGCGGGGCCCGGGGCAAAACTGGCGGCTTTTGTCAACAAGATATTGGTGGGCACGGCTGATCCCTTGGGTGTGCCGCCCAATGTGGTATACCCCATGTCCTTGCAAAACCTCGCCGCAGGCCCCATTGTTTTCCGGTTTTACCACGCGGAAAATCAATTTTTATACGAAAAAACAACCAAACTAAACTTTGTGCCGGGCGGCTCGGCAGGCACCGTGGCGGCTCCGCTGGCGGTTCAGTTGGCGCCTCTGGTGCCAGCGCTGGCGGCCAACGGTACGGTGACGGTTGCTATTGCCGATCCGGATTGGCGCGGCACATTTCCAGTAAACTTTATCGTGTGGGACTGTGATTTTCCGCTGCTGCGGCGCGATACCAGCGCGACGTTTTTCAGTGTCACCGACGACAACCGTCCGGAAATTACCTCGCCGGCAGCCGTCAATTTTCAGGAAAATGCTTGTGCCGTGCTTTACGATGCGCAAGCCGTAGACCCTTCGGATGCCGAAGGCAGCGGGCTGAGTTATGCTCTGGCGGGCGGCGCCGATGCCGCCCGTTTTGCCATTGATCCGGCAACGGGGGCATTGTCCTGGTTTGGGTTCAACCCCGATTTTGAAAACCCCGGCGATGTCAACACCGATAACCAGTATGAAGTAATCCTTCGGGTGACCAATACGCTGAACATCAGCGACGAACTGGACTTAGTGGTGACCGTTACCGACGGGCCGGAAGGCGTGTTTCAGCCGCAGATCAATGGCGGAGCGGCGGCGGCTTGCCTGCAAGGCAGCGTAGCCCTGCAAGCCAGCGGCGGCGGCACATACCTGTGGAGCACCGGGAGCACCGATGCCTTGATAACCGTCAGCCTGACAGGGGTGTATACCGTCACCGTCACCAACAGCGGCGCCTGCACGGCGACCAGCACGGTGCTGGTGAGCCCGAAGCCTTCCGCCACCGCTTCAGCGGGGGCAGGGCCGGTTTGCACGGGTTCCTCGATTCAGTTGGTGGCCAACGCCAGCGGCGGTACCGGTGTTTTTTCGCAATTTGCCTGGGCAGGCCCCAACAGTTATGTCGCCAGCGGCCAGCAGCCGGCATCGTTTCCGGCTCTTGCTCCGGCATCCGGGGTGTACACCGTGACGGTCACGGATGACGCCGGTTGTACGGCTACCGCCACGACTACGGTCAGCGTGTTGGGCGGCACTGCCCCAGCCATTGTGGCCAACAACAACGGCCCTTTGTGTGCGGGCCTGAATTTGCAATTGAGCAGTACGCCCTCCGGCGGCAGCGGCAGTTATACCAAATTTCAATGGAGCGGCCCGAGTACTTTTGGCTCTGCCGCGCAAAACCCTTTGGTGCCGGTGGCCCTCGCCGCTATGTCCGGCACGTACACGGTGACGGTGACGGATAACGCCGGTTGTACGGCCAGCGGCACCACTTCGGTGCTGGTGAAGCCCCGGCCGCTTATTGCGGCGCAAAGCAATAGTCCGCTGTGTACCGGCGGTACGGTTGTGCTGAATTCCAGCCCGACGGGCGGCTCCGGTTCTGGCTACACGTTTCTGTGGGCAGGTCCCAATAATTACAGCGCCACACAGGAAGATCCGGCCGGATTTCCGGCCACGCTGGCCGGCAGCGGCATCTACACCGTGACGGTGACGGATGGCGCGGGCTGCACGGCCAGCAGTACTGCGGCGGTGTCGGTGAACGGCCTTCCAACCATCACAGCGGCGCTGGTCGGCCCGGTTTGTACAGGCGGAAGCGTAGGCTTGTTGTCTGCGCCTGCCGGCGGCTCGGGTACCTACAGCGCTTTTCAGTGGTCAGGCCCCAACAGTTACAGCGCCACACAGGAAGACCCGCCGGCATTTCCGGTGACGCCGGCAGTTGCCGGAACATATACCGTGACCGTCACCGACCTGGCGGGTTGCACAGCCACTGCCACTACAAGCGTGGCGGTACATCCGGTTCCGGCCATTACCGCCAGCAACAATGGCCCGGTGTGTGATGGCAGCAGTTTGCTGCTGAGTTCCAGCCCAACGGGCGGTTCCGGGGTGTTTAGTTTGTTCAATTGGACAGGTCCCGACAACTATGTCGCAACCGTAGAAGATCCGGCAGCATTTTCCACCACATCGGCCTCCATAGGCATATACCAGGTGAAAGTGACGGACAGCCAGGGGTGTAGTGCCACGGCGACCACCACGGTGGCCATTATTTCAAAACCAACGCTTACGGCTACAAGCAACAGCCCTGTTTGCCTGAATGGCAACATTGACCTGAAAACAAATCCGGGCGGCGGCTCGGGCACTTATTCGATGTATACCTGGACAGGCCCCGACGGGTTTTCAGCCGCCCAGCAAAACCCGGCTGCGTTCGTAGCAACACTGCTCAAGGCGGGCACTTATCGGGTAACGGTATCGGATAACATCGGTTGCACGGCGACGGCCTCTACCACGGTAGCGGTGTCGACCAATGGCGCGCCTTCGATCAGTGCGACGAGCAACAGCCCTGTTTGCGCGGGCAGTAATTTGATCCTTCAATCCACGCCGGGTGGCGGTTCGGGTACTTACCTGGCATTCAAATGGGCTGGCCCCAATAGTTATAGCGCTACGCAGGAGGACCCGGCCGCGCTGTTGGCTACCGCCGCCGCTGCCGGTGTTTACACGGTGACGGTGACGGATAGTAAAAGTTGTGCCGGCACGGCTTCGGTAACGGTAGTCGTCAATGCGCCAACGGTGTCGCCCAGTACCAACACCCCGATTTGTGTGGGCTCTACGGTATTCCTGAGTGCAGGGCCTGCGGGGGGCACGGGCGTCTACACGGGATTTGCCTGGGCAGGGCCCGGTGGCTATTCGGCAGCCGTGCAAAACCCGCCGGGCTTTACTGCCGGCCCGGCATCCGTGGGCACGTACACCGTGACTGTGACGGACAACGCAGGATGTACCGGCACCGGCACGGTAGCGGTTTCTTTGCAAAATAATGCTCCGCCGACGATTACCTGTCCGGCAGACCAACTCATCCCGGCCAACGGCAGTTGCCAGAGTACCTTGGGCAATTGGGTGTCGTCGGCTACCAATGTCAGCGACGACTGTACCGCGCCGGGCAATATTCTCGTGACCCAAATGCCTGCCGCCAGCACCTTGATGACGGGCCACAACAGCGCACAAACCGTGACGCTGACGGCCGACGACGTGACGGGCAACACCAGCGCTTGTACGTTCAAAGTGACCTTGCGCGACCAATCGCCGCCAACGATCACTTGCCCGGCCAACCAAACCGTAGCCGCCGACCTGGCGTGCAGCGGCGAGGTCGGCAACCGGGTTGTTCAGGCCAGCAACCTGAGCGACAATTGCGCGGCAAGCGTTTCGGTAACGCAACTGCCGGCGGCCAACACCCCCTTGGTAGGCCACAACACCCAGGTATCCGTAACCCTGACGGCATCCGACGGCAACGGCAACACAGCGGCTTGTGCTTTTACAGTCCAGTTGAAAGACATTACGCCGCCGACGATTACCTGTCCTGGAGATCAAACTGTAGCCGCCGATGCGGCGTGCGCTGGCGTGGTTGGCAACCGGATTGGTCTGGCGACCAACGTGAGCGACAACTGCACGATGCCCGTTCCGGTGACGCAGGTTCCGGCGGCAACGACCGTGCTGTCGGGCCACAACGACGAAGAAATCGTGACCCTCAGCGCCAACGACGGCAACGGCAATACGACGCCTTGTTCGTTCAAAGTAATTTTAAAAGATATCACCCCACCCAATATCACCTGTCCTGGTCCGGTGACGGTTTCCTGCCTGGGCAATTTTCCAGCGGCCAACACCAACTTGGTGACCGCCACCGACAATTGCAGCCCGGTTGTGAAAACCCATGTAGGCGACACGCCGCCCTACAATGTTACCTGTATTAATCGGTTCAAAGTTGACCGCACATACCGGGCATCGGATGCGGTCGGGAACAGCGCCACCTGCAGCCAGATCATCACGGTGTTTGACAATACCTTGCCGACGTTTACGGCGGTGCCGGCCAACGTCACAGTGCAATGCAGTGCTGTGCCGGCAGTAGGCAATGCTTCGGCCACCGACAATTGTGGGGGCGGCGTTACGGTCGCCTACAACGGCCAAACGGTGACCAACATCATTTGCACGGATACCTACACCCTCACCCGTCAATGGACCGCCACCGATGCCTGTGGGAATACGCGTACGGCCACGCAGCGGATCACGGTGCGCGACACTCAGTTGCCGGTGTTTACCAGCGTGCCGGCCCATGTGACCGTTCAATGCGATGCGATTCCTGCCGTTGGCAATCCGACGGCTACGGACAATTGCGACACCAGCGTGAGCATCAGTTACAATGGCGAAACCCGGACCAATGGCGCCTGCCTCGACACGTATGTGCTGACCCGAAAATGGACGGCCGTCGACAACTGCGGCAATACGCGCTCGGCCACGCAACGGGTTTCGGTACGGGACACCCAAAAACCGGTGTTCACCAGTGTGCCACAAAACCTGACGATGGAATGCAGCGCAACCTTGCCATTGGTGGGTACGGCCACCGCTACCGACAACTGCGATCTATCTGTCAGTGTCGTTTATCTGGGCGAAAGTACCGCCAATGCTACCTGTGAGAACAGCTACCAGGTATTGCGGGTGTGGCTGGCTACCGACAACTGCGGCAACTCCACTGCCGCCACGCAAACCATCACGGTGCAGGATACGCAAAAGCCCGCCTTTACCAGCGTGCCGGCGCCAGTGACCGTGCAATGCAGCGACTTGATTCCGCCGATTGGCACCCCGACGGCCACCGATGCCTGCGCCAGTTTTGTGCAAATTACATTTCTCGGCCAGGTACGGACCGATGGGTCTTGCCTGTACAACTATACCCTGACCCGTACCTGGCAGGCGCAGGACCTGTGCGGCAATGCAACCAGTGCAAGCCAAATCATTACGGTGCAGGACACCCAGGCGCCGACGTTCAACAACCCGCCGGCCAATGTGACGGTCGCGTGTGCCAATATACCCACAGCGCCCGTGCTATCGGCGCAGGACAATTGCAGCGGTGCGACGGTGGTGTACCAAGGCCAGGTCCAGGGGCCGGGTACTTGTGCCACCGGCTATACCCTGACGCGTAGCTGGACGGCTACTGACGGCTGCGGCAATGCGGCCACACACACCCAGACTATTTTGGTCCAGGATCAGTTTGCAGGGGATGTGCCGGAAGGCATTGCTGCGGGAGACCCGTCAGGCCAGGGCAGCAACACAGTTAACAGGCCGCAAAGTCTGCTTGTGCAGCGCGATTTTGGGCTGCGGCCTAATCCGGCTACCGACTGGATCACGCTGGATCTGCAAGATTTTGAAGGAGAAACCTTGCACATCGCGGTGTACAGCCCTCTGGGTGCGCTGGTTTGGTCGCAAGACCTGGGCGCCGACCATGAGGCGGTGTTGAGGGTCAATCTGCGGGCCTCCGGCGAACTTCCCGACGGGTTGTTTCAGGTGCTCCTGAAAACGGCGGATGCGCAGTATGTCAAACGATTCGTGCTGGTGCGGTAGGGCGGTTTGGGTTCGGGTATGTAACAACAGCAGGGGTGGCTTTTCGCAGGGAAAGCCACCCCTGCTGTTGTTACATACGTTTTTTCTGCTAAAATAAACGGGTAAGGCAAAGCAGAACGAACTGAATATTCCGGAACATGTCGATACCTTTGAATCAAAAATCCTGGGTCACTTGTTTTCAAACCTGAATTTTGGTCACTGATTCAGGAACTTGGATTGGGAAAAGAAATGTTGTTTTGTATTGTTACGCTTCAGAAATTCAATAGCCATGACCACGCTCACTGATCAACTCCAACGTGTAGAATCGCTACGCCAGCAAATTGAAGGGTATGGCAAACTGGCACCCGAAATATTAAAGAAAATTGAATACCGGTTTCGGTTGGAATGCAATTATCACTCCAACCGCCAGGAAGGTGGGACCTTAACGCGGCAGGAAACACGCACCGTCATGACAGGCAATATCAGTGTGGACAAAAAACCGTTGAAAGATATCCTCGAAATGAAAGGCCACGATGAAGCCATGACGCAAATCCTGCGAATTGGCCGGGGCGAGCTCAATATTTCTGAAAAACGGATCCTGGATTTGCATCGGGAAATCATATACGAAGAGGATTTGGAAAGACAAGTGATGGTAGGCCGGTGGAAAACAGAGTATAACGAAATTATTAACTCGAAGAACGAAAAATATGGCTTTTTGCCGCCGGATGAGGTGCCGGAAGCCATGCACCGATTGCTCAATTGGCTCAATACAGAACAAGAAAAAATCAAGAGAGGCGGCAAAAATGCATTGCATCCTTTAATCGTCGCTTTTGATTTTCATATTCGTTTTCTGACTATCCACCCATTCCACGATGGCAACGGACGCACAGCCCGCTTGCTAAGCAACCTGTTGCTGGTTGCTCACGGTTACCCGCCGTTTTATATTACAGATGAAGAAAAAGACACGTACAATCGTTACCTGACCGATATCCAGGGGTATGGTGGTAAGCCAGACTTGTTCTTTGAATTTATGGTAGGGCTGGTCGTGCGGTCCTTGCAACTTACCTTGGATGTCATTCAAGGCAGGGATGAGGATCAGGAGGATTGGGCTAAAAAACTGCGTTTGTTGAAAACCAGCCTTGCTGCCGATAAAGATGTACAAATTGCTCGATCTGATGAAATTCTTATCGAGATGGTTGAAAAAAGCATTTTGCCTGTAATCAGGATGCTTTTTGAAAAATTAAAAGAATTTGATGAATTGTTTACCAAAAAAGAAGTGTTCTTCGGAAGTGATATACAGACCAATCTAATCCATAATAGTAGTGGTGCGAGAGAACTATTTTTGAAGTTACTTTCTGAACAAAAAATCAAATTTAATCTCAACCTAAGTTATACTTTAAGTGGCTTTAGCAAAGCTGGGTTCAATACCTTTTTTGCCTTTATTAAACTTACCTGGGCCGTTGATGATTTTAAATATACCCTTCGTTTTGAGAATGTGGAAAACAGGGTAGAGAAAAACTTCACTCTGCCTAAATTTTACCATCAGTTCTACGCGCAAGAGGAAATAGAAGACATTGTTGCAAAATGTGGCAGTATTCTTCTCCAACAAATGGAAGAACGGCTTAATCCGCCCGATCAAAATATTACCCGCCTGCTTTAGCCTTGAGTCTGACTCTCCCTAAACGAAAATCAAGTAAGCCCAATAATTTTCACCCCGCAGGCAGCAAATACCAGGCGCTTTGATCTTTATCTTTACTGTGCGCCATTTTTTATCCGGATGGCCGACAAAACGAACGACCCTGCCCCGGCCGGGCCCATGTTAACCAAACTTCCTGGAGGACGTAAAACGCCTATGCTGCTCCACCGTTTACCCTCTGTTTGCCTGGCTTTGCTTTGCTACACTACACCGGTTTTTACACAATCCGGAACAGTCGCCAGCGCTGTGGAAATTTGTGACAACCAGGTGGACGATGACAACGACAACCTGATCGATTGTTACGACCCTGATTGCCAGTGTTTTACGGGCGAAGATTGCTCCGTGACCGAACTGCCTTCCGATTTCAAAGCCCGGTTGGCCTGGCAGTCTACCCAAAACAGCGCCTCCGTCACGGCCATTCCGGTGGTGGCCAACATGAACCCACAGCAAGACAGCCTGCCCGAAATCATCGTGGCTGCCGCTTCGCCCAGCGGAGGCACGACGCCCAATAAAATCCTCTTTTTCCGGGGCGATGGTTCCAATGCCAATGCCCCCATGTCGCTCACCATTCCCGGCGGCTTCAATGCCTATCCGGTGCCCGGGCCTACCATCGGCGACATCGACAACGACGGCAAGCCGGAACTGATCATGTCCTGCAACGATAGCCGCATCCGCGTGTTCCGCAATTACTCGGAGGCCAACCCGCTGGCCCCCATGACCCTTTGGATTACCTCGCCTGTTGCCCTGGATTTCCAGGACCAAAAGCCCTACCTGGCCGATTTCAATGGCGACGGCACACCCGAAATCTATGCCGGCAGCGACATTTTTCAATTCAACCTGAGCAACCCCGCCGCGCCCAGCCTGAACAAAGTCATCAGCGGCCCGGCCTATATCGGGCAAGCCATATACAGCAGCTACCTGGAGGGCTCCTGTAGCCCCACCGCCGTGGACATCCTCTCGGTGACGGATTGCGGCGGCGACCCCGATTGCGCAGGCCTGGAACTGGTAGCCGGGCCGGTCATCTATTCTATTGACCTCAACCCCAGCGACGGCGATGGTTTCCAAATTAAAATCAAACGCGACCTCAACCAAATGGCGCCCAACTCAGCCTATGCCGACGGCTACACCGCCGTAGCGGATGCCGACCTCGACGGGGTGCTCGATGTGGTCGTGAGCGCCAAGCGCGGCAACAACATTATGGGAGTGTACGTGTGGAATAAAAATGGCCTGCTCCGTTTTTTTCCATACCCCAATCCCAACCTACGCAGCGGCAGCCTGGCCTGCATCGCCAACCTGTACGACGACCGGACAGCAGGCTTCAGCACAGATATGCCTGAAATCGTGGTCTGCAACGCGTACAACCTTAACTGCTTCAACCTGCAAGCCGCCCTGCTCAACCCGGGAACGCCCTATTGGTGGAGCCTGGACACGGAGGATTTTTCCGGCTTTACCGGCTCCTCGGTCTACGATTTTAATGGCGACGGCATCTTCGAACTGGTCTACCGCGACGAAGACAACTTCCGCATCCTCTACGGCGGCGCAGCGCCCTTCCCGGCCGGTGTCGACGCAGAGCGCAACTGGTTCAAAATCGCCTGCGGCTCACTAACGTCTGATGAATACCCGGTGGTGGCCGATGTGGACAACGACGGCGAAACGGAAAGTGCCGTCACCGGCTACACCTACTCCGGCTACAATACCCCCTCATCGGACTACCGGGGGCGGCTCCGTGTGTTTAAATCAGACGCCGATCCCTGGGTACCCTGCCGGAACGTTTGGAACCAGTACAACTATTTCGTGGTCAATGTGAACGACGACCTCAGTATTCCCAAGCAACAACAACTGCACTACCTCGAACTGCCTGCCGCCGGCTCGGGCAACCGCCCCCTGAACCGCTACCTGTCGCAACGCCAATTGCTCGACGAGCAATTCCAACCCTTTTTCCCCTTGCCCGACGCGCTCGCTACGACCAAAGAAGTGGCCTGCACCGCCAATGACTTGCTGACCGTGGAGGTGGAAATTTGCAATGCCGGCAGCAATACGCTCAAAACGGGCACTCCGGTAGCCTTTTACCAGAGCGACCCCACCAGCACCAACGCCTTGCTGCTCGGCACCGCCCAACTGACCGGCAAGCCCGTGGAACGGGACTCCTGCGGCCTGTTTGTGTTCACACTACCCCGGGCAACAGGGAAAATTTTCGGTGTGGTCAACGACGACGGCTCGCATGCCCGGCCTTTTGACCTGAGTACCGATTTTCCGGTCACGACCCAATACGAATGCAATTGGATCAACAATATTTTCCAGTTTGAACCCACTTATCCCGCGCTGTCGATCGATACGGTCAACGGTTCTTGCACGGGCCAGCCCGGCAGGGCTATGGCGACGGCCCTGAGCCTGCACGCACCGGTGACGTACCAATGGTCCAACGGCATGGCCGGACCCGACATCAGCGGCGTGGCGGATGGGTTGTATGCCGTGACTGCCACGGATGCCCGGGGCTGCACTATCGCCGATACCACCTGGGTATCGGCCGGGGCCTCGCTGGAGGCTGAAACGGCCATTGCCCCCATCCCCTGCACCGGCCAAACCGGCGGAGTGTCGGTGAATATTCTGAGCGCCACCCCGCCGGTAGCGTTTCTGTGGTCCAACAGCGCGACGACGCCCCTGCTACAGGACCTGGGGCCAGGTACGTACACGGTGACGGTCAGTTTTGCTGCCGGAAAATGTACCCAGGTTTTTGATGTTTCGCTCACCGAGCCAAGCCTGTTGCTCACCCTTGGCACCGCTGCCACGCCGGCCTGTCCCGGCGCATCGAACGGCTCGGTTTCGTTTGGGGGCGCTACCCAGGGCACACCGCCCTACAGCCTGTTGTGGTCCAGCGGCGACACCGCCTACACCCTCGACAGCCTGCCGGCCGCCGCGTACAGCCTGACCCTCACCGATGCCAATGGCTGTAGTTTTGTAGAAACGGTGGAAGTGCCGGCCTACGAAGCGCCGGTGTTGCAAACGACGGTGTCGAATGTTTCCTGCGCTGGCGCGCAAAACGGCAGCCTGCTGGCCAGTATTTCGGGCGGCACGCCCGGTGTTTCGTTGCTGTGGTCAAACGAGGTCACCACGGCCGACAACCCCGGCCTCGGCCCCGGTATGTATACCCTGACCCTTACCTACGCCGATGGCGCCTGCGCGCTGGACCTTGCCGCCGAAATTACCGAGCCGCTGCCGCTACTCAGTGCCGGCGTGGCGACCACCACTGCTTGCCCCGGCGAAGCCAATGGCGGCGCTGCTTTTTTGGGCGCAGCCCAGGGTACTGCTCCCTACGCGCTCCAGTGGTCGACGGGCAGCACCGCCACCGAACAAACCGGCCTGGTTTCGGCAGAATACAGCCTGACCCTCACCGACGCGCAAGGCTGTTCGCTGGTGGAATTTGTAAGCGTGCCCGCCTACGAAGCGCCGGCGCCGGCGCCAACCACGACGGATGTGACTTGTTTTGGCGCAGCCAATGGTCAGGTAACAGTCAGCCTCGCTGGCGGTACGCCGGGCTTTGCCTATGCCTGGTCCAATGGCGCCACCACGCCCGAATTGAACAACCTGAGTCCGGGAACCTACACCCTCAGCCTTAGTTTTGCCAACGGCGCCTGCACAGAAACGCTTGCCGTTCAAATTGACGAGCCGCTGGCCCTGCAAAGCGCCGGCATCGCCGTAACCAACACCTGCAGCGGCCAACCGAACGGCGCGCTCAGTTTTTTGGGCGCAGCCCAGGGCACACCGCCCTACGCGCTGAGCTGGTCGGACGGAAGTTCCAGCAATACCCTTAGCGGCCTGCCGCCAGGCGCCTACAGCCTTACCCTCACGGATGCCCAGGGCTGCTCGCTGCTCGAAACGGCCCTCGTGCAGGCGCACCCGTTGCCGGCATTTGCGGCCTCGGTCGACAACCCCCGTTGTTTTGACGCTGCCGATGGGCAAATCTTGCTTCAACCCGTGGGGGGGACGGCTCCTTTTGCTTTTGCCTGGAATACCGGCCAAACAACAGAAAATCTGACGGGGCTGCCCGCCGGAACCTATGCGCTGACGATCAGTGATGCACAAGGCTGTACACAACAATTGTCCTGGGCGCTCAGCGAACCGCCCCTGCTGCTGAGCAACGGAACGTCGGCGATACCCGCTTGCCCGGGCGAAGCCAATGGTGCGGCCGCTTTTGCGGGCGCCAGCCAGGGCACGCCGCCCTACAGCCTCCTGTGGTCGACGGGCAGTGCAGCACCGGAACTGGCCGATCTGCCCGCCGGTACCTATGGCCTGACCGTGACGGACGCCCAGGGCTGTACCCTGCTTGAATCGGTGGAGGTGCCTGTGCACCCGGCAACGGTGTTGGCGGCACTGCCTCAGGAGCCGCCTTGTTTTGGCAGCGCCAGCGGCAGCATCGACCTGACGGTATCGGGCGGCACTGCACCGTTTCAATTTGAATGGTCCAACGGGCAGGCGAGCGAAGACCTGGCGACCCTGTCGGCCGGCACGTATGGGGTGACGGTGACGGGCGTTTCCGGCTGCACGCAGGCCTTGTCGGTACTGCTGACGCAGCCCGACAGCCTGAGCCTCCAAACCCTCGTCCAAGCCGAACATTGCGAAACGGCTGATGGCGGGCTATCGGTAACGGCTACGGGCGGCACTGCGCCGTATGCCTACGGCTGGTCGACCGGCGGTTTTTCGGCGAGCCTGAGCGGGCTCCCGGCCGGCGCGTATGCCCTGACCCTGACGGATGCCCGGGGCTGCACGGCCATACGCCACCTGACGGTGCCAGCACAGGGCTTAGTACCCGAACTGACAGCCTTTACGGATACGATCACCTGTGCGCAGCCTTTGGCCCACATCGGTGTATCGGGAGACCAGAGCAACCTGAATTTTACCTGGACCGGGCCGGCGGCAACACTGAGCCAGCAGGCCCAGCAAACGGTACCGGCAGCCGGCGCCTATGCCGTGACGGCCACCAATGGATTTGGCTGTACGGTCACAGCAGTACTGGCTGTGGCAGAAGACCGGGCGCCGCCGGTTGCAGAGGCGGGTGCAGCGACCGTTGAGGTGCCCTGCGGTATCCCTTCGGTGCTGCTGGACGCCGGCGGCTCCTCGGCCGGAGCAGGTTTTTTAAACCAATGGTCGAGGTTGGACGCTGGGGTGGTGGTTTGGGATACGGTGGCCTTGTTGATGGCTGCAACTCAGCCCGGCTGGTACCGGCACACGGTGCGGAATTTGCGCAACGGTTGCACGGCTTCCGATTCAGTGGCGGTGCGCTGGGCCATGCCGATTCAGGCGGCGGTGGGGGTGGATTCCATTTCCTGTTTTGGGGAAAACGACGGTACCATCCGGCTTACGGGGCTTTCCGGCGGCAGCCCGCCCTTGTTGTATTCCATTGGTGGTACGCCGTTTTCGAGCCAGAACCTGGCGTATGGACTGGGACCTGGAGTGTATCCGGTCCAAATCCGCGACGGCAACGGGTGCCTGTGGGCTTCGGAAGTACGCTTGCTGGAGCCGGCGGAGCTGTCGGTTCGGCTGTTGGCGGGCGATACGGTGATCGAACTGGGGCAGTTTGTCAAACTGGAAGCCCGGCCTTCGCCGCCGGGAGTGGCGCTGAGCGGCATGGTTTGGCAGCCCCAGGGATTTGACTTTGTACCGATGTCGCTGCGGCAGCAGGTATGGCCGAAGGATAGCACCGTGTTTACGGTGACGATATACGACGAGCACGGGTGCCCGGCGACAGACCGGGTATCGGTGCGGGTGGATAATTTCCAGATCTATGTGCCGAATGTCATTTTTCCGGGCCGGGATTTCAACGATGCCTTTACCATTTTTGCCGGCGACGGCGTGTTGGAAATCCGCCTGATGCGGATTTACGACCGCTGGGGCAGCCATGTGTTTGAAAAACGGCATTTCCCGGCCAATGATTTGTCGGAAGGTTGGGACGGCACGTACCGGAGCGAGCCGGTCAATCCGGGGGTATTTGTGTGGTACGCCGAGGTGTTGCTGCGCGATGGGCAGGTACGTTTGCTGAAGGGGGACGTGACGGTGTTGCGCTGAGGGGATTTAGCGGCCGGTTTCCAAGAGGAAGGGCAGCCAGTTGTCGCGGTGGATGGTTTGAAACCCGGATGCTGGGTATGTTTCCTGCCAAGCGGCAGGCGGTTTCGCCTCTTTTTTGCCGAATTTAAACTCGTAACCGGTAAGTTTTTCTCCGTATTCTTCCACATAATCGAGTTCGGCGCCGCTTTGCAAGCGCCAAAAGAACTGGTTTGTTTGCTGCTGCGTGTTGTGGAGCATTTTGCTGCGTTCGATAAAAAGGAAGTTCTCCCAGAGTTTGCCGGCGTCGTCGCGGAGTTGGAGCGGTGCAAATTTTTCAATGACGGCATTTCGGACGCCGAGGTCTTCGAAGTAAATTTTTTGCTTTTTTGAGATCTCTTTGCGCAGATTTCGACTATAACCGCCTACCGTTTTCAGCACAAAGGATTTTTCCAACAAATCTATATAGCGTTGGACGGTGGCCGTGTCCAGCCCCAATTGCCGGCCAAGTTCGTTGAAGGAAACTTCCGAACCAATCTGGAAGGCCAGCAATCGCAACAGGTCCCGCAATTTTCCACTTTGGCGGATACCGCTCAGTTCAAGGATATCTTTGTAGAGGTAAGCGTTGGTCAATTCACGCAGGAAACTGGCCTTGTCGTTCCGGTTGTCGTATTCCAGAACACCTGGGTAAGCGCCGAACAACAACCATTCTTCCAGGCGATTGTGGTAGTCCAGTGCAGAAGAATGGGCTATCAATTCGCCAGCGGAAAAGGGGTGCAAGTGGAATGTCCAGGTGCGGCCTGTCAGGGGCTCATGGATACGATTGGCCAAATCGAGGGAGGAGGAGCCGGTGACGAGGATGCGGAGTTGGGGAAAATTGTCGTGGAGAATTTTCAGGTTGATACCGATATCGGGTATGCGTTGGGCCTCGTCTATGAATAAATAATCCACTCCCCCAACAAACAAACGCAATTTTTCGGGGTCTCGGGAAGAAAATACCTCGGCTTGTGGGGCAAAATCAGCATTTATCTGCAACACCTTTTTGCCTTCCAGTTTTCCTAAAATTTGTTTAGCCAGGGTCGTCTTTCCCACTTGTCGCTGGCCGTAGAGCAGGATGATTTTGCGCGGCATTCCGCTAAGGTGGGTGGTAATTTGTGATTCTATGGTCCTTGCAATAAATGTTGCCACTGTCCTGTTCATTTAAATTCACGCGAATTTATGGAATACATTCCATAAATTCGCGTGAATTTATGGAATAAGCAATTATTCCCGGCCCATGCCCAGCACTTCATCCAGGAAGCGCGCGCTTTCGCGCTCCACGCCCTGCCAGTCGCCGGACAGCAGTTGGGAGCCGATGACGTGGTCGCCGGCATTGGGGAAGGCTATTTTTCGCTTTTGGGCAGGGGCGGTGCCCAGTTGGGCAAACATCTCCTGCATGGCCGCCACGGACACGACTTTGTCCTGTTTTTCTTCATTTTTATAATAATACCCGACAAAAACGGGGCAGTGGATGGCGGCGAAGGTCTCCGGTGTCATGGCGTGTTGCAGGAACAGGGAAAACTGGATGACGCCTTCCCAGCATTGGTGGTTGGTCCAGTATTTGGCCTGCACGGGCTTTTTGTATTTCCAGTTGTGGTGGCTGTTGCCGGTGATGAAGCGGGCCAGTTGGATGCCCCAGGGGCCGGGGAGGAGTTGGGCGTTGGGGTCGAAGAGCCGCACGGCGGGCGACCACACCAACAGGCCTTTTACTTCGGGGTGCCGGGCGCTGAGGAAGAGCCCGAGTGCGCCGCCGCCGGAGGTGCCGAGGATGACCACGGAGTCGCCCAGTTGTTGGGCGATGGCGAGGGCTTTTTCGGCGGATTCGAGGTAGGAATCGGCGGTCAGTTCGCAGAGGTTGGCATCGGCTTCTTCGACGCCGTGTTCGTCGAGGCGGGCGAGGTAGAGGTTGCAGCCAAACTGGCGGGCCAGGTTTTCGGGCAGGGGCGCGCCTTCTTCAGGGCTGGCGCCAAAGCCGTGGAGGTACAAAAAAGCGACGGGGGTTTTGGCTTTTTGGCTAGTGTCGGCCCACACGATCCGGGCTTCACAGCCGGGTTTGATGCCGGGTTCGGCGGCTTCGGCAGCCTGGATAGCAGCCTCCAGGGCTTCGGGCGATGCGGCGGGCGCGGTAGGCGCGGGTGTTTCGAACCGGGGCGCCTTGGGGCGCGGGCCCAGGGCATACACGCCGGCCAGGAGAAAGGCCAGGGCGACAAGCGTGTAGAGGGATTTGATGAATATTCGTTTCATGGCAGGACAGGCAAGATGGTAAATCAGCACTTGATGGTGCAAATGTACAGTTTAGATGAACGCCTGCGGCGCTGGAATGGGGCAGGAGCGACCAAATATGCTGCCGTAGCCTGGCTGAAATTACCTAAAAATAACCTGCCGACATGCCCTGAAATGCTACATTTGCACACCCATTGATTTTTTGGGTGTAATCCGCATTTTGTCTGTCTCATGAGTAAAGTCTTTTCCGCGCAGGCGCTTTATCTGCAAATGCAGCCTGCCAAAATGCTCCCTTTATTTCATGATTCGGACAGTTTGCCATCATCGGGAATGTGTTCCCGAAAGACAGACTTTGGCTGCCCCAATCCCCTGTTTCATTCTACAACTTACGACGGCATGAACTGCACTTCTACTTTTTTGCATTGCCCACTTTTTAGTTTCAAGAGCATCGGCGCGGCGCTGTTGCTGTGCCTGCTGGCCGGCCCAGTGACGGGCCAACTGCTTTTCGACTCCTTTGCCGACGGCAATTTCACAGCAAGCCCTGTTTGGGGTGGGAACACGTCGGATTGGCAAATAACGGCCAACAGCGATGTGGCTGCCGGCGCTACCGGCTCCAACACCCTGCGGCTGAGCGTGGCCAGCGGCAGTGGCACCAAGTACCTGAGCAGCCAGATCGGCGTTTGGGGTACCAGCCAGGAATGGGGCTTTTGGGTGGGCCGCCGCGCGCAAGCCTTTACGGGGGCCAACCAAATGTACATCTGGCTCTATGCCAACGAGGCCAACCTCAGCAGCGCCACCGTAGACGGCTATCGCCTGGCAATCGGCGACAACGATGCCGGTGGTGATGTTATTCGCCTGGAATATATTGTAAATGGGGCACTTAGTGCCACGGTATTCTCGTCCAGCGGCTCCATTTCGAATGGGACAACCGATATGGGTTTCCTGGTCCGGGTTACGCGTTCGGCTACGGGCAACTGGGTTTTGTTTACCTCTACACTTCCAACGACCAACGGCAGTGGCGCCGTCGCAACGGCTGTTCCCAACTCGACCAATGCCACCGTCAACCAGGGCAATGCCATCCACAATACCCTTGTGCCAGCGGCCAGCGGCTATTTGGGGGTAGCTGCGCTGCATTCCACTGGTGCGGATGCCCGCGCAACAGTAGAGTTTGACCAGGCGTATTTCACGACCCAGGTGGACTATACCATTTCCACGGCGAGCAATGCGATCACCCTCACGGATGCTTCCGGCAACGCCGAAACCCTCACCGTGTCTGAAAATACGCCCAATATCCGCTTCGATGTGCCGAGCCGGACCTACAGCCTGAACGGCGGCATTGCCACCAGTTTCCCGGCCGATGTGCCGCTGTCCGGTGTTACCTCCATTACGATCAACACCGCCACCGGAAACGACGTGATCAATGTCGAGGCTTTTACAGCCAGCCTGCCCAGCCTGACCATCAATGGCGGCACTGGCGACGACGTCGTCAATTTCAACGGCGACATCAGTTTCGCTGCCGATGCCAATCTGGACCTCGACCTGCAAAACGACAATGTCGCGCCCGGCGTGGATGCGGTGACCTTCGCCACCAATGCCAATGTGCTGCTATCCAGTATGGGCACGGCGACGGTGAAGGTGAGCAAAAACGTGACGATCAACCAGGGGGCGGGCTTGGAAACGGTGAATGGCAACCTCGTAGTGGAAGCCAATCAGCAGACCTCGGCTACGGCCGGTATTTTCTACGGCATACTCCTTTCCAACGCGGGCAGTCAACTGAAATGTACAGGAACGGGCTCGCTCACCGTAAAAGGCCGGGGTGGAAACGATAATGCCGGCATAGGTGTCTACCTGAATCATGGAGGAGCCATTCAAGGCGGATCGGGAGAAGTAACCGTGGAAGGTACCGGAGGGGCTGCGACGGCCGGTTCCTTAAGCATCGGCGTGGTCATTGACGATCTTTCGCTGATCAGTTCCACTGGTGGAAATGTCAGCGTGACAGGGGGCAGTAATGCAGGGGCTACAACCAGCCTCTCTTATGGCATATTGATTGACAGAGGCAGCCAAATCACGGCGGGCGGAACAGGTACCGTAACCGTAGTAGGGCAGGGCGGTAGCGGATCGGGCGGCATGAACTACGGCATTTACATCACAGGATCAGGAACTCCTTCCCAGGTCACGTCGAGTAGCGGAGCAGTTAGCGTCACTGGTACTGGCGGCGCCGGCGCCAGCGGTTACGGAGTCTATATCCTGAATAACGGCAAGATCACTGCCGGCGGAACCGGTACTGTGACCGTAACGGGTCAGGGCGGAACCGGAGTCAGCGGCTCCAACTATGGTGTTTTTGTCACCAATACCGACGCAACAATTACTTCGGGTGGAGGATCGGTAACCATAACCGGCAAGGAAGGCGCGGGGCCTAACTCGCTCGGCCTGGTCACAGCAACATCCAATGCCAGCATCACTACGGCAACCAACGGCGGCAACATCACCCTGATCGCCAACAGCATGGACATTGGCGCCGGCACCTCCGTCAGCGCCAATGGCAGCAGCAGCATCACCCTGCGGCCCTTTACCAGTAGCGTACAGACCGACCTGGGCTCCGCTACCAACACGGTGGGCGGCCCGCTCGGCCTTTCCGACACCGAACTGGATCTCGTAACAGCCGGCTCCATCATCGTCGGCTCCGCAACTAGCGGCGACATCACCGTCAGCGCCGATATCACCCGGTCGGCAGCCACCGACATGAGCCTGGTCTGTAACGGCGACGTGCTCATCAGCGGCGGCCAGATCAATACCGGCGGCGGCACCCTGTTGCTCGATCCGGGCGCCTCTCCGAAGGCCGTCAAACCGACCCAAGCCAGCACCGACGTGACGGCCAGCACGCTTTCTTTTGGCAGCGACCTGGCGATCGTGATCAACGGGACCAACGTCGATGCGCAATACACCCAATTGTACGTAGCAGGCGACGTGGACCTGAGCGGCGTGGACCTGGTGCTCAGCGGCACACATTTGCCGGCAGCCTATCAAACATTTACCATCGTCAACAACACTGGCGCCAATCTGATCACCGGCACCTTCACCGGCCTGATCGAAGGCGCTACGATCAGTAATTTCCTCGGCAGCGCGCTGGATGCGTCGATTACCTACATCGGCGGCGACGGCAACGACGTGGTGTTGACCGTGCTGGACCCCTGCTCGACCATCACCTTCACGGCTACGCCAAGCAATACCGGCAGTTGCAACAACAGCGGCCAGATCGTGGTGAGCGGGGTGAGTGGCGGTACTGCCCCCTACGAGTATTCCAACGATAACGGCGGCAATTACCAGCCCGGCGCCACCTTTACCGGCCTGGCCGCCAACACCTACCAGGTAGTGGTAAAAGATGCCAACGGCTGCACCAGTGCGGCAACGCCCGTGCTGGTCGGCACCAATCCGGCGCCTGCGTGTTCGGTTAGCGGTGCTGATAACGTGTGTTCAAACTCCACCGGCAATATTTACACTGCCCCGGGGGGGATGAGCGCCTATGCCTGGAGCATCAGCGGTGCTGGCGTCATTGTGGGTTCTACTACCGGCGCTTCGGTGACGGTGACAGCCGGAAACTACCTGTTGACGTACACGGTTTCCGTGACGGTGACAGATGCCAACGGCTGCATGAGTTCCTGTGATAAAATCAGCGATATATTTTTGTTTTCGCCTTCAGCGACCATTACGCCCAGCGCCAATCCGGCTTGTTTTGGCGTAAGTATCAACCTCTCGACGCCCGCAGCCTCCAGCAGCACCCTTTCCTGGTCGGGCAGCGGCGTAGTGAGCCCGAATGGCAACCCTTCCACCATGGCGCTGCCGGCAGCCACAGGCCCGCAAACCTACACGGTGACGGTGTTGACCGACTACGGCTGCTCCAATACCGGCACGGTGACGATCACCGTGAACCCATTGCCCACGGCTACTTGCCCGTCGTACCCGCCCGTTTGTATCAATGCACCAGCATTTGCACTGGCCGGCGGTAGCCCGGCAGGCGGTTCCTACAGCGGCCCCGGGGTGAGCAGCGGTATGTTTGATGCATCGGCCGCCGGGCCGGGAATGCACAGCATTACCTATACGTATTTGGATGGAAATGGTTGTGTGGGTACTTGTACGTTTACGATCACGGTATTGTCCAATTGTAACCTCAGTTTCAGCGGCCAGATTTTGTTTTCCAACAACAACAGTTTGGGCGTCAAGGACGCCAACGTCGTCCTGGCCGGCTCGGCCAGCGGCAGTGACCTGAGTGATGTCGGCGGCAATTTCGAAATCAGTACCCTGGTTACCAACGGTAATTTCACCCTGACGCCGTCCAAAACCGTCAACAAACTCAACGGTGTCACAGCGGTTGATGTTACGGCAATCCAACAACATGTAGCCAACAGTGTCCCGATCACGGACTTGTACAAACTGGTGGCCGCCGACGTGAACAAAAGCAACAGCATCAACACCTTAGACGCCTCTGTCGTCCAGCAGTCGCTGCTGGGCAACCCCGCCGCCCTGGCGCAGTTCAAAACGTCCTGGCGTTTCGTGCCAACCTCGCACACGATGATCAACCCGCCCTGGGGTTTCCCGGAGCAGCGCAGCTACACGGGTATCAGTATCAACCAGAGCAACCAGAATTTCTACGGCATCAAAACCGGCGACGTGGTGACCAGCTTTGCCAACCCGGCCAATTTTGGTCCGGCCGGCGGGCTGGAGTTCCGGGTAGCGGACCAGGTGTTGCAAGCGGGCTCGGAGCTGGTGTTGGAATTCCGCGCCAGCCAGTTGGACGATCTGGCGGCATTCCAGTTGGCCTTGCAGGCCGATCCGGCGCAGTTGCACTTGCTGGCAATAGAACCACTGACGGCCCTGCCGCTGAGCTTGGATCATTTTGGCCTGTACAATATTGCCAACGGCGAATTGCGCCTGGTGTGGGCGCAGGCCACGGGCGCAGCGCTGCCGGAAGCGGCGCCGGTGTTCCGCCTGCGTTTTGCCGCCTTGCAAAGCGGCGCCAAACTGAGTGAAGTGCTGCGCCTGGACGAAACGCCGCTGCCGGCCCTCAATTACACCAGCGCCCTGGCCGAATCGGCTGTCGGCCTCGTGTTTACCGAAGCCACCGGCACGGGGACGCCAACTGTTGGCACCGGCTTGCGCCTGTTCCAAAACCAACCGAACCCTTTCCGGGGCGCCACGCGCATCGGCTTTGTGTTGCCGCAGGCCGGCGCTGCGCAACTGCGCATCTTTGACGCTGCCGGCCGCTTGTTGGCCGAGCGCCAGGGACAATACGCCGCAGGCCAGCACGAAGAACGATTTGAAAACCTGGACGCCGGCGCGGGTGTTGGGTATTATGAGTTGGTGACGCCGTTTGGCGTACTGACGCGCAAAATGGTAGTGCTGGGCGAATAACAAAAAAGTCGACGACAACTACAACCTGCCGAAGGGGCGGCTTTTCATGCGAAAAGCCGCCCCTTCGGTTTATGTGCGCCGCTTTTGTCTCAAGAGGCATTGGTCATTGAACATTTCAATTTTTAAAATGTAATCATTTTCAATGATTCATTTGGGAATGCCCAATGTTCAAGGCCCAATTTTCAATTTTCAAGTAGTTCGGAAACAGCTGACACCGGTTTTAGGTGCTCGTCCGGGTAACCTCAGGATACCTCCAGGTAACCACAGGATACCTGCCTCCGAAATGTAACCAGAGGAAACCAAATTGTAACCGCAGTAAACCCCGGGCAGCCGGAAGCCCTGCACTTTTGCTATCGAAATCCAATCTCCGCTTCTTTTCGTAAGTACGTTTCTGATCAAAAAAACAGTTCGGCAGCCTGGCTGCCCCTGCTATTCTGTTGCTATGTCTGTACGCTTGATGCTTGTCTGCCTGTTGTTTTGCTTCCTGCCGCTTGCCGGCCGGAGCCAAAGCCAATTTGATCTTCGTCTCGATACCCTGAGTATTCCCGGCTTGCCGGGGTTGCACTCGTTTGCGGTAGCGACGCATGCTGGGAAGTGGCTGCTGATCGGTGGCCGGCGCGACGGGATGCACCAGAAATTCAATGGATTCACCACCAGCGCGGCCAATCAGCATATCTGGGTGGTGGCGCCCGAAACCGGCCAGTTGTGGCAGCGGGCCCTCGCTGAACTGCCCGACACGCTGCAGGAACAATTGCGCAGCGCCAACATGGAGTTTCTCCAGCAGGACGAAACCTTGTGGTTTGTGGGTGGGTATGGCCGCAGCGAAGTGGCCCAAAACCATATCTCCTACCCCTACCTCACCCGCATCGACGTGCCGGGATTGATGACGGCCGTTATTGAAAACAAAGCCTTGCTGCCGCAGCTGCACCAGATCCGCGACACGTTTTTTGCGGTCACGGGCGGGCAGTTGCAGGCGATGGGCGATACGTTTTACCTCGTCGGCGGGCACCGCTTCGATGGCGTGTATTCGGCCAATTCGGCCAACCCCACGCAGTTTTACACTGATGGTATCCGGAAATTTACGCTCGACAGCGCCGGGCAAATTACACACAAAAGTGTGGTGAAAGACGAATTGAACCTGCACCGCCGCGACTACAACCTGGCCCCGCAGGTATTTGCCGATGGCGAACTGGGCTTCACCGCGTTTTCGGGCGTATTCCAACCGGGGCTTTCGCTCTCGCCATTTTTGAACCTGATCGATATTCGTGCCTCCGGCCACGCCCCGGTGCCGGGCTTTAGCCAGTTGCTGGCCAATTACCACTGCGCCAAGCTGCCCCTGTTTGCTAAGGCCGCCAATGAGATGCACACCCTGTTTTTCGGCGGCATCAGCCAATATTGGCTGAACGACAAGGACAGCCTGCTGCGCGACAACCGGCTGCCGTTTGTCAAAACCGTCAGCCGGGTGAGCCGCCTGGCCGACGGCCGCTACGAGGAACACGCCTTCGATGCAGAACTGCCCTATTACACCGGCGCCAGCGCCGAATTTGTGCTGGCTGATGCAATCCCGACCCTGTACCCCGGTATAGCCGATTACGATGCTTTGCCGGATGGCGAGCAGTTGCTGGGGTATATCGTGGGTGGCATCGTGACGCCCAACAACCAGCGCAACCCCTTTGTGGCCAACACCGTCGGCATCACCTGGGCCAATGCCCCGCTGATTCGGGTATTTCTGCAAAAAAACCTGGCCAGCGCGGCGCCTGAAAAGCCGCTCGACGGCC
>JADLDL010000314.1 GCA_020846655.1 Saprospiraceae bacterium | reverse complement strand
GGCAAGGTCACGTAAATACTGTCGCCCGGCAACGCCGGCCCCGATACTTGTATGCTCACTGCCATAGTATGCTCGGTCCCACAAGGCGACAAACCGCTGCCGCCCAATTCCGATACCGTGACCTGGGCGTTGTAGGTCGGCGTAATGCCCTCTACCGGCAAGGGGGCGCTGGCTTTGCGCAAACTATTGGCTTCCAGGCCACAAAACCACTCGGCCCGCGCCCCAAACACCAGTTGGGCATTCGACACCACACCACAATCGGCCCGCAAGCGGAACCGGATTTGCAGCGCGTTCGCAGGCTTGAGGTTTACCCCCGGCAAGCCCGTCGCGCCGACCGTGGGGTGCAACTGCGCAAGATCCCACTGCCGGACGCCACCCGGCAGTACCGAGGGGTCCGGAATATTCACAAACGCAGCGCCTTTGGGGTATGCCAGTTGGCAACTGCCAGGCACCAGTTGGAAACCCGCCGGCAGTTCGAGGGTAGCGCTGGGCTGAAAAGCGTAGCCCAGTTCGGCATTTGAAATTTCAAGCACCAGGTATTCCGACGAGTCGCACAGCGGCACCTGATCGGGTAGTTCGAGGAGTTCGAGTTCGATCTCCGGATTTTGCGGAATAAACCGCAGTCTCAGGGTGTCGACGCTGCACGTTGCCTGTCCGGGTTGGGTGTGTGGCTGGCAATCCCAGCCGTACAGCAGCCATAGTTCCTGTGGCACGCAGGTATTGTTCAGGGCCTGGATGCGCAGGCTTTTGAGCTCGGAAGGCGCCAGTTCGCCCAGTTGGACGATGCCATTCAGGGGTGTCAGTGCCGGGCCACCCGGCGACAGCGGCACGATGCTGAAATCACTCAGGCCACCGCCCGGATTGATGAATTGAATCCAAAAGTTGGGCGCGGCGATCGGCGCTTTGTTTTCCAAAAACACATCTGCCGCTACCTGCGGCGTCGGAAATTCAATCTCCGTTTCATCGGTGGTCATGGTGTCGCGGGGCAAATTGGCCAGAAAGCCGACTACGTTGCCGGTTTTTATCGTGTCGGGGTTGGGCATCTCGATGCAGCCGTTCCAGTCGAGCAGCACGTGCTGGTTGGAAGCCTGGGGCCTTGCAAACTGGCAATTGGGCGCAAATTCAACGTGGGTGCGCAGGTTGTATCCTTCGTCGGGCGGACTTTGGTACAAACCCGCAAAGTCAATATCGAGCGCCGAGCCGGAGTTGGCAAAGGGCAAGGGCAGGTTTTGCAGCAAAGGAAAATTTTCCTGCAAATTCATAAACTCGAGCCTGACGCCGTTGACCTGCAAACCGGCCGGCAGGCTCAGGTTGTAATCGCTGATGGTGTTCAGCGGCCGTACTTCGTACGGAAACAGGTTTTCGCGGGCCAGCCGTACGGTGTACGAGAAGGGCTTGATTTCCTGCGAGATGGTGCAGGCTTTTATGCCAAATTGCGGGTGCGACACCGAGTCCCGGACGCCGGAATACTGGAACATCAGCGTGTCAAACTGCCGGTAACTGTACACCTGTTCGGGGCCGTTGGCATTAAAACTCATTTCAAAATTGATCAGCGGCGGCTGGTGTTGCGCGGAGTACGGCACGAAATTGAACGCCAGTTTGTAATCTACCACCAGCGCGACCGAATCGCCGCTTTCGAGCATCAAGCCTGCCGGCAAACAACCCGCCGCGCCCAGGGCGCTCAAATTGGGTTCAAAAACATAGCTCATGGTAGCCAACTGATCTTTCGCCGGCGGCGGCTTGGTGTTCACAGGGGTGATCAGGCCAAAATGGGTGTTGGTGCCGCCAGCGCCGGGCAATACCGGACAGGTGTACACGGCGTTGGCGCTCGAATCCCAGACCATAAACGTGGCGCCGATGACCTGGAACGAATCGCGGTTGGCCAGGTGTTGCCGGGCGGTGTTGGTGAGTTTTGGCCCCAATTCAAAATTGTCGTTTACGCCGGCATAATCGACGTCGCTCTGAATGGTTTCCGTAAAAATTTGATAAAAAAACGCCGTCAGACTATCGCCACAGAGGATTTTGGTCGACAACACGGCTTGCATCGTGTCGCCGGCAATACAGCGGTCGCGACGGATTTTTGCCAGGTCCAGGGCCCCCGTTGGGTCGGCAATGCGGTTGTTGTCGTTGTCGGCGAGGCCGAAGTTGGTCCGGGCGGCGCTGAAGTGTTCGCGCAGGGCGGGACAAGGCGCGGGAGGCTCCACGTTTGCGCCCCCGCAGTCCATCCGGTCGCACTCGGTGCGCAGGCGGAAGGTGTCGCAATTTGGGATGGCGCAGGCAAGGTCGCTGTCGAGCCGGGGCGTGAGCAGGGCGGCGGTATGGACCAAATAGCCGCAATTGCCACAGGAGTCGGCGCCGTTGGATGGATAGAGTACAAAATTGCCGGCCGCGTCGGGGCCATCGATGCCGGTGTGGGGCACATAGGCTGCGTCGTCGCGGCAGGTGCTGCGCAGGCAAAAGGGCATGTCGACGTTGGCCGAATTGAGCGGCAGTTCAAACGCCAGCAACACGCGTTGCACCGGGATGCCGGTGTTGACGGAGTCGATGCTGAAACTGGCCGGCGATTTGCCGCCCAGGACCGGGGCACAGGTGGGCGACCAAAACAGGCCATAGGGCAGGTCGAGTTTCAGCCAGATGTAGCCCGAGTCGCCCAGCAGCCGCTCGCATTGCAGGACATATTTGAAATCATACACTGCGTCATCTTGCAGGCAATTGCCGATGTCGAAGTACACATCGGCGAGCAGATCGTCGACCTGGGGTTGCACCACCAAACTGGCACTGGTTTGCGAAACGCAATCTGTAAATTGGAAAAAATTGAGCTCCAGCACGGGCGCTTCCTGTTCACAGGAGCCCGGCAAGCAATAGTAGGCATCGTAATAGACAAAGGCCGAATCGTGGCCCGCAATTTCGGGCACGTAAAACGACACCGAACTGGCATAGGTTTTTCCGCAAGCGGGCATGTGTAGCGTATCCATCAGGCTGGCCGGGATAGGGGTCAGTACGCCGTGGTACCACAAGCGGAGTGAGTTGGGGTCTATGCCCATGTTCGGGCTAAGCGGAATGGTGTTGATTTTGGTAAAAATATTCTGCGCTGCTTTGGGGCCGTAATTGGTCAAATTAATGAAGCCTTTGGCGGGTGTTTCCGCGCAATAATCCCAGGCCAGCGGGTAATCGCCCAGGGCCAGTAGTTCCGGCCCGTTTTTATATTCCAGAATTACCACATCCGCAACGGCGCTGTCGATCTGGCATACGGGTGCGTTGGGTGTACAACTCCAGCCTACGGAAATATCCGAACGGCTGGTTTTCATGGTTTTTCCGCAATTGGTGATGGTAATTTTTTCGCGGAGCAGGACGGTTTCGCCAAACTCCAGCAGGGTATCGCCGTCGCCAAATGCCGTAAAATAAGAACCGTCGAAGCGGCCATTGTACGAATCCGCGAGGCTTTGTTCGCTTGCTGCGCCGGCTACCTGCACGCTGAAACCGCCGTCGGGGAATAGATCGGATAAAAACAAATGCTGCACCGGGCCCAGGCGGGTGTTTTGCACATGGATGGTCCGGATCCACATGTCGCCATAAACACCCGACACGGAATCGTTTTCCACCTCTGTAATCACCAGCAAACTGGTTTGAACCTGAAAGGCTGCGGTGGTGATGGCTTCCGTTGTGGCCCCTGCCCTGACCCGCAGGAGCAGGCTGAACAATTGGCTGGAATTGATGGCATCCACCAGCCCGCAACCGGCCGAGAGTTGGAGGCGCAGGCTGAGGGCCTGTCCGGGAGGCAGGGCCGGCACTGCGAGTACCGGTTTTTGCAGCTTAGAAATGTCGGATTCGGTGGCGCCGGACAGGCTGCCGGGCAGGTAGTCCAGCCCGGACGGCAGTTCCAGGTCGAGCAAAGCGCCCGAAACGGTGCTGGCCGTGTTGTTTTGGATGGTGACGAACAGGGTGTCGTTGGCGCACACCGCGAGTTGGTCAGGGGTTTGGTAATTGATGCTAAAATTTTGGGCAGGCAAGGTGGTGCAGACGGCAACCACCCCGGTGAGCAGCAGGGTTATAACTCGTGTCAGCATAAGGCTAAGGCGGCAAACTAGTTGGACAAGTGCTCAAAAGTAAGCCTTTGGACAGGGGCCTGAAGCCGCCGGGCCAAAAAATTTGGCTAGCCTGTTGACATACTGCGCAAATACCTGGACTCGCCGAGGTACTCCAGTTCTCGTTCGCGCCGCCGCCATACCTCCACGCGTTCTTGTGCCGGTTCGCTTTGCCGCCGGAATTCCAGTTCGTACACCGGCACGGGCGCCGGGCACAGGAGCCGCCCGGTGAGTTGCTCGGGGTTGAGTGCAAAATCAAACCGGATGGGCTGTGCCAGATTGTTCATGAAGCGTAAATCTTTGTAGCCGAAAACGACGGCGGCATCGGAGCCCAGGGGCGTAAAGCGCTCTTCTTCCCGGTAAATATCGACAGAGTGCGCGTGTCGTTCCAGGATATCCAGGCCGCTTTTCAGGGCCAGGTGGTACACCAGTCCGGCTACCTGGCACAAGCCGCCGCCGGTTTCGGTGGCCAATTGGCCCCGTACGATGTTGCGCGATGCGCGGTAGCCTTTCGCCGCCGTTGGGGCGCCCAAGATGGCCCAGAAGGAAAAAATCTGTTGCGGTTCGATGGTGATTTGGCCCAGTCGTTGGCAAGCCAGGCCAATGTTGGTCAACTTTTGCTCCAGGGTTTCGGAGGGCAACACGTGTTGCCGGATGGCGAAGGCCTCGGGCCAGGCAGGGTCGATTTCCGGGCCGGGTAGGGCAAAACGAAACCAATGGCCGCTCCGGAGATCGCCTGCTGTGCGCTGGGCGTAGCGCAAACTGCGCTTGATGGTTTTCCAGTCGATCATATTTTTTGCAGACAAACAAGGAGATACGAGGCGTAGGGTTTGGCCCAACTGCGGCAAAACCAGTCGTCGAGGCTGCCCAGCGGCCGGCGCCACGATTCCGGGAGCCGGTGGATGGGGAAAAACAAAGCCCCCTGGTACTGCACCAGCCGCCATGAAGGCCCGGCCAGGTCGAGAAAGCCGGACAGGGTGAAGGCGTTGGAGCCGTGCCAGCCTTTGCGGTGGTGCCCGCCGCTGAGCCGGCGCCGGGTGGCGGAAGGGAAATCACAAACCAGCAAACCGCCGGGCCGAAGCACGCGGTGCAGTTCGGTGAGCACCTGCGCGGATTGTTCTGCCGACAGGTGCATGAGCAAATGAAAAGAATAGGCGGCGGCAAAGGAGTCGGCGGCGAAGGGCAGCGCTTGCGCATCGCCGGTTACGAGGGTTTTGCCGGGCCATTTCAGCCGGGCTTGCTCCAGCATGTTGGGGCTGGCGTCGAGGCCAGTATCAGCAAACTCAAGCAGGCGGCCGGTGCCGCAAGCCAGGTCAAGCACTTGTGCTGCTGGGTATTGGGAGAGGGTCCGGCTCAGGAAGCGGTGTTCCTGCCGGTGCAGGTATTGGCCATAGGAATTGCCGAAGCGATCCTGGTCGTAGGCGCCGGAGAGTTGTTGGTAATAATCGTAAACGGGGTTTTCCATAGGCCAAATATCACGAATGAACGGTAAAGTTCGGATATCCTGCCGGCAGCAGGTATGGAAAACAAGTATTTGTCGGTGTTGGAGCTGTATTTGCCGTGGGTGGGAAAGAAAAACGGCTACCTCCTGCGCGTGCAGGAAGCAGCCGTTTGTATCACAGACCGGGTTTGGTTGCGGGCCTACAGGGCTACGTGCTTGAAGGCAGTGACCGTGAGGTCTTTGTCCAGGCTTTGCAGGTATTGCAGGACCGTTTGGTCGTTGTTTTTTACAAATTTTTGGCTCAGCAGCGTGTTTTCAGCGAAGAATTTGTTCAGACGGCCCAGGGCGATCTTGTCGAGCATATCTTCGGCTTTGCCTTCGTTGCGGGCCAGTTCTTTGCCGATTTCGATTTCCTTTTCGATAATTTTCGGATCGACATCGTCTTTGCTCACCGATACCGGGTTCATAGCGGCAATTTGCATGGCTACGTTGCGGCCGGCTTCGCCGTGACCGGCTTTGGTGAGGGCTACCAACACCGAACGTTTGTTGTTCGAGTGGTTGTAGGTGAGGATTTCAGCACCTTCGACGCGCTCGTAGCGGCCGAGGTCTACTTTTTCACCGATGATGCCGTTTTGTTCGCCTACTTTTTCGCGGATGGTCACACCAGCCTCGTAGGGCAGGTCGAGCAGTTCTTCCAGGGTAGCCGGGAAGGAAGCCAGGGCGATATCAGCCATTTTTTGCGTCATGGCGATAAAGCCATCGTTGCGGGCTACGAAGTCGGTTTCGCATTGCAGGGCCACGATGATGCCGCGGGTACCGTCGGCAGTCGTTTGTGCAATCACAACACCTTCTTTGGTTTCGCGGTCTTCGCGTTTGGCGGCTTTGGCGATCCCTTTTTTCCGCAGCACGTCGACGGCACCGTCGAAGTCGCCGGTGGCTTCTTCGAGGGCTTTTTTGCAATCCATCATGCCGGCTCCGGTCATTTCGCGGAGTTTCTGAATATCAGCAGTTGAAATTTTTACGTCACTCATATGTGTGATAAACATTTGAAGTTTGAAGTACGGAGTAAAATTCCGAACGGGCGGCACGGCAGGCAAAAGTTAAACAAAACGTAATCTGCCGCACCGGATTTCGGAAAGCACCCCGGGGAATTAAGCCTCGGAACCTTCTTTTTCCTCGCCTTTGATGGCTTTGCGCTCTTCCAGGCCTTCGCGGATGGCTTCAACCAGGTAGTTGGCAATGTAGGCGATGGCTTTCGAAGCGTCGTCGTTGCTGGGGATCGGGTAGTCGACGAGGGTCGGGTCCGAGTTGGTATCGACCATGCCGAGGGTTTTGATACCCAGTTTACGGGCTTCGGCCAGGGCCAGGTGCTCGTGGTGGATATCGACGATAAACACAGCAGAAGGCAGGCGGTTGAGGTTGGCGATACCACCGAGTTGTTTGGACATCTTGGCGTGTTCGCGGCTCAACGTGAGGCGTTCTTTTTTGGTAATGCTGGTCAGCGTGGTATCGGTCAACATCCGTTCGATGTTGTTCATTTTCTTGACCGATTTGCGGATGGTCATGAAGTTGGTCATCATACCGCCCAGCCAGCGCTCGGTGACGAAGGGCATGCCAACGCTTTCGGCAGCTTTCTGCACGATATCGCGGGCTTGTTTTTTGGTGGCCACGAACATGATTTTCTTGCCGCTTTTAGCCATGGCTTTGAGGGCCTGGGCCGAGCGCTCGAGGCATTCGGCGGTGCGGTTCAAGTCGATGATGTGGATGCCTTTGTGCTCCATGAAGATGTATGGAGTCATTTTCGGGTTCCACTTTTTGCGCAGGTGTCCAAAGTGGCAACCAGCGTCCAGCAGTTCTTTATATGCAGGCTTTTGCATTGTTCAAAAGCAATTTTAAAAGTTCAAAAGATGGCGTCGGAGGGTTGGGTTTGCAGCGGTGGGGCGAAAAAACCCGGCGCAACAAAGTCCAACAGTTGGACAGTTTAGCGTTTGGAGAACTGGAAGCGCTTGCGGGCTTTCGGCTTACCGTATTTTTTACGTTCGACGGCACGGCTGTCGCGCGTGAGGTACTTTTTGTCCTTGAGCGGCTTTTTGAATTCTTCGTTCAGTTTGACCAGCGCGCGGCTGAGACCCATCCGAACGGCTTCTGCCTGGCCTTTGTAGCCACCGCCTTTGACGTTGACCTTCAGGTCATAGATGTTTTCCGTGCCGACCACCACAAAAGGGTCCGTCACGTTGTGCTGAATATGCACCTGCGGGAAATACTCGCGGTAATCTTTGCCGTTTACCGTGATGTTGCCCTCGCCTTTCATCAGGTACACCCGGGCCACTGCTGTTTTCCGGCGACCGATGGCATTTATCATTTCCATAATCCGTGTATGATTGAGTGATTGAGCGGTTTATCCAGAGAAACTCCGGTCACCTTAAAATTTGAGATCTTCCGGTTTTTGCGCGGTGTGCGGATGAACCGTGCCGGCATATACGAACAGGCGCTTGTACACCTGACGGCCCAGTTTGGTTTTGGGCAACATGCCTTTCACGCCGCGTTCAATGATCCGGCGCGGGTCTTTTTCCATCAACTCCTCGGCCACGGTCAGGCGCAAGCCGCCGGGGTGCAGCGAAAAATCTTTGTATTCTTTTTGGGCCCACTTCTTACCCGTGAACCGGATCTTGTCGGCGTTGATCACGATCACATGATCGCCGGTGTCGGCATGCGGGGTATAGCTGGGCTTGTTTTTGCCGCGCAGTACGGTGGCAATATGGCTGCAGAGGCGACCAACCACTTGATTCTCCGCGTCTACCACATACCATTTGTGCTCCGCCTTTTCTTTACTGACGGATTCCGTCCGGTAACTCAGCGTATTCATTTTATGTGCTGTTAAATGTTGAAATGTTAAACCTGTAAAAGGGGCTTTTTCCAAAGCGGGTGCAAAGGTAGAACGAGCCTTCGGATTGTGCAAGGGATTTTTAAAATTTTTCAACAGCCCTCCATTGGCGTAATGCATTGATAATCAGTCGAAATATTGCCGCGCTATTCAATCATTAATATCCAAAAATGCGATATTTGCACTGATTATCAATAACTTACCTGAATATTTCGTTTTTTGCAACAAATACTCGTTTGACGAAAAATACCAGGCCGAAAACCTCGGGCCAGCCCGTTATTTAAGGCTTTCGGCCAGCGCACCTTGGCGCTCCTGCCCCGATTTCCATCGTCCGGTGTGTTCATTCCTGTTCCGCAGGGTATATCTTACGTCCATGAAAAAAACTATTCTGCTGCTTGGTGCCGCTTTTCTTTTTATCAGTCTACTGTTTGGCCAGGTCAGCGGCGCCCGCCATTCGGCGCTCGGCACCTGGCTCACTACCGACGACGAAACCGGGGAGGTGAAAAGCCATATCCTGATTTTTGAAAAAGACGGCAAACAGTTCGGGCAGGTCATCAAAGTCCTGCGCGAAGGCATCAACCACCTCTGCGACAAATGCGAGGGCCACCGCAAAAACCAACCCGTGCTCGGCATGGTGATCATCGAAAACATGACCCTCCGCGACGGATCCTGGCAGGGCGGCCGGGTGCTGTTTCCCAAACAAGGCAAATGGTACGACCTCAAATACTGGCTCCAGCCAGGCAACCCCAATATGCTCGTGGTACGCGGCAATTTCGGCCCGTTCTACCGGACTCAATACTGGAAACGTCTCGAATAAACTCACGGCTGGATAACCAGCAAGGCCACGCCGCTCTCTGCCCCCGTCTGTAAACGCAGCGCGTACACACCTGCCGGAAGCCTGGTGCCGTCGATTTCAAACCGGTTTTGAGCACCGATGTTTTCCAGCGTCTGCCACACCCGCCCGCTCATGTCCGTCACTTGAATGCGCAAGAGCTTTACCTGCCGGTTCGGCAGTTCCACCCAGGTTTTGCCGCTGCTCGGATTGGGCAGTATCCGCACACCCGCCAACCAGG
>JADLDL010000313.1 GCA_020846655.1 Saprospiraceae bacterium | reverse complement strand
CTGCCGCTGATTTTTCGTACGAAAACTCAGCGGCAGACTCTAAAATCCCGTGCCACCACTAATACCGCTATTAGTTATGGAAGCCAGTTGCTCTACCGCCGGTTGCTCCGCCAAAACAAATACCCCGCTACCGATCCCACTACCGCCAACCCCAGCCAAAACCAGCCGCCCCAGGCCTGGTTTTCGAGGGCGCGCATATCGCCATAGCCGGTCAGGGCGGCCCAGTACACGGGGTGCGCTTCGTCGTGCGGATGGTTTTGTAAAAAATCAAGTTTGGCGTGCTGCAAGGCCGCGTCTTTGGCGGCGCCGGCGCGGAGTTGTTGAAAAAACAACTGCACCAATTCGGCATTCCGGGCGTCGTCCACACTCCAAAGAGTGGCTACCACGCTGCGGGCGCCGGCCTGAAAAAAACCTTTGGCCAGGCTGATCACGCCCTGCCCCAACTGGTATTCGCCCACGCTGGTTTCGCAGGCGCTCAGCACCACCAGTTCGGCCGGGATGGACTGGGTATACAAATCCCGAACGTACAAAAACGGGTTTTCGGTGCTGTCGGCCGTTGCACTAAAGGCCAGGTACGAAAGTTCGCCCACAGCGCTGCTGGCCTGCCCGTGCGTGGCCAGCAGCAACAACCGGTACTGCCCGGCTGCCGCCAAAAAGGCGCCCGAACTTGCCGCCGCACCCTCCAGCACCTTGCCGCCAAACAGTTGGCTCACCGCCTGTACCTCCGGGCGGTTGTGTTGCAAGGCTTGCAAGCCATAGGGGTTGTTTTCATAAGCCGGCGCCACCGCCAGCAGGGTATGCGGCAAACGCCGCGCCGGCCGCAACAGCAACTCCAACTGCTGCGTGGCCGAATAGGCGTAACTGATCCGGAAATCGCGGACCAGGTACCGGTGGCTTTTGAACTGCTCCGCCGCTGCCGCTTGCTCGCGCAGCAAACATTCGAACGGCAAATACGCCAGGGCGCCATCCGGCGCGATGAGGAGGCCAGGCGGCAAGTCTACCGCTGCGACTACCGGCGCTACCAGTTTTTCGTAGAGCCGGTAGGCCCGGTCGCAGTAGGTGGCAGACAGTTCGGTAGCCGCGCTGCCACTGGCTTCCGGGTACGCTTGCAGGCTGTGGCGCAGGCTGGCCACCCAGTCGGTCAGCGGAAAGTCGAGCGGCAGCCGTAGCCAGCGAAACTCCGTAGCCGTCAGCACAAATACAAACACCGCAGTATCGGTGCTGCAATACTCCAGCAGGGCCTGGTCGGGCGACAGCAGGTGTTGCCGCAGGCTGGCCCAGGTGGCTGTTGGTCGCTCGTATTTGTGCCGGAAATACGCGGGGTAATCCTGCTCGAAACGCCGGATCAACTCAGCCAGTGCCTGCCGGGCCTGCGCTACAGCCGCTTCGCTGAGGGCGGCTTGTTCGGTTTTTCCGGCTGCCAGCCAGGCCAGGCGCTGCTTGTCGAGGCGGTTTAGTTCTTCCTGCCAATAGCGCTCCTGTTGGAGCAGCGAGTCGGGCACCCCGGCAAAACGCCCGGCTTGTTCCTTCCGCAGTTGTTCGAGCAGTTGCAGACTTTTGCCGCGTTCGGCCAGGGCGAAGGCCCGTTCGGGCAGTCCGGGTTCGCGGGTAAGCGTCCAGAGTTCGAAACAGGCCTCCAGAGCGCTGTTGAGGCTTGGAAATTGCCGCTCCAGCCAGCGTTGCCGCGAGGCTGGGGCGCTCAGTTGGAGCCGGAGGCTGTCGGAAGCCAGCAGTGCTGCTTCGAGCGTCGTGAGGGATTGTCGCAACAGGGTCGTGTCGCGCAGGTGCAAGCCGCGCTGGCAGAGCAGGCTGCCCCAGGCTGCCCGGATTTCGGTATTTGCCAACTCGTCGCGGCAGGTATCGGCGATGCGCTGTGCCTCGGCAAAAACGGCTTGGGTTTCGGGCCAGCGCCCAAGTTGCTGGAGCGTGAGGCCTTTGTTTTTCAAAAAAATAGCATAGTCGGCCGTTCGCTCGGGCTGGCCGGCAGCAACGGTGGCGAGGGCTTTGTCAAAATTGGCCACAGCGGCCAGATACCGACCCTGACTGTGCTGGAGCATGCCCAGGTTGTTGTAACTCAATGCCAGCCCGGCATAGGGGAGGGGGCGAATGTTTCGAAAAACAGCCAGCGCTTTTTCATAGTAAGCCTGGGCTGGCGCCGGGTCGTTCTGTCTGGCCAGGCAATTGCCGATGTTGTTGTACAAACCTGCCAGAAAGGGGTGTGCGTTGCCAAAGGCAGCCCGCAGCACGGGCTCGGCCGCCAGGTGCTGGGCCAGCGCGCGCCGGGTATCCCCTTCGTACTGGTAGCACAGGCCGATTTTGTGCCACAGCGTAGCGGCAGCCACCGATTGCTCGCCTTGCAGCCCGCGTTGGATGGAATAGGCTTGGCGGTAATAGTCGAGCGCCGCAATGAAATCGCCATTGTCGGCGTACAAATCGGCGATGTTTTCCAGGGCGGATGCCACGCCGGGGTGTTGGGGTCCGAAGGCCTGGCGGCGAATGTCGAGTGCGCGCCGGTACAGTTCAATAGCCTGGCTGCGTTGCCCCAAAGCGGCGCAGGCGTTGCCGAGGTTGTTGAGTACCTGGGCGGTTTTGGGGTGTTTGGGGCCGAACCGTTCTTCACGGTAGACCAGGGCTTGTTTAAAATGGATGCGGGCTTTTTCAAAATCGCCGGAGAGGTAGGCGCAATTGCCGAGGTTGTTGAGGCTGGTCGCCTGGTCGGGGTGCCCCAAAGGCAGGATTTGGTAGCGGATGTACAATGCCTTCTCATGCAACTCGGTGGCGCCGGCGTAATCTGCTACCAGTACCCGGCAATTGCCGATGTTGTTGTAGCCATCGGCTACCCATTCGTGCCAGCCGCCCAGCCGGGCTTCACGAATATCCATGGCCCGGCGGTAGTATTGTTCGGCTTGCCTGGAGTCATTTTTTTTATAAAAATATTCCCCCAGTGCGTTCAGTGCCTGCGCAGCGAGGAGGCCGTCGGGGCCCTGTTGTTGGGTAAAAATATCGAGGGCAGCCTGGTATTGCTCGCGGGCGGCTTCCCATTGGCCGGTTTCCAAAAATACGTGGCCCAGCAGCAACAGGCAGGCGCCGGCGCTGGTGTCGCGGGCCGGAAAATGCTCCAGGGCCTCCTGGCCGCGTTGCAAAGCCGCTTCGTAGCGGGCCGAATCGAGCAAGGCCCGGGCTTCCTGCAACAACAGCGCCCCCCGGTCGCCGGCAGGAGCCTGGCTGGTGGTCAGCCAAAAGATCAGGGCCAGTCCGGACAGAAGAGCAAATCGCCACATATGATTCGATGCGTACCTTTGTGTGAGGGAATGAAGTTTCCAGCAACAAAAAACGAAAAAATATGCTCACCCCGGGGCACATTTCCCCGGCATACTACACAAGCATGAAAGAAAGCGATTGGACGGACGAACAACTCCTGCAAGCCATTGTCTCCGGCGGCCGGGCGCGGCAGGATGCCCTGCGGGCGATTTATGCCGATCAGGAACTCAAGCGCAAGGTTATCCAGCACGTGCGGTTCCGGCAAGGCAATGCCGCCGACGGGCAGGATATGTTTCACGAAGGCATCATTGTGCTCGACCGGAATGTCCGGGAAGGTAAATTTCGGGGCGAAGCGCCGCTGAAAGGCTATTTGTACTCGATCTGCCGGTTTTTGTGGATGAACCAGGTTCGGAAAAACGCGCACACCCGTGTCGTCGCGGAGCCGCCGTTGCCCAATGAGCCGGACGAAATTACCCCGGAAATCGCCCTGATCAGCCAGGAACGCAAAGACACACTCCACCGCCTGCTCGAACAACTCGGCGAGCGCTGCCAGCGTATTCTGGAACTTTGGAAACTCTCGTACTCGATGGAAGAAATCGCCTCGACCCTGGGTTTTTCCAGCCCCGATATGGCCCGGAAAGCCAAATACCGCTGCCACCTGAACCTCCTGGACCTCGTGCGCCAAAACCCGCAGATGGAACAGTGGCGCCAATTGTAGTCCTTTAAACTTGTTGAACACATGGACCTAAACCAATACTTCGACCGCATCGACCAATACGAAACCGGCGCCCTCAGCCCTGCCGATAGCGCTGCTTTCGAAGCGGAGTTGCAGGCAAATGCCGAACTCCGTGAAGCCCTGGCCCTCTACCGCCAGGCCGGTGAGGTGATCGAACAGCAAATTGAAAACAACTTGCGGGCCCAACTGGAAACCTGGGCCGCCGCCGAACAGGCTACTGCGCCGCCAACGGGCAAGGTCGTCCCGATGCGCCTCAGCTGGATCCGCTGGGCTGCGGCGGCTGGCGTAGCGCTGCTGCTGGGCTGGTTTGGCTTCCAGTGGGCCGGCCGGCAATACACCGACCAGGCCTTGTACGCCGGCTACTACGAAAAACCGGCCGACTCAGCCTTCCGCTCCGGCCCGGCGGCCGAACAAGTCCTGCAACCCGGTTTTGAGGCGCTGCAAAAAGGCGATTGGGCAGCCGCCCAGGCTTTTTTCTCGGGCATTGCCGCCGGCCAGGAGCGCTACGCCGAAGCGCAGTTCTACCTGGGCCACGCCGCCTTGCAGGCCGGCCAATACGATATGGCCGCGGCCGCCTTTGAACGCTGTGCGGCACAGGGCGAACCCAAATTTCAGGAAAAAGCCGAATGGAACCAGGCACTGGCGCTGCTGGCTGCCGGCCAAACCGAAACGCAGGCATTCAAGACCCTACTTACGCGCATCGCTAACTCCCCCAACCATTCCTTTGCGGCGCAAGCGCAGGCGCTGCAACTTCAATTGGCATCCTTCTGGCGAGGCAATGTAAAAGGCAAAATGTAAAATGTAAAATGTAAAATGTAAAAGGGTGTTACGCGGCGCGGGGTTGTTCTAAGGGATAAAAATACCGGTTTAACAGGTAATAAATATCCTATCATCAACCCCGCGCCGCGTAACACCCTTTTACATTTTACATTTTACATTTTGCCTTTTACATTGCCTCGCCAGTTGAGGCCCAGGTGTGGGTAGGCAATGCCGTATTGGTCCCAACTTTTGCCAACGGTGTAGTTTAAGTGCGCGCCAAACTCCAGGCTCAGGTTGCGCCACAAGCGAAACTCGCCGCCCAACACCACCGGGATGTACCATTGGCCGGGCCGCTGGACGTAGTATTCTATAAAATCAATATTGTCAAAGGAATAATTGCCGGTCAGCAAGCCGGTTTCGGCAAACAAACCCCAGCGCCGGGGTTTTTCCTGGAGAAATGGTTGAATAAAATAATAGCGCCCCCAGATACCGGCCATGTAAAACGATTGCATGTCGGTCTCAAAATTCCGGGCCCGGATGATCCGGGTCTGGATGCCGGCGTACCAACGTTTGCTCAGGGAAATACCGGCCCGCTGGCTGAAGAAGAGCGCGACTTCGTACTCGTTGTCCCACTCACCAACGTAGTCGTATTCGGCACCGAAACCGGCGCCAAACAGCGCCCGGCTGGCAAAATGGCCGGAGGATTGGGCTTGCCCGCTCAGGGGCAACGAAAACAGGGCGAGTGCAAGTAAGGTGATGTAATGTTTCATACTGGCAGAGATGTTTTTGTAGTTAAAAATCTGATTTTTGTCGGAACGCTGCGGAGTACCGGCGCTAAAAACTTCCTGATGATGAAAACATACCTTTCGGTTGCATGCTTTTTTCTATTTGTTGCGACCAGTCTCGCACAGGACCGCATCACCGGCCGCCCCTGGGCCACCCGCAGCGAGGTGATCGCCCAGCACGGCATGGCCTGCACCAGCCACCCGCTGGCCAGCCAGGTCGCGATCGATATCCTCAAAAAAGGCGGCTCGGCCATCGACGCCGCCATAGCCGCCAATGCCTGCCTGGGCCTCATGGAGCCTACCGGCAGCGGCATCGGCGGCGATTTGTTTGCTATCGTTTGGGATGCCCAGTCCAAAAAACTATACGGCCTCAACGCCAGCGGCCCCAGCCCGAAAAGCCTGAGCCTGGCATATTTTCAGGAAAAAGGCCTGAAAAGTATACCCAGTTACGGTCCGCTGCCCGTGACGGTGCCGGGCTGCGTCGACGGCTGGTTTTCGCTGCACCAGCGTTTTGGGCGCTTGCCCATGCGCGAGCTGCTCCAACCGGCCATCGGGTATGCCGAAACAGGGTTTCCAGTGACGGAGTTGATCGCCTACTACCTGCAAGCCAGTGCCCGGCGTTTTGCCGAACAGCCCCATTTCAAAGAAACCTGGATGCCCGGCGGCAAAGCGCCCGAAAAAGGCGATGTCTTTCGCAATCCCATGCTGGCGCAAACCTACCGCCTGCTGGCCGACAAAGGGCGGGATGCGTTTTACAAAGGCAGTATTGCCCAAACGATTGGCGCGTTTATGCAGGAGCAGGGCGGCTTTTTGTCGGCCGAAGACTTGGCTGCGTTCCACAGCGAGTGGGTGGAGCCGGTGCAAGTCAACTACCGGGGCTACGAGGTGTGGGAACTGCCGCCCAACGGCCAGGGCATGGCCGCGCTGCAAATGTTGAATATCCTGGAAGGCTACTCATTTGGGCCGCAGGATTTTGGCACGGCCCGCCATATCCACCTGTTTACGGAGGCTAAAAAACTGGCATTTGAAGACCGGGCCAAATACTACGCCGACCCGGCTTTTGCCCAAACGCCGGTAGCCGCACTGCTTAGCAAAGAGTATGCTGCCAGCCGCCGCGCCCTCCTTCAGCCCGAACGCGCTGCCAGCACCGTGTCGGCTGGCGGGCCGTTTTCCAACAATACCATCTACCTCACCGTGGCCGATGAAGCCGGCAACATGATCAGCCTCATCCAGAGCAATTACCGGGGCATGGGCAGCGGCATGGTGCCGCCAGGACTTGGTTTTATGCTCCAGGACCGCGGCGAACTCTTTAGCCTCGACCCACAGCACGCCAATGTGTTCGCGCCGGGCAAACGCCCGTTTCACACCATCATTCCGGCATTTATCACCAAAGACGGCGAACCCTTCCTGAGTTTCGGAGTGATGGGGGGCGACTACCAGCCCCTGGGACATGTACAAATCGTGATGGATATAATTGATTTTCAAATGAATATCCAAGAAGCCGGCGATGCGCCGCGGCTCGACCACCAGGGCGGCAACAGCGACCCCACGGGTGCGGCTACCGGCCAAAGCAAGGGCCGGGGCGAGATCCTGCTGGAATCGGGCTTCGACTATGCAGTGATCCGACAGTTGATGCAAATGGGCCACTCGGTGGGCTATGGCCTGGGCGGCTATGGCGGGTATCAGGCGATTCGTTGGGACCCCCTCAAAAAGGTGTACTACGGCGCCAGCGAAAGCCGGAAGGACGGGGCGGCCATCGGGTATTGAACACCTAGTAGTGGTAGTGTTCCAGGTTGAAGGACTGAATCCGGTCGGACTCGATGATGTCCACGCCTTTCAAGTCGTAGGAGGCCGTGATGACCAGCGAAGCCGCCACGCGGCGGGCATGCACAAAGCGGTATTTGCGCCAGGAGCCGAACAGGAAGGGCCAGATGAGGTAGGAGAACCAGATGCCGATTTTTTCACCCAAGCGAAATTCTTTGAGCTTGCCGATCAGGATAGAGGGCCGGGCGATGACCAGGTTGTCGAACTGTAGGGCTTTTAATTTTTCTTCCAGTTCGCCTTTGGTGCGGAGGTAAAAATTGGAGGATTGGGGATCGGCGCCGAGCGAGGAAACGAGCATGAACTTTTCCACGCCATTGGCTTTCGCCGCTTTGGCGATCTCATAGGGGTAGGTACAATCCATTTTGTACTGGGCTTCTTTGGAGCCCGCTTTGCGGCGGGTGGTACCGAGGGCACAATACAGGTCGTGGCCTTTCACGAGGGCTGGATCGAGGCGGTCGAAATTGACTACTTCGTGCTGGATTTTGTAATGCACGGCGTTGAGGGGCCCCCGGCTGAGGATGACGATCCTGGCGTACAGGTTGTCGAAGGCCAGGTGGTGCAGGATGTAGGTACCTACCATGCCGGTGGCGCCGACGATGATGGCAGTTTTACCGGATTGACTCATATGAAGTTGAGTAAAAGGGTAAAAAAAAAACGCGAAGCGGTTGTCTCACAAGCAGTTGGCCATTGCAAATTGGACATTGGTCATTGAACATTTCAATTTTAAAAAATTAAAAATGTGCAATGACCAATGTGCAAGGTTCAACTACGCGGAAGACACTCGACTTCGCGGTTGGGGAACGACGGTATATCAATCGATCAAAGTCCGAAAATGGAGCGCCCCAGGTAGGTAGCGGCGTCGCCCAGTTCTTCTTCGATGCGAAGCAGTTGGTTGTATTTCGCGACCCGGTCAGAGCGGCTGGCCGAGCCGGTTTTGATCTGGCCGGCGTTGAGGGCTACGGCCAGGTCGGCGATGGTGGTATCTTCGGTTTCGCCCGAACGGTGGCTGATCACCGAGGTGTACGCGTGGCGGGTAGCCAGGTTTACGGCTTCGATGGTTTCGGTGAGCGAACCGATTTGGTTTACTTTGATGAGGATCGAGTTGGCGATTTTCTCATCGATACCGCGTTGCAGGCGTTCGGTGTTGGTGACAAACAGGTCGTCGCCCACGAGTTGGATGCGGTGGCCGAGGGTTTCGGTCATGGTTTTCCAGCCGTCCCAATCGTCTTCGGCGCAGCCGTCTTCGATGGAATGGATGGGGTAGCGGTTGCACCAGTCTTTCCAGAAGCTCACCATATCGTTGCGGTTGAGCCGGTCGCCGGTGGATTTTTTGAACACATACTCGCCTTTTTCCGCATCATAAAACTCGGAAGCGGCGGCGTCCAGCGCAATGACGACGTCGTCGAGCGGGCGGTAGCCGGCGGCCTGAATGGCGGTCATCACCATTTGAATGGCCTCTTCGTTGTTTTTGATACCGGGGGCGAAGCCGCCTTCGTCGCCGACGTTGGTGGCGTAGCCCTTGCTTTTGAGTACTTTTTTCAGGTGGTGGAAAATTTCCACGCCCATGCGCAGGCCTTCGCTAAAGGATTCGGCGCCGACGGGCATGACCATAAATTCCTGAAAATCAATCCCGTTGTCGGCATGTGCGCCGCCGTTGAGGATGTTCATCATTGGTACGGGCAACACGTGGGCGTTGACGCCGCCGAGGTAGCGGTAGAGCGGCTGGCCAAACTCTTCGGCAGCGGCTTTGGCTACGGCCAGCGATACGGCCAGGATGGCGTTGGCGCCGATCTTGCTTTTGTTGCGGGTGCCGTCGAGCGCGATCATGGTGCGGTCGATTTTGATCTGGTCGGTCACTTCGCAGCCCAGCAGTTCTTCGCGGAGCATTTTTTCCACGTTTTTCACAGCCTGACGTACGCCTTTTCCGAGGTAGCGGCCTTCCTCGTTATCGCGGAGTTCGACGGCTTCGTGTACGCCCGTGCTGGCGCCCGAAGGCACAGCGGCACGGCCCATAAAACCGGTTTCGGTCCATATTTCTACTTCCACAGTAGGATTGCCACGCGAGTCGATAATTTCACGGGCGATGATGTCGCGGATTGCGCTCATGGTACAAGTTGAGTTTTAAAAGCCTGAAAATGAAGAATCGGGGTGTTTTACTTGGTCAGGCGGCGCAAAAGTAGCCATTTTTTTTAGTTACACTCCGAATGCCCGCAGTTCTTACAATGCAAACAGCCCTCCTGGTACACCAGGCCGTCGGTATGGCAAGAGGGGCAGGTATTGTGCGAGGGCTCGGTGCCGTCGGGGACAAATTTCCGAAGGGCACGGACCACACCGTTTTTCCAGTTGTTGAGCGAGGCTGTTTCCAGGTGCAGGTTTTCGACCATGGCTACCACGTAGTGCAGCGGCATGCCGTGGCGCAACACGCCGGAAATGAGCCGGGCATAGTTCCAGTATTCTTTGTTGAAGGTGCGCGACAGGCCTTCGATGCTGACCTTGTAGCCGCTTTTGTCGACATACTGAAAATCATAGCGGTTTTTGCCGTCTTCTTTGACTTTCAATACTTTTCCTTCGGAAACCTGGGTCAGAATCGAGAACGAATCCACGGCCCGGCCGGTAAATATTTCATAGGGCCGGCCGTGCAGCAAACCCACCACGGCTACCCAGCGTTCGTCGTTGTTCATAAACGATACCACCACGGCATCCAGCAATCTGGGGCGTTTGGGGGCGGCGGTTTCGCTGAAGGTTTCTTTTTTCTCCGAAGGTTTGTCGCTCACCAGCACGCCGCTGCGCGAGCCTTCGCGGTACACCGTCATGCCTTTGCAGCCTACTTCCCAGCCGGTCAGGTATATTTTTTCGATCAGTTCTTCGGTGGCATCTTCCGGTACGTTGACCGTGACGCTGATGCTGTGGTCCACCCATTTCTGTACCCGGCCCTGGAGGTGTACTTTGTTTACCCAATCCACGTCTTCGGCCGAGGCGCGGTACCAGGGCGATTGTTCGATGATGGCTTGCAGTTCGTGGTCCGGCATTTTGTTGATTTGGGCCGGGTCGTAGCCCCTGGCTTTCAGCCACAGTTGGAACGGATGGTGAAACACGTGGTAGTCCTCCCAACTGTCGCCCACCACATCCGTGAAGGTGACGTGTACATTTTTGTCGTTGGGATTGACTTTGCGGCGGCGTTTGTAAGAAATCCGGAACACCGGTTCCAGGCCCGAGGTGGTTTGGGTCATCAGGCTGGTGGTGCCGGTAGGGGCAATGGTGAGCAGCGCGATGTTGCGGCGGCCGAATTGCAGCATATCGGCATACAAATCCGGATCGGCTTCGCGCAGGCGCTGGATGAAGGGGTTGTTGGCTTCGCGGGCGGCGTCGAAAATCGGGAAGGCGCCGCGTTCGCGGGCCAGGTTCACCGAGCCCCGGTAAACGGCCAGGGCGAGCCGACGGTGCAGGTTTTCACAAAAATCCAGCGATTCTTCGGAGCCGTAGCGGATGCCCAGGGCGGCCAGCAGATCGCCTTCGGCGGTGATGCCGATGCCGGTGCGGCGGCCTTGCCGGCATTTTTCCCGGATTTTCAGCCAAAGATCGCGTTCGGTGGCTTTCACAGCCTCCGGCTCGGGGTCTTTGTCGATCTTGAGGAGGATGTATTCAATTTTTTCCAATTCCAGGTCGATGATATCGTCCATCACGCGTTGGGCGAGTTGGGCGTGTTGCTCGAACAAGTCGGTATCAAAGCGCGCCTGCGGCGTGAAGGGGTGTTGCACGTAACTGAGCAGGTTGATGGCCAGCAGGCGGCAACTGTCGTAGGGACAGAGCGGGATTTCGCCGCAGGGGTTGGTGGACACGGTCCGGAAGCCCAGGTCGGCGTAGCAGTCGGGCACCGATTCGCGCAGCACGGTATCCCAAAACAGCACGCCGGGTTCGGCGCTTTTCCAGGCGTTGTGCACGATTTTTTTCCACAGCCCGGCGGCATCGATTTCTTTTTCGAGCAAGGGTTTTTTCGAGCCGATGGGGAAACGCAGCCGGTAGGGGCTGCCGCTGACGGCGGCCCGCATAAACTCGTCGTCGAGGCGCAGGGAAATATTGGCGCCGGTGACCTTGGTGCTGTCCAGTTTGGCATCCACGAAGGCGGGCGAGTCGGGGTGTTGCACGGCCAGGGTGAGCATGAGGGCGCCTCGGCGGCCATCCTGTGCCACTTCGCGGGTGGAGTTGGAGTAGCGCTCCATGAAGGGCTGGATGCCCGTGCTGCTGAGGGCGCTGTTCATGACCGGCGTGCCGGCGGGCCGGAGGTCGGAGAGGTCGTGGCCTACGCCGCCGCGCCGTTTCATGAGTTGGACCTGTTCTTCGTCCAGTTTCAGGATGGCGCCATACGAGTCGGCGCTGCCTTCCACCCCGATCACGAAGCAGTTGGATAGCGACACCACCTGGAAGGGGTTGCCGATGCCCGACATGGGGCTGCCTTGGGGCACGAGGTAGCGGAAACGCTCGAGGAGCCCGAGGATTTCCGGTTCGGAGACGGGGTTGGGGTAGCGTTTTTCCATCCGGGCGATTTCGGCGGCGATGCGGCGGTGCATCTGCTCGGGGCTGCGTTCGTAGATTTTTCCGAAGGAGTCTTTGAGGGCGTATTTATTCACCCAAACGCCGGCAGCCAGGGTGTCGCCTTCAAAATAATCGGTAGCGGCGGCGAGGGCTTCTTCGTGGGTATAGGTAGGCCGTTCGGCCACGGCTGCCGCAGGAGCGGCAGGGTGGGCATCAGTGGTATTCATAAAAATAGAGGCTTTGTACTCGTGTTTAACTAAAAAAACATCGGCGGGATAGGGTGGGTAAGGCGCAGAGCAAACATACTGGTTTCGGGGTGTTTGGCGGGAGCGGCGGGGGCATTAATTTTTAAAAGACATGAAATGACCCAGGTCCTGGCCCGACAATTCGTCCATCAGTTGAACAAGCCGTAGTTCGGCGTCAAAAACGGCGTCGATTACAAATTTTTCGCCCCGGCGCACATAGTCATAGATGGCCAGGTCGGTAGCGGGCGTGGGGATGTCGGTAAGCCGGGCGGTGCTGATCCACTCCAGTTGGCCTTCGTCGCAGGGCGGCGGCGGCAGGTATTCGATATCGGCCAGGTAGATGTAGCAGAGCCAGTTGTAGTCGGCAGGAGAGGTTTCGGACAGCACGCCGCAGAACTGCGGATCGGTGATGCGGAGGCCGGTTTCTTCAAAGGTTTCGCGCAGCGCGGCGTCGCGCGGGCGTTCGTGGGCTTCGAGTTTGCCGCCTACCGGGGCATACAGGCCGGCGTTGGGTGCTTTGGCCCGTTTCAACAACAGGTACTGGTCTCCGGCGCGCAGGATGACCATGGTGGCTATTTTTTTCATGGCGGTGGATTTCTTTTCCCACCACGTCCCGCACGACCACGCTGGCCATGTGCAACCCGAACAGCGCCGGAATGTAGGAAATGGTGCCGTAAAACGATTTTTTGAACCGGCTGCCGTCGGTCATCATGCAGGTTTCGCGTTCTACCGGCTCGGAAGAAAAGACAACCGTGACGCCGCGCCGCACGCCTTTTTTCTTGAGGCCTTTGCGCACCTGCTGGGCGAAGGGGCAGTTGAAGGTTTCGGAAATATCGGCCACCTGCACCTTCGAGGGGTCGACGCGGCCGCCGGCGCCCATGCTGCTCACCACCCGCACGCCTTGTTGTTTGCAGCCCACGATCACGTACTGCTTGGGCTGCACCGAGTCGATGCAGTCGAACACATAGTCGTATTGCTGAAACGGCATGGTTTTGACAATTTCGGGGGAAAAGAAGGCCTCCTGGACCGTGAGATCGAGTGCCGGATTGATGTCCTTCATGCGGGCTGCCATGAGGGCGGCTTTGGGCTGGCCCACGGTGCTGTGCAGGGCCGGCAATTGCCGGTTGGTGTTGGTGAGGTCTACTGTGTCGCCGTCCACAATCGTCATTTTGCCTACGCCGGCGCGGGCGAGAAACTCAGCGGCATAACTACCCACGCCACCCAGGCCGATGACCAGAATATTGAGCTGCTGGAGTTGCTCCAGGGCTTCGGGGCCGAGCAGCAGTTCGGTGCGTTGGAGCCAATGTGGAGCGGGGGCTGGTGTGCTGGTCGTCATGTCGTGTGGTCGTTTTTGCCCGGCAAAAGTATTGAACCGCCGAGGTTCTGAAAATTTTCCCAGGCCTGCGCCTGCAAAATTTCCGGCGTGCTGCCCCGAATGTCGGCGGCCCGTTCGTATACTTGTTTGATATCCAGTTTTTTATCGTCAGTTTCCAGGAAAAAACGATCGGCGGGAGTTTGGCGCAAGGCTTCGGCGGCGTGGCTGCGGCTGTTGAACAGGGCGGCGCCGAACGACAAATAGTACCCCGCCTGCCACAGGCGGGCGGCTACCTGGGGGTGTTTGTCGAAGCCGTGAAATACAGCAGGCAAGGCGTAGCGGCGCAGCAGGCCCAACACCTCGTCGTAGGCTTTGACGCAGTGGAGAACAAGCGGCTTGCGGGTGTCGGCGGCAACGCGCAGGCAGCACTCGAAGGCTTGTACCTGCCGTAGCCAGGGCGTGCTTGTGCTGTGGTCCAGTCCGGCTTCGCCGATGGCCAGGGTGCCGGGCCGGGCCGCTTGTTCGCGGAGCCAATGTTCGGCAAGGGCAATTTCCGGAAAATCGAGATACCAGGGATGCAAGCCTACCGAACGCCAGGCTGAAGAGCCGGGTGTTGGCTGGCCGAAATACAGGCTTTCGATCGCCAAAACCTCCGGGTTGGCGGTAGGGTAGTGCGTATGGATATTCAGGATGGGCACCGGTAGCAACGTTGGAAGTAGTTAGACATTGAACATTAGTCATTGAGCATTGTAAAAAATTGAAATTCAATAATTTAAAAATGGAAATGTTCAATGATCAATGACCAATTTTCAAGGTTTAGAAATGAATGAGGTTGTCTCTACCTTTATCATATTTGGAAACATGCCGGTAAACAAGAATACCTGGACTATGTACTTGGCCAATTGGCCGAAGTACCCTTGGCGGGTAAAAAAAGACGGGCCATCCTAGTTTACACCAGTTTGGCCCTTTTCGTATGCAAATGTGTATCTTGAAAAACGGCTGAGCCGTCAAATTGTGTAGCATGTATCCGCTGAGGCGGCGGCTTGCGAGGGGATTAAAAATGTTTGGTTCAAATGTCGGGATATTCGGCGCAGATGAACACCTGCAAAGACCCTGAAAAGCCTCCCCGGTTTCCGGTATTTTTCTTGGGCCTTCTCCCTGATATCCGGTAGGCGCGTCCCGTTAAACCGCCATTTTTAAGAATAACAAGTTAATTGAACGATTTTTTACGTTCTCAGAAGCAAATTTGCCTGGGCTTATAAAGCCGCTGTACTATGAGAAAGACGTTGCGGTCTGTGTTGCTTCTTTGCTTGCTGTGGGTTGTGGCAGGCAGACCGTTGTGGGCTCACCAACCCATTGACATCGGGGCCGCCTTCTGGGAGCCTTATCCTGAGCGCCACATGGAGTATGTAGCGCAGCCCTCTGGCGTACATTGGAGCCTGAAAGACGTCGAAGCGCTTCCGGACACGGCCTGGCATCCCCTGGAAGAAGACTACGGTGTGTATTTTGGGCTCAGCACCAAAGGCTACTGGCTGCGCTTCCGGGTGACCAACAGCCTGCAGAATAATGCACCGGTGCTGCCCAAATTTTACCAACCCGAGCCCGACTCCCTGCCGGTGCTCCTGGAATGCAACAACCCCAACCTCGATACGCTCCATTTTTACCGGGTGAGCCCGGAGGGCGGCGTGTTGTTTATGCAGCAGGGCAACCGCGTGCAGCCCGAGGCGCGCCCCCTGAACTACCCCAACCTGGTGTTTCGCTGGAAAGAACCCCTCGGCGCCTCGGCGCAGGTATACCTGTACGTGCGCTCGTATTACTACACCACCAATTTTACCTTTTCCTTCTGGAGCGAGCAGCGCTGGCAACTGAATTTCAAACAAGTGGAAATCGGCGCAGGCATCCTGTTTTTTGCACTGGTGCTGGTGTATTTGTTTTCCCTGACTCTCCTGTTTGCCATTGTGCGCGAGCGACACTTGTGGCTGTTTTATTTTTATGCCCTGCTGAGCGCCTTCTTTTTTGCCAACGACCTCGACATCTGGTACTGGTTTTGGCCCGGCTGGGATTACCGGATTTTCTCGCCAACGGCCATCAACCTGGGCACCGTGTGCGGCCTGCTGTTTATGCGCTATTATTTCCAGACCTACCGGCGGTACCGCTATTTCGACTGGGGCCTGATCCTTCTGAGCGCCGTGGCGCTGGCCACTACTGTCCTCAGCCTGCTGCTCCACCAGAACAAGGTGTTGTTTTTGCACCTCAACAAAGTGCTGCTGATCAACCTGCTGATTACCTGCGCCGCCATCATGGGTTTGTTTCTGTACGACTACTACACCCAGCGCAAGCGCGAAAAAATCTGGTTTGTGATCGGGTTCACGCCACACGGGCTGGCCATCGTGCTGGCTTGTGTGCATCAATTGGATTGGTTCCATCCCAAATTGCCGGGCTTGTTGCAGTTTTCGCCCAACCCGTCGCCGTTTTTTGTACAAATGAACACCCCCTGGATGCTGCTGGGCGGTATGATTTGGGAAATGCTGATCGTGTCGATGCTGTTTGTGGTGCGGGTGAAAAGTTACTACGAATCCAGCAACAAAATCCTGGCCGAACGGCGCAATGCGCTGGTGCTGGGGGTGGAAACGGAGCGCAAACGCGTGGCCCAGGACCTGCACGACGGCATCGGCGTGCTGCTCTCTTCCACCAAAATGAAACTGGCCGCCCTGCGCGACCAGATGAAGGGCAAACCCGAGTGGTACCAGGAAACCGGTGAATTGCTTGCCAACATCGACCAGGCACACGAAGAAATGCGCGCCCTGGCCCACAACATGATGCCCAAGTCGCTGGAAAAACTAGGTCTGGCGCAAGCCATCGAAGGCGCCGTCAGCCGCCTGCGCCGGAGCCACCCGGCGGTGCAATGGCGTTTTTACAGCAATTTTCAAAACGGCCACCTCGACGAACTGACCAAGATCAACCTGTTCCGGATCGCCCAGGAAATGCTGCACAACATCCTCCAACACGCCCAGGCCACAGAAGCGCACTTGCAACTGCTGCGCCAGGGCACGCAGATTGTCCTGTCGATCGAAGACAATGGCG
>JADLDL010000312.1 GCA_020846655.1 Saprospiraceae bacterium | reverse complement strand
TATTTCAGCGGAAGCGGCAATTTCACTCTGGCAAAACTCAACAACCTGCTGGCCTCGCTCAGTACGGCCAGCAACGACGCTATTTTCTTTTATTTCGCCGGGCATGGCTACAACCGGGGTGGCAGCGCCTACCCTACCCTGACGCTGGGCATCAGCGGCGAGCCGCTCGAATCGCGGCAAATAGATCTGGTAGACGTTTACAATTCCCTCCGCCGCAAAAACCACCGCTTGCTGCTTGTGCTGGCCGAATCCTGCAACAAGGAATACCGCAGCCGCAACGACATCCGAAACGGCAGCCTGGTGGGCAACTATGATTTTGGTGAAGACGAAAGCCGCCATTTCGGCGAATTGTTCCGGGATGCCACCGGCGATTACCTGATGTCGAGCAGCAGCCGCAACGAACTTTCCCACCTGGCAACCGGGCAGCCGGGCTGTTTTACCTGCGGTTTCCGCGATGCATTTACGGAAAAAACTTCCCGAGGCAATTCCGGCACTGCGCGCTGGTCGGATATTCTGAACCATACGGCGACCAAAACCACCCGCTATGCCGAAGAAATCGGGGAAACCCAGCGGCCACAGTGGTGCAACGGGTACTGCAACTAGCCGGAATCGCTAGTTTTGCTGCGATGAAAAACGCAAACCTGGTTTTACTGTTCCTGCTGGCACTGGCATGGCCAGGGGTTTCCCAAACGACCACCTCGCATGTGGCGCTTGCCCCGATCGATGGCTGGACCTCCGCCCAAGTGGATTCTATAGCCGAAAAAGTCGCCTCATTTCCCGGCAACACCCAATTGGCAATAGCCCTCCTGCGCGATTCCAGTGTTTCGTTCTACGGCGTCTGGCGCGACCAGGATACCCTTCGAACGGTTTCCAACGCGGGGGCCGTTTTCGAAATCGGGTCGATCAGCAAGGTCTTTACCGCCACACTCCTGGCCGCAGCCGTGGAGAAGGGCCAGGTCTCGCTGGATCAGCCGGTCCGGGAGCACCTGAGTTTTATCCCTCCGGAAAGTCCGGCGTTCACGTTCCGGCAATTGGCCAACCACAGTTCCGGATTGCCCCGGCTGCCGCAGTCGATGGCCATGGCCGCCCTGATGCACCCGGAAAACCCGTACCGGGATTTCGATGAGCCCAAACTCGAACAATACCTGAGCAGCGTCATCAAAACACGGCGCCAACCCGGTGAGCAGTACGAATACTCCAACCTGGGCGCCGGCATCCTGGCCTTTGCCTTGAGCCGCATCGAAAAGCAATCGTACGAAGAGCTGCTCCAGGCCACCATTTTCCGGCCCCTGGGTATGCAGCATTCGGGCACCCGGCGCGAAACCCTGGAAGATCGCTTGGTGAGGGGGCAAAACCCCGCCGGGCAAGTGGTACCCAACTGGGATTTTATCGCCCTGGCCGGCGCAGGCGCCGTTTTGTCGTCGGTAGAAGATATGGCCCGCTTCGGGCAGGCTAATTTTGACACCCTGAACCCCGTTTTTCACCGGCAGCAGGAAGAAACCTTTAGCGTGAATTCCAATTTCAAGGTCGCCCTGGGTTGGCATATTATCCTGACCCGTGCCGGCGAACGCTGGCTCTGGCACAACGGCGCCACGGGCGGTTATTCTTCCTCGATGGCCCTGGATGTGGTACAGAAAAGAGGCATTGTCATTTTGTCGAATGTATCCGCGTTTCATCCGCAAATGAAAAATATAGATGCCTTGTGTTTTGCGCTGCTGAAAACCCTGCGGCCTTGAGCAATTCTATCAAAATTCAATTGGCTGTTAAGCACAATTTAATTGAAAAATATACCGCCGGATGAATCGATCCGGTGGTTTCCCCTATACCTTTGAGGGTACTTTTTTATTCCCAGAACTTTTACGGAACCCGACCTTAGCGCCATACCTGCGCGGGCAATTTCTATGCCCTGTCTGTTTTTTTAGAATTTTCACCCAAGTTATCATAAAACATTCCATCATGAAACCAGTAAAAAAACCAGACCTCGCTTCCTTGCAAGCGCGGGCCAAATCCTTGTTGGAGCAGAAACTCGGCAAAACCAATATTCACCTGCTGGAAAAAGGCGCGGAAGTGGATGCCGGCGTCTTTCATTTCAAAGCCGCTGCCGAAAAAGGCCCCAACAGCCCTTCTGCCAGTGTGTTTCTGTCGGCTGCCGGTGAGCCGGTCAGTTTGAAAAAAGCCGCCGCCGCCCGGACGCTTGTCGACAGCGCCAAACTCAAACTGGCCCTGGCCGATGCCGCCAGCATTACCATCAACCCGGCGGTCAACGACCTGACACTAAACGAAGGAGACCGCTTTGACGAGGTCATCACCGTGACAGTGCCGGCCAATCTGGTGACGCCAAAAGCCGATATTTATGTACTGGCGGATACCACCGGAAGTATGACGGAAGAAATTGCAGCAGTGGTGGCTGGGATCAACAGCATTGTTTCCTCCGTGTCCGGCCTCGGTCTGGACGTCGCTTTCGGCGTCGGTTTTTACCGCGATTTTCCGGAAACAAACCCTTGCTTCAGCCACCTGCTGTCGCCAACCAGTGTTTTGGCGGATATCAATACAGCGGTGGGCGGTCTCGCTGCCTTTGGCGGCGGCGACGGCTCGGAAGGACAGTTTTTCGCCCTGGATCAGTTGGCCAAAAATCCCGGCAACCTGATCGGTTGGCGGAATAATTCCAAAAAAATAATCGTCATGTTCGGCGATGCACCCGGCCACGACCCGGTTTGCAATTCCGTATCGGGCATCGGCTATGACATTACCGAAGCCAGTGTCACGGCGGATTTGCAAGCCCAAAACATCACACTGATCGCCGTCAGCGTCACCGGTGGCGAGGGCTTGGACGGCAACCCCAGTGCCGGCACGGGCGACTATGGCGCATGTACTGAAGCCGGCGTACCAGGACAAGGTTCGCGGCTGGCAGCAGCCACTGGCGGCTCGTTTGTCAACGATGTCGATGCCACGCAAATCGTCAATACCATCATCGACCTGTTGCAAGCCACGGTATCCAGCATCAACGAAATCAAACTGGTACCTACCGGTTCGACGGCCCCGTTTGTCAGCTCCATCAACCCGAACAGTTACGGGCCGCTGTCCACTGATGTAGACCACACCCTCGATTTCAAGGTCAGTTTTACCGGCATCCAGAAATGCGAACCCAAAGAACAGGAGTATGTCGGTACGATCGATGTGGTCGTCGACGGCGTGGTGGTGACAGCCAAACGCGTCCGGATCGTGGTGCCGCCCTGCGAGGAGAAAAAACAATACACCTATGTGGTGCGCTTCATCTACGGCCGCCAGGACCTGCACGGGTTCAGCGAACGCACGAGCTACCGGCCCGGTTTCTACCGCACCGAAATTGCCATCCACAACGATTCGGGCCAGGTGGCCAGTTTCCAACGCCTGCTGACGACTCTGGTGCATGCCGGCGCCAATTCCGGGCTCAACCAGGTAACGACCATCGCCCAAATGGAGCCCATGTTTTTCCTGCAACCCGATTTTTCGGTGTTCACCGATCCGGTCGGTATCGAGCGGGCTATTTGGAAAGGCTTGCCGCCGCAAGAGCCCGTGGTGACGTCGGGCTTTCTGAAAATCAGAAGTGACCGCGAACTGCATGTTTCGGCCATTTACACCATCTCTGATCTCAATGGCAACAACTCTTCCATGAATGTGGAAGTGTATGAGCCCAAAGTGACGGTGCTGCCGTAAGCGGCTGTTTCAGCCCGGTACCAATACCAGCGGCTGGCCCGGCAGGGGCAAGGACAACTACACGTGTCGCTTGCCTGTTCCTGTCGGGTCAGCCGCTTTTTCTATGACGCTTTGTACGACTTATCTCAACTTAGTACAGCGGGTTCTGGACCATGACGCCCTCCGTCAGGTCAATTTCCAACTGTGGGATCGGCAACAATTCGTGTTTGCCGGGTGTAAAATTGGTTTTGCCAACGGCCTGCATCACATCGGCGGCGCGTCCCCAGCGCAGCAGGTCAAACCAACGCTGTTGTTCCATGGCCAACTCGACCCGGCGTTCCTTGTAGATTCTTTCCCGTAGTTGCGTCTGATCGGTCACCGTCACATCCGGCAGGATAAAATTGTTGGTGCCGCGCGCGCGTTTGCGCACCTGATTGATGTATTTGAGGGCTTCGGCCGGCTTGCCGTTTTCGTTGAGCGCCTCGGCGGCTACCAACAGTACGTCGGAATAGCGGAGGATGCGGATGTTGCCGGGGCCGTTGTCCTGCAAACCAGGGTGCGAGGGCACCCAGGCTTTCTGGTTGTAGCGTTCGCCGACGGTTTCGGGGTTGTCCTGCACTTGCGTCAGGCCATCGGGCAATACCTCGCCCACATAGATGACCGTTGCTTCGCGGCGCGGGTCGCCATTTTCGTAAGACGAAACCAGGTTGTCGGAAGGCCGGTTGAACCCCCAGCCGAGGTTGGGCACGCCGCGCACGCCCTGTACCATGTTGTAGGGGGTAGCGGCCGGACCGGCAATGGCTGCCGGCAAGGCTGCCGCGCCAATTTCGAAAACAGACTCTGTGCCATTTTCACCGACTTTCAAAAAATTGTCGGCGTATTTGTTTAGCAAAGTGTACTCGTTTGAATTAATCAGGTCCAGCGCGTATTGTTCGGCTTTGACGAAGTCTTTTTTCACCAAATACAACTTCGCCAACATGCCGCGTGCAGCACCTTTGGTCGCCCGGCCGAGGTCGGCGCTGGTGTATTTGGAGCGCTCCGGCAGGGCACTGATGGCCTCCTGCAAATCGCGTTCGATCTGGGCATACACTGCATCTACCGGCTGGCGCGCCTGGGTGTAGTATTCGTCGGCGGACAAAGGTTCCGTGACGATGGGCAGTCCGCCGTACCATTGTACCAGGATCAGGTAGGAATAGGCGCGCAAAAATTTGCACTCGCCTACCAGTCGGTCGCGCAGGGCCGGGTCAATGTCCGGCACATTGGGAATTTCCTTGATGGCCAGGTTGGCTCGCGCAATTACCCGGAAGTAGCCGCGCCACACCTGGGCAAAGTAGGCGTTGGAAGGGTCAAACGTAAAATTATCGACATCACCGGCCAGGGGCTGGTCGTTGAGCGTGGAGCCTTTATCGGCATCGTCGCTGATGATATCCGTGATGCCGATATAACTCAGGCCCACGCATTCCCAGGCGCGAAATTGGTTGTACACGGCATTGGTAGCCTGCACGGCCTGTTCTTCCGTTTGGAAAAAGTTCTCGTAGGTCAACTGGCCAAGCGGTTTGCGGTCCAGGAACTCTTTCTGGCAACTATTCGCAAAGAGCAGCACCAGCAAGGTGGGAAGAAATACGTTCTTGGCGATAAGAAATCGATTCGTATGCATAGTAAAGAGTAGTTTAGAAGGTAAGTTCAATGCCTGCGAGCATAACTTTGGCAATCGGATAATTGCCGTAATCAATACCGGCGCTGAAAACGTTTTCGCCGGCAAATTCAGGCGAATAGCCTGTGTATTGTTGTTTGGTCCACAGGTTGGTGCCACTGGCATACACCCGCAATTTGCTGATGCCCGCCCGCTGGCTGAGTGCGCGCGGGAGCGTGTAGCCGATGGCCAGGCTGCGCAGGCGGAAAAATGACCCATCCTGCACATAAAAATCGGACATCCGGTAGTTCACGCCGCCGTTGCTCACCCGGGGCACCGTGTTGCTGGTGCCTTCGCCAGTCCAGCGGTTGTTGAAATAAGTAGTTTCCCAGTTGTACACGCCAAAACGCGACATACTCCTGGCATTCACCACTTTGTTGCCACTGACGCCAAAAAAGTCGGCCGTGAGGTCGATGCCGGCAAACTCAATACCGGCATTGAAGCCATAGGTAATGGTAGGAATCGGGCTGCCGAGATACACTTTGTCGTCGTCGTTGATGACGCCGTCGCTGTTGACATCCCGGTAGCGGAAATCGCCGGGTTTTTGGTCACCCAAACGGGGAAGGGTGGCTATTTCATCGGCATTTTGGAAAATACCGGCTACCTGGAATCCATAAAAATCGCCAATGCTGCGCCCGACGCGGGTCAGGGTTGCCTGGTCGCCACTGGCGGTGCCGCCACCGCTTACTTCGGATTTGCGCTCGTCGAGTTGGACCACTTCGTTGTTCACCGTCGACAGGATCGCCCCCAGGGAGTAACTGAAATGTTGCCGGGTTTCACGCCAGTTGAGCGTGAAATCCCAGCCCCGGTTGCGCACGTCGGCAACGTTGACAACCGGGTTGCCGGCCGAGCCCACATAATCCGGAATCGGCAATTCGTACAAAATATCGCGGGTGAGGCGGTTGTACCAGTCGACTTCCACCGAGAACCGGCCTTGCAGAATGGCGGCTTCCAGGCCGATATCCGTTTGGGTGGCTTCTTCCCAGCGCACATTGGCGTTGGACTGGGTGGTGAGCGTCGCCCCGGTGTTGAGGGTTTCGCCCGGCCCGAATACCGAGTATAAATTGCCCTGGATCACACCCAGAGAAGGATACAATTGAGTTTTGTCGTTGCCGACAATGCCCCAGGAAGCGCGCAGTTTCAGGCGGTCCAGCAGGTGTTGGCGCGACATGAAGGGCTCCTGTGCAATGTTCCAGCCAAAAGCAAACGAAGGGAAATAGCCCCAGCGGTTGCTGGCCGCAAACCGCGACGAGCCGTCGGCCCGCAGCGAAGCCGTGAAGAGAAACCGGTCCAGCAGGGTGAAGTTGACGCGGCCCAGGTAACTGACCATTGCCCATTCGCCGGCGCGCCCGTAGTTCATTTGGGTGGTATCGTTGCCGGCAGTCAGGTACAGGAGTTCGTTTTGCGCCGAGGGGAAATTGCTGCGGCTGGCGCCATATTCTTCGAAATGGGATTCCTGCGCCGTGTAGCCGGCCAGCACGTTCAGTTTTGAACTGCCCCATTCTTTATTGAAATTCAGGGTGTTTTCCCACAACCAGTTGGTGTTGTCGTAGAAATTGAGCGACAACTGGTCGTTGATGTTGCGCTGAGATACCGATACCTCGTAGGGTGGCAGGAAAAACCTGTTTTTTACTTTGGTAAAATTCAGGCCGATGTTGGTGCGGAAGGTAAAATATTTTAAAAAAGTGATGTCCGCGAACATGGTCCCGACCAGGCGGGCGCCGTTGCTGAAGTTGTTTTTTCGGTAAAATACATCCGCTGCCGGATTGCCGATGGAGGTACCAAAAAAGGTCGGGTCGGAAAATTTGCCGAGCGAATCCCGTTCAGCATACACCGGCGGCATCCAAAGGGTAGACAAGGCGACGCCGGCCGGCTCCTGGCTTTTGGCGCCCATAAACGCGATGTTGTTGCCCAGGCGCAGGAATTTGCTGATCTGGTATTCGTTGTTGAGCCGAAGGGTGACGCGGGTAAATTCGGATTCGCGTTGAATGCCCTCCTGGTTGAAGTAGTTGGCTGAAATATTGTACAAAAACTTCTCCGAACCGCCATTGGCGCTGATTTGGGCGCTGGCAATGGGTGCATCGCGGTAAATCACGTCCTGCCAGTTGGTGCCTTCGCCGAGGGCGCTGGGGTCCGGAAAATACGTCTGGCCCGACAGTTCGTTGTACATCTGCGCAAACTGCGAGGCATTGGCCATGTCGATCTGCCGGGTGAGTTGTTGGCTGCCGTAGTAGGAACTAAAGTTGATCAGGGCTTTGTCGCCCATATTCCCGCGCTTGGTGGTGATGATGATAACCCCGTTGGCGCCCCGGTTGCCATAAATAGCCGTAGCCGAAGCATCCTTGAGCACCTCAACGGATTCGACATCCTGCGGATTGATAAACGAGGCGTCATCCAGCAGCATGCCATCTACCACATACAAGGGGTTGGCATTGTTCAGGGTGCCTGTACCACGAATCCGGATGACCGCTCCTGCGCCCGGCTGCCCGCTGATCGGGGTGACATACACGCCGGCGATTTTGCCTTGCAGCGCCTGGTCGACCGAGCCCGTGGCAATACGCTGAATGTCTTTGGCTTTCACCGAACCGACAGAGCCCGTATGGTCGCTTTTTTTCTGGGTTCCGTAGCCGACCACCACGATTTCATTGAGCAGGTTTTCTGATACGCCCAGTTTCAGGTCCAAGGTGCTGCGCCCGTTCAGCGCAATTTCCTGGCTGGCATAGCCGGTGTAGGAGAAAATCAGCAAGGCGTTGGCCTCCGGCACGTTGAGCGTGTAGGCGCCGTTCACATCGGTTATAGCGCCCAGGTTCGTGCCTTTGACTGCTACGCTCACCCCGATCAGGGCTTCGCCGGAGGTAGCATCGGTCACCACGCCCGATACCCGAACTTGGGCATGCAGGCTCAGGGTGACCAGGAACAGAAAAATGGATAAATATAGCTTCATACAAAAATGGATTTAGCAAAGTAGTGGGAGCAGGCGGGGGTTATTTTCTCGTTTTTTTCTGGGCAAACAGCCATTTCATGACGGCCGGGTTGTAGTAGGTTTCCTGCCAAATGGAATGGCCCAGGGTCGCATACTCGGTGTATTGCACCGGGGCGCCCATTTTCTTAAGCGCCTGCACGATGCGGCGCGAACGGCCGGGCGGCGACACTTCGTCGCGGCTGCCGTGCAGCACCCACAGCGGAATATTTTTGATCCGACTGGCTTGCTGAGGGTCGCCGCCGCCGCAAAGGGGCAAGGCCGCTGCAAACCACTCGGGCTTGCGCATCAGCAAATCGAAACTGCCGGCGCCACCCATCGACAAGCCCGTCAGGTAAATACGATCCCGGTCGATGGCCGGGTTTTCCTGCAGGATTTTTTCGATCAACTGGATGAGCAGGCGCATGGGTTCGGTTGGCGTGTCGCTCCAGGTAGCCGCCAGGTTAAAATTAGCGCCCGACCAGCGCAGGTCCTGCGGACATTGCGGTGCTAAAACAAAACAAGGGTTTTTCCGGAAATTGTCCGGCTCGATAAAACTCTGCACCCCATTGCGCAACTGCGACTCATTGTCGTAGCCACGCTCGCCCGAGCCGTGCAGGAAAATAACCAGCGGGAGTTTTTTCTCCTGGCCCTGGCGGTTGCTGAGTTTGCCGTTGGCACGCAGCGAAAAACCCGGCACAGCCACCGAGGCCGGACCGCTGCCCGGGCGGAGCAAACAATAGCGCAGCGCCGAAGCGGCATTTTCGCGGTACACCCCGCGCTCAAAGAAAAAACGAGGGTGCAAAGGCACCTCCGTGTTGGGCGCCTTTAGCGCCTGGCCCGGTGCAATTTTTTCTGCCTGATCCAGCCAGCCGCCGGTAAAACCTGCCCGTAGCAGGCCGCGACGGATGTAGGGATTTTTCTTCATGAGCTCCCAGATCAGCGCATTTTTCTGATTTTCGAGCATGAGCAAAATAGGCCCCTGGTCGATGCCCAGGTAATCGACGTCGAACCAGCCCGCCGGCAGGCGGCCACAGCCGGTAAAACCCGGATTGAACGCATCTTTGAACCCATAAGGGCCCACCAGGCTGTCGTAATAGGTATTCCACATATTTTCCAGCACCGGAAGGCATACTTCCGGTGCAAAAGGTACGGAACCGCCGGCTGCCGTTGGCGCCAGGGTACCGTCGTCTTCTTCATAATCGGAGGCGGCGCCACGGGCACTGTACCCTCTGAAGCGGCTCCAGTCTTCGGAGCAGCGGCGCTGCGGATCGTTTTTGGCCAGCCAGTCCACCGGACCGTCGCAGGCCGTCAGGCCCCACATGTTGGGGGCATAGGCCTTGTGGCCGTGTGGATTTTGGAGGCAATAGGCGCGGTTGGTCAGGGTAGCGCGCCGGCTGTTTTCAAAATAATCCATGCCCTTGGCCCGCATGTACGGGTCCTGAATACCGCGAAAATCGATCCAGACATGGCTGTATTGGTGGCCGAACAAGGGGCCGAAATTGACATGCGGCTGGCCTTGAAATTCGTCCCAAAAATAATTTTGGCACCAGGCATTCCAGGACTCGGCCGGAATGGCGTGTGTGGGAGAGCCGAGGGCCAGCACATACAGAATCATGGCTTCGGTATAGCCAAACCACTCGTTTTGGATAAACCCGAATTCGGGTTTCCAGCCCATGCTGAGGCGGTTGTTGGCGTTCAGCATCCAGTCCCATTCCACCCGGCGGTACAGGAAATCGGCCGCTTCGCGGATGGCTTTTTCGGTGGGATTGTCGCCGTCAAAAGAGGTTTGGCAGGACAAAACGCCTGCCAGGAGCAAGCCGCTGTCGATGGAGGAGAGCTCCACATCGCGGTAGCGGCGGGATTTTTGGTGGTCTAAAAAATGGTAAAAAAAACCGCGATACCCGGAAGTGCCTTCGGTTGCATCGCCTTGCGGCAACTCTTGTAAAACGCGCAGGGTTTTCAACACGCGTTCGGCAGCCTGTTCTCGGGTTATCCAACCGTGCTCGACCCCGACGAGGTAGCCGCTTAGGCCAAAACCCGTGGCAGCAATGCTGGAGAACGCGACAGTCGGCCAGCGGTCGGGTACCTGGGTGTTTTGGTCGGTCAAATCCCAGAAAAAGTGAAAGGTGCGGCGCTGCAATTCCTCGGTGCTGTAGGGGACCCGGGATTGTTGTGCCTGTGCCAGCAGGGCCAGCAAAAGAGAAAAACAAATGAGGCGAAATCGGATCATGCGTAGGATTTTACCCGGATTTAACAAGAGAAAAAAGGCAATAGGCTGTCTCAGCAGCAGGATCTTGCTTACTGAGACAGCCATATGCCGCATTACACTACCTCAACTTATTGTTTCACAAACTTGGCGTAGCCCAAAGGCTGGCCTTGTTCGCCAAATCCCGTGAGGGAGTACACGCCTGCCGGGAAACGGACCACATCCACCTCGGTGCTTTGATCACCGGAGGTATTGAGCGTGGCTACACGTTGGCCAAGGGCGTTGAAAATATCGATCCGTGCCACATCCTGGAAGTTGTCTACCCGCAGGCGGTTGCTGACCGGGTTGGGGTACACTTTCATGGCTTCCAGGCTCGGGTTGAACACCGATACCAGGCCACACTGGCCTTCGCCGATCACAATATCGTCGAAATAGGACGTTACTGCTGTGCCGGTGCCTACCGTTGCAATATCAAAGAAAATCGTGAAGCGGTTGTAGGACGGATCGTCGGGTGCATTTGCGAAATCAAAGGTCAGTTCTTCCCATTCGTTGATTTTGGTGTTGCTCTGCGTAACTTCCGTGGGCGGCGGTACGTTGCCAAAGATTTCCGTTTTGGCAGTTACCGTACCGATGTGGTCCATCAAGACCTTCATTTTTACAGTCTTCGTGCCTTTGAAATTTACAAAGGATTCCAGATCAGCAAACATGCCAAAGTAAATCGTGGCGTCGGCGGCTTCTACAAATTTGCCCACTTTGCTGCTGGTGTTAGCCCCGGCAGGTGTGGGGTTGTTGACCACTTCGAAATTGATGTTCGAGGCGCCGTTGTTGAAATACGTGAAGTTGCTGAAAGAAGACAGCGGCGTTTCGTAGTCGCTCACACAGCCGAAGTAGTCGGCGCGCGACCAACGAATATCGTCGATGTAGTACGTTTGGCCGCCCTGGTCGCTGGCTACGTTGAAGAAAATAACCAGTTCCGTGTTGCCTTTGTCCTTGGCGCCGCTGAAGTCGATGGTAAACTGGTGCCATTCGTTGGCTTTAGCCAAGGTGTCAAACACCTCCACCTGCTGACCGCCCTGCAATTTGAACAGGAAGGGCACGTTGGCCAACGGCGAGTATACTTTCAGTTTCAATTGGTTGCTCACCGACATATCGAGCGGTGCGCTAAAGCGGTAGCCAATGCCAGCGTAGGGCTGACCGGCCGGGTCGCTGTATTCGCCTACTTTGAGCGAACCGTTGCCAGTTTCCACTTTCGGGTTATTCACCTCTTTGAGGTCGCTGGCGCCGTAGAAAATCTCCTGGTAGTTGTGCTGGCACTCGAAGTCCGACACAATGTTGGGGATTGCCACCACGTCTTTGCAGGGATCGACGGTGGTTTTGCTCTGGTTCAGGTTGTCGATGCACCACGATTCGCCGGCAGCAGCGGTGCCCGAGTTGAAAATCAGGCGCACTTCGGCGAAGTCGGTCACGGCGCTAAACGCCGAAAAGTCAAACCCAAGGGTCTCCCATTCGCCGGCCGTCGAAACGGTGGCTTCGGCCGTAGCATTGCCGGCCGTCGGCGAGTTCAATTGCATCGTAACGGTACCGCCGCCCGCAGGGCTCAGCACGTCGAGGTTGAATTGCGAGTACACCGACAGGTCGAAATTGGTCAGGGAAAAGGCCTGCAAGGTGGAGAACGGCGAAGTGCCTTTGCTGTAGCAGCCTACCTCCGTGGAGCCGTTCACGCTGTTCGGCTTGCTGTTGGCCGTCGGAGCCGTGAAGGCGCCGTGAATGGCCAACTGGTCAAGCGGCTGCCAGCCCAAGTGTACGCCGCCCTGAAAATCTTCCAGCGGCGGCAGGGCGGCCGGAGCAGCCAGTTTGACATCGTCGAAGTAGTAAATATCACCGGCTTCGGTGTCCACACCGGCATTGAAGAAGGCCACCAGGCGGGTGTGTCCTTTGCCGACCTGGTCGGAAAAGTCGACGGAATATTCCACCCATTTGTTGGTTTCGGTCATCGGCACAGCGATTTCTTTCTGGCCCGTACCGCCTTCAATTTTCAACAACAGGTTGCCGGTTTTGGGCGACCAAACTTTCATACCAAAGCGGTTGCGTGTGCTCAGGTCAATCGGGTCAGCGTTGGCAATCACCAGGGCCGAGTAGGCGGAGCCCGTTACCGGGTGCCATTCGCCCACTCTGGCAGAGGGGTTGGTGCCGTCCGGCTGCGGGTTTTTGATCACCAGCAAGCTGTCCCAGCCCACCGAGTAGGCGGCGTTGCGGTTGCACTCGAAGTCGTCGAGCAATTCCGGATTGGCCGTCGCGCCCGCGCAATTGTTGGGCACGGCGCAGATGTTGTCGAAGTAGTACGTGTTGCTGTCGTCGAGTTTGCCCGGATTGAAAATAATCAGGATTTTCGTAATTGTAGTAAAGGCGGAGGCGCCCGACATGTCGAACGTCATTTCCTGCCATTTACCGCCCACCGGCAGGTATTTGGTTTTTTCCAGGGCCTCGCCGCTGCCTTCCAGTTTGAAAATCACCTTGGTCGGGTTGGTCGACCAAACGTTGATTTTGAACTGGTTGAAGGTCGTCAGGTCCATCGGGCCGCTGGCCAGGGTACCGAAGGCAAAATTGTAGTCGGCCGTCGGGTTGTTGGTGATGGAGCCCACCGTGGCGGTAGTGTTCACGCCGGTAGCGTCCGGGTTGGCAATGGCGCCGTTGTAGGTGGCGTTCAGGCCGGTCCAGGTGATGTCGGACGGCGACTCGAAGGTCTCGTAGCAACGCTCGGCTTTGTAGGCCACCAGGTCGTCAAAGTAGTAGGTGGGGGAAGATGGGTCGTTGCCTGGGTCGAAAAAGATAATGATTTTCGTCAGTTGATCCTTGGTCGCGCCGGCGCTCATGTCGAACGAGAGTTCGTTCCAGCCACCGGCCACGGTCATGGTCGCCGATTTCTCCACGGCCTGGCCGGGGCCTTCAAATTTGAGCAGGATGGGCGTAGCCGTGCTGCACCACACTTTGAGTTTGAACTGGTTGTATTCGGTCAGGTCCAGTGGCTGCGCCAAACTGGGCACCCAAAACAGGCTGTATCCGAATCCGGCAGCCTTGGTGTACGATCCCACAAAACCACTGTTGTTCACAGCATCGGGTCCGGGGTTGGCGATTACGCCGTTGTAGGTGCCATCAGGGGAAGCCCATGCCAAATCGGACGTACCCCCTTCAAAATCTTCGTAGACAATTTGCGCCCGCAGACCAAAACTGCAAAGCAATGTTAGAAAAGATAAAAGGAAAAACTTTTTCATACTTGCTTCTTTTAGAAAGGTTAGTAAAAAAATATAGTTGTCGTTTGTACTCCAATGAGTAGAACAAGATGGAACACGCCAGCCTGCTTATGGTTTCCAGGAAAGTACTTTTTTTACAAGCACTTGGTTTTCAATATTTTTTATTTGCAAAAAGTAAACGCCTTGCGGCAAATCGCCGATGTCTATTTTTTCTTCCAGTGCGCCTGCAGGCAAGGCGCGGCCGGCAAAAACTTGTCGCAGGCGGCGGCCTGCCTGGTCCGTCAGCACTGCGCTCAGCACCTGGGGTTTTTCCAGCTCCAACCGCAGCGTAAAGATGCCATCCTGGGATGGATTCGGATAGACAGAAGCGTCAATCCCGACTGGCAATGCTGCCGCCACGTCCACCACCGAATTGTCGGGCACAAACCCACAAGCCAGCAGGGCCGGCCGGATGGCGCTGTCGCGCATAAACAAATCCCACAACAAGCCGGTGCGGTGGTTTTCCAGCATGGCCACGATGGGCCCCTGGTCGATGGCCAGGTACGAATCGGCCACCCAGTTTTTGTCCAGGTTGAAAGCGTCGTAAAAACCGTAAATCCCCCAGAGTTTTTCGCCCTGCGTCCGGTAGAAATATTTGAGGGCGGCCAGGCTTTGGTCGGGGGTGTAGGGCATGGAAGCCAGTGCGGCCGTGGGCGCGATGGTGCCATCGTCGTTGGCTGGCTGCACGTCGTGTGCCGAATAGCCATTGGGACCGTCGCAGGCCGTCAGGCCCCAGCACTCGGCGCTGTAGCCGATGTGTTTTTCAATGTTGTTTTTGGCATACTCCCACTGGATGAGGGCGTGGTTGCGGTTGCGGGTGAAATAGTTGCAACACGCGTCTTTCCAGCGGCGCGGATCGAAGCCCAGGTACGAATAGTGCGCAAAAAACATGGGGCCGCCGCCGTAGCTGCCACAATAATAGCGGTGACCAAAGAGGCTGCTGGTGGTACAGTAGTTGCCGTTGGCCGTCCAGCCGCTTTGGTACAAACTGCCGGGCACGGGGTGTGTAGGCGAAGCGGCAGCCAGGATGTACACGATCTGTGCTTCGAAAAAGCCGCGCAACTGAAAATTCATCTGCCAGCCATAGTTGGGCGACCAGTGCCAGTACAGCGAAGGGCCGCCGTTTTTCCGAAACCAGTCCCACTCCACGTCTTCCCACAGACCGGTGATGACCTGCCGCAAGTCGTTTTCCTGGGGAGTGTTCTGGTCAAAATACTGCCGGGCGGCCAGCAAGCCTTGAATCAGGAAAGCCGACTCCACGAGGTCGGCGCCGTTGTCGTATTGGCTGAACGGGACGGTTTTGCCGGTGTTGCCGTTCATCCAGTGCGGAAAAACGCCGTGGTAGCGGTCGGCAAATTGCAGGAACGAAACGATCCGGATCATGCGGTCCACGGCAGCTTCGCGACTGACCCAGCCGCGTTCGGCGCCCACCACCAGGGCCATGATCCCGAAGCCGGAGCCGCCGGAGGTCACAATATTGGGGTCGCCGTTGTTGCGTTCGCGGGCCATGCCGCTGATGGGGTGGCCGTAGTCCCAGAAATACCGGAAGGTGTATTCCTGCACCATGTCGAGCAACGCATCGTCCGCCATGGGCGCCGTTTGCGCCGAGGCGATGTCGGAAAAATCACTGGTTTGGCCGATGGCATTGACCGCCTTGACGCGGTACTGCCGGTTCAGGGACTGGCCTTCGTCGGCCGTCCAGTCCAGGGCAAGTTGGGTGCTGCTGCCTACCGTTTTGAGCAGGGAAAATTGTTGTCCGCCATCGGTCGAGCGGAACAACTGGTATCCGCTGGCGCCGGCGCTGGGTTGCCAGCGCAATTCCACGTGGGCTTCAAAGCCTCTGGCCGTGAGCGCTTGCGGCGGCGTGGGAATTTGCGCGGCGCACGAATACATACCGAACATGGCCCCCGCGAGGAGGGCTATCCATCTGAATTGAGTCATCGTAGTTCATGGCGCAGGTCGATCGCCGGATATTTTCTTCGTTTCAAAATTTGAAAGAAAAATTGGCCAACGAAACCGTTTCGCAGCATGAAATTATGACTTTTTACGCCGGACTAAAGAAAAACGCACCTCACCACTACTACGCCATGTTTAAAATGGGCAAAAAAGCGGTCCAAACAAGGTATTCCGGGGCTCAGTACCCCATTATGTATTCGGTGAGGTTGGCGTCTTCGGGCAAGCCCAGTTTTTTGCGCAGCCGGTAGCGTTTGTTTTCGACGCCGCGCACGGAGATGTTGAGCAGCGGCGCGATTTCCTTCGACGACAAATTCATTTTCAGGTAGGCGGCCAGGCGCAGGTCGCCGGGTGTGAGATCGGTAAATTCCTGCATGAGCCGTTTGAAAAAATCGTCGTGCACGCGGTTGAACGACTCTTCGAAGAGTTCCCAATCGTGGTCACCTTCCAGGTGTCGGTCGATGAGGCGCGCCAGTTTTTGCAAGGCGCCGGGCGTATGGTCGGCCTGAAGCAACTCGTCGCGCAGGCGTTGCAGGGCCTCGTTTTTGCGGATCAGGTTGAGGGCGGCATTGCTCAGTTCGCGGTTTTTATTTTGAATTTCGAGGGCCAGCATTTCCCGTTCGGCTTCGCTGCGCTGCCGGGTGAGTTCTTGTAGTTTTTCCGACACCAGGCGTTGGCGTTGGCGCTCCAGCCGCGAGCGGCTGATATTTTCAATCAGGGCAAAGACACCGATCAGCAGGAGTCCGTAGCCTGCCATTGCCCAGCCCGACTGGTACCAGGGCACCCGGATCCGGAACGCCAGCAGGGCTTCTGCGCCACCCACATCGGCCCGCACGTGGAGTTCATATTTGCCGGGTGGCAGGTTGGTAAATTCCTTTTCCGGGTTGGTTTGCCAGGGCGACCAGGCTTTTGAATAGCCGTCCAAATACCAAGAAAAGGCGGGCATTTGGTAGTAATATGGGGTAGCAAACCGGAATTTCAGGTTGTTTTGGTGGTACGAAAATTCCAGTTCGCCGCCCAAGTCGACTGCCAGCGCTCCGCTGCTCTCCAGCCGCCGGATCTGCACTGCCGGGAGCCCCGGCGGCGGCCGCAGCATCCGCCCTTTGTCCAGAATGGCAAAGCCGTTTTCCTGGCAAAACAAATACTCCTTGGCGCCCAGGTCCACGATGTTTTCAAAACCCGGCACCAGGCTGACCGGCAAGGGAAAGGTCTGGCCCTGGGCTTGCAGGGCCACCCCACTGCTGTCGAGCGTAAAATACTGCTCGCCGCTGCCGGGCAGCCATTTCTGCCGCCGCGAGGGCGGGCAAAGCGGCTGAAATATGACCTGCCCTGCCGAGTCGGCGATGCGCAACGGGAAATACTGGGCATTCACCACGGGCATATCGCCGATGGTAGCCAGGTCCAGTTTAAAATCGGTGGGCAGGCCGTCCTCCCGGGTAAACGATTTGTACTCCAGCACTTGTTTGAGGTCGGGGCTGAGGCGCAGGCGAAACAAACCTTTGTTGGGGTGGCTGCCCCAGAGTTTGCCCGCGCCGTCGAACAGGATTTTTTTCAGGGGCTCGTTGAAACCGGCCACCCGGAAGGCGGGTTGCCAGCGCCCGCCGACTGGGCATCGGAACACGAGCAGGCCGGTGTAGGTGCTTTGCACGAGGAGTTGCCCGGCCTGACCCGGCACCGGCACGGTACACCAGCCCCCCGTCACGTCGGAGATGAGCCGGGCCCGTTGGCCCTCGATGAGGTAGGTACCGGCATTGTGGCCGCAGAGCAACTGACCGGCAAATACCCGGAGTTCCCAAACCTGTCCCTGTGTGCCCTCGACCAGCTGAAACCTGTTGTTTTCCCGCACAAAAACACCCTGGTTGGTACCAATATACAGGCGTTGGTTCCAGACTGCGGCGGTGTACACGGTGCCGATTTTTCCGGTGAGGTCGGTGAATATCGTCATCGGCGAATTGAGGGCGATCAGGTCGATTCCACGGTCGAGGCCTACCCAAAGGTTGCCTTGCCGGTCTTCGAACAGTGCCAGTACCGTGTTGTTTTGCAGGCCGTTTTCGCGGTTGAGCCGCCAACTGAGGTTTTCGAAGGCGTCCAAAATAAACACCCCGTTCAGGATGGTGCCGATGGCCCAGCCGCCCTGCTCCAGGGCTACTGCCTTGTTGAGTTGGTATTTTTGGAAAACAGCGTTCAGGGGGTTATTCCAGGGCTGGCACAGGTCGTTTTCGATCTGAAAAATGCCGTGGTTGGTGGTTCCGGCCCAAATGCCGGCGCCGTGGGGCACCAGAAACTGCACGATTTTGTCTGCCAGGGGTTCGGTGCCGGTGACAAAACGGAAAGAGTTGTCGGGTAGTAATTCATACAACCCGCGGCCAATGACCGGCACCAGTACGCGGCCGGCGACGGATCTGGCAAACATGATGGAACTCGGCGGCTGCAAGATGGTAACCTTTTGGTAATCATACTTGTAGACGGTGGAAAACGACTGAAAGAGCACAAATTTGTCGCAGACCAGAATATGCCAGATTTCTTCTTTGCCCAGTCGGTCGGAGCGCACGGCCTGGCTCAGCGAATGGTAGTTCATCTGGCCGCTGGCCGTGGGTTGCCAATAGCCGAACTCGGCGAAGCCCCCGCAGTAAATCCGGTTGTCGGAGCCCGTGGCGACGGCCCGTACGGTTTGGTTTTCCGGCATGGAAAACGTTTGCCAGGCCGAGCCGTCGAATTCGAGCATACCGCCATTGTTGCCGGCATACATCCAGCCTTGCGCGCCTTGCACGAGTGCCCAGTTTTGGTTTTGACTGTGGTATTCCGTCGGGACAAAATTGCGAATCCGGGGCGCCTCCTGCGCCGATAGGCCAAGCGAAACCAACAACCCAACATAGAGAAAAATACATCGCATACCGGAAGCAAAGTAACGTTGCAATAATGGATTTTGTCCGCCTGCCTTTGGCAAAACAAGACAACAGCAGGTAAAAACCCTCGCATTTCGGCTGGATCAAACGCAACCTTGCTGCCCATTGTTCCGTATTGTGGTCAAGCGTCGTTTGCAAAAATTAGCAAAAACACCCATAATTTAGTTGTTTTTAAGCCAATATGCGCATTCCGGCGGTAGGTCTCAAAACGAGGCCTTATTTATGCACCGGTTTTCCATCTGGTTTTTCTAGTTTTTTTGATTGGCCATCCATTCCAACCTACGTCTGTATCTGTACCCTTCAATTTCTAATACATGAAAAAAATTACCGTAGCATTCTGTTTAGTCCTTTTCTGGGGCCTAGCAGCGGGCCTTCAGGCCCAAAACCTGCCTTCCCACCTGCGCCTGGACTCCGACCGGCACCTGTTGGTCACTGGCGACCAGCCCACTACCGGTCTGTACGACTCGGCGACCATCCGAACCATTTACCTCGAATTTCCGCAAGCCAATTATTGGTCGCTGCTGACCAGCAACTATGCCTCCAAGACCGATTTGCCAGCCAAAATGACGGTTGACGGCACTGTGTACGACAGCGTAGGTGTGCGGTTCAAAGGCCAGACCTCCTACAACCAGAACCAGAATTCGCAAAAAAAATCATTCAATATTACCACGGATCTGGTGCACCCCGGCCAGGAACTCCTGGGCTATAAAACCCTGAATCTTAACAACTCCTTCCAGGACCCCTCTTTCCTGCGGGAAGTGTTTTACCAACACCAGATCCGCCGGCACATTCCGGCGGCCAGTTCCAATTTTGTGCAATTGTACATCAACGGCCAAAACTGGGGGATTTACCCCAACGTCCAGCAACTGAACAAAGATTTCCTGAAAGAATGGTTCTTTAGCAACGACGGCATCAACTGGCGCGCCGACCGGCCCGACGGCACCGTGGGCGGCGGCGGCGGACCCGGCGGGCCCGGCTGGGGCGATGGCACAGCCGCCCTCAACTACCTGGGCGCCGATAGCAGCGATTACCAAACCTACTACACCCTCAAAAGCAGCGGCGTAGACCATCCCTGGGACTACCTGACCACCGCCTGCAATGCGCTCAACAACACCTCGGTAGCCAACCTGCCCACTGTATTGCCCAATTATTTCGACGTAGACCGGACCCTCTGGCACCTGGCGTCTGAAATTGCTTTTTCGGATGACGACAGTTATGTCTACAAAGGCAAAATGGACTACTACGTGTACTACGAGCCGGAAACAGGCCGCATCACGCCACTCGAATACGATGGCAACAGCGCCATGGAAGCCAATCTTGTCAACTGGAGCCCGTTTTACAACGAAACCAAAGTGAACTACCCCCTGCTCAACAAGGTATTGGCCGTGCCAGCCTGGCGCCAGCGCTACCTGGCCCATATGCGCACCATCATCAGTGAGGAACTGAACCCGACGCGCTGCAACGCCATGCTCGACAATTACAAACTGATGATCGATGCCCTCGTGAAGGCTGATCCGAAAAAGCAGTACACCAACGCACAGTTTGAGAGCGAAATCACGGTATTGAAAAACTTTGTCAACAACCGGCGCACCAACCTGCTGAACAACGCGGAAGTCAAACAGGTAGCGCCGGTGATTACCAGCGCCGATTGCCGGAACGCTACCGGAGCCATCTGGGGCAACGTATTGGCGGGCGAAGAACCGCTCGTTACGGCGCAGGTGAGTTCGGCCAGCGGCATCTTTGCCGTAAACCTGTACTATTCCAACCAACTGACCGGCAATTTCAGCGTCACCAGCCTCTACGACGACGGCCAGCACCAGGACGGCGCGGCTGCCGACGGCCTCTTCAGCGGCACCCTGCCCGCCCAAACAGCCGGCACCTGGGTGCGCTTCTATATTGAGGCCGTAGCCAACACCACCGCCCGCTCGGTGAGTTACCTGCCGGCAGGCGCCGAACACGACGTGTATGTGTACCAGGTGCAGCCGGTATCGTTGCTCGGTGGCCCGGTGGTGATCAATGAACTGATGGCCACCAACGCCACCACGGCTGCGGACGAACAAGGCGATTTTGACGACTGGATCGAGTTGTACAACAATTCGGGCCAGCAGGTCGACCTGAGCGGCTACTACCTGTCCGACAACCCGGCCAACCTGGCCAAGTATGAAATTCCGGCCGGTATCTTTATTCCCGCCAATGGCTACCGCATTTTTTGGGCCGACGAAGACGGCCTGGATGGGCCCTATCATTGCAATTTCAAATTAGCCGGCACCGGCGAGGTGCTCTACCTGCTGAAACCCGACCTGACGATCGTGGACTCGGTTACTTTTGGTCTACAAACCACCGACAAGGGCTTTGCCCGCGTACCCAACGGCACCGGCAATTTTGTGATTCAAAACCCGACGTACAACGCCAACAACAATACCACGGCAATCGTCGAACTGGGTGGCACTGGGCATGCGCTACAGGTATTCCCCAACCCGGCCAGCGGCACCGTGACAGTAAAAACCAACCCAACCGACAAGGGCCAAGCCCTTCAGGTTTGGGATATGACCGGCCGGCCGATGTACCAGGCCGAGGCCAGTCAGACCGATATGCGTTTTTCTGTAGAATCCTGGCCCAGCGGCGTCTATTCGGTCCAATTGGGCACTGTAGTCAGCCGGCTTGTCGTTCAGCGGTAGCGGGGTGCGTGTTTCGGGGTGCGGGGTGCGGGGTGCGTGTTTCGGGGTGCGGGGTGCGGGGTGCGTGTTTCGGCGTGCGGGGTGCGTGTTTCGGCGTGCGGAATTTAAAGGCAAGGTAGTTTGCGTTTCTCGGCTTTTCACGCCGGGGGTAACCCCACCCCTGCCCCTCCCCCCTAAAGGGAGGGGTTCTAAAACCGAGGCAATTGTTTTTGATAATCAATGTTTTATGTCAACTCT
>JADLDL010000311.1 GCA_020846655.1 Saprospiraceae bacterium | reverse complement strand
GTGTTTCGTGTTTCGGGGGGCGTGTTTCGTGTTTCGGGGGGCGTGTTTCGGCGCCCACTAATAGTTTTACCTCTGGACCACGCGCCACGCACCCCGAAACACGCACCCCGCACCCCGAAACACGCACCCCGCACCCAGAAACACGCCTCTATTCTGGCATTCGGGAATTGATGGCCAGGAGAAACTCGCGTTTGGTCGTTTCATTGAGAAACTTTCCGGAATACTCGGCCGTGATGGTGCTGGCCCCGTGGTGCTCTACCCCGCGGGCTTGCACGCACATGTGTTTGGCGTCGATGTAGATGGCCACATCGTCGGTATGAAGGGTGCGCTTCAGGTCTTCGGCAATTTGGATGGTCAGTCGTTCCTGCACTTGGGGCCGGCGGGCATAGTAGTCGACGATCCGGTTTAGTTTGGACAAACCGATCACCTTTCCGTTGGGAATATACGCCACGTGCGCCACCCCAAAAATGGGCTGGAAATGGTGTTCGCAGGTGCTTTGCAGCGGAATGTTGCGCTCCACGACCAAGCGGCGGTACTGGTATTTGTTTTCAAAAGTGGTGGCCACCGGTTTGTTGCCCGGGTTCAGGCCGCGAAAGATTTCCTGCACATACATTTTGGCGACCCGTTGCGGCGTGCCGCGCAGGCTGTCGTCGCTCAGATCGAGTCCAAGGATATGCATGATTTGGGCAAAGTGGTCCGTAATTTGGGCTACTTTTTCGGCGTCAGACAGGTCGAATGCCGCAGGGTGCATGGGGGTGTCAACAGCAGAAGAAAGGTGTAAATCATCCAGGTCGTCAGCGTCCTGGTAGGCCACAGGGTGGCCAGTAAGCAAAAGATCAGCCATGGGAAAGTAGAGAATGAAAGGTATGGATGGGCATCTGAAAAACTCTTTTTGCAAAACGCCAATTCGCGGATATTGTTTATCTTTTTAGTGTGTATTCGCTTTAAAAATTAAACAATTGACTCGTTCTTGGGCATAAATATGGTGGATTGGGCGCCCTGATTGTTTGCGTGCTCCTACGTGGCGGATCGTCTGCACAAGACCCTGGCAGGTATTCCGGTCCGGACAAACCAGAATGCCGACGTTTTTTGCAGACAAGTGCTTATTTCGGTGTACAAGGTGCGATATTTGCCCCGCTTTCACGAACCAGCAAACGCATGGCCATCAAGAATAACGGAAAACAAAACCCCAAACACGCCAAATCGGTTCCGGCAACGCCGGCCGTAAAAAAGCAGTCGGCAAAACCCTCTGTAGCCCTGAACGCTACGTTCGCTCCCGGTTTTTGGGCACAGCACTGGTTCCCGGCCCTACTGCTGGTTGCGGCGTCGTTTGCCCTGTATTTTGCAGCGCTGAAATTCGGATATGTGCTGGACGACCAGATGGTGGTTTGGCAAAACGTATATGTGCAAAAAGGGTTTGCCGGCCTCGGCGATATTTTTGGCGCCGATAGTTTCATGGGCTATTTCCAGAAAAAAGAAAACCTGTATTTGCTGGAAGGCGGTCGATACCGCCCTTTGTCGCTGGCTACATTTGCAATGGAGGTCGGCATCTTTGGCAAAGATCACCCCGGTATCAGCCATTTTATCAACATCCTGCTCTATGGCCTTACCGGCGTGATGCTGTATCGCCTGTTGTTGGGCTTATTCCCCATCAAAGAAGCCGGCGGCTGGTATTTCAGCGTCGCCTTCATTGCTGCGCTTGTTTTTGTATTACACCCCCTGCACTCGGAGGCGGTGGCCAACATCAAAGGCCGCGACGAAATCCTGGCCCTGTTGTTCAGTCTTGCCGCCTTGTATGCGACCTTGAAGTATTTTGACACCAACAATCTGCTTTGGTCCATTGCATCGGGCATACTTCTGCTCTTGGGCTTGTTTGCCAAAGAAAACGCACTTACCTTTTTGGCGGTCATTCCTTTTACCGTTTGGTTTTTCCTCAAAGTGCCGGCAAGCCGGATTCTTTCGGCCGGTGTGCCCTTGCTGCTTGCCGCCCTGGTGTTTATTCTGGTGCGTTACCAGGCCTTGGGCTTTATGCTCGACCATGGCAAAGCCGTTAAAGACCTGATGAACAATCCCTTCATCAACATGTCGGTGGGCGAAAAATTTGCCACTATCTTCCTGACCCTGGGCTGGTACCTCAAGTTGTTGTTTGTGCCGTACCCACTCACGCACGACTACTACCCCTACCACGTTGCCAAAGTAAACTGGAGCGACTGGCGCCCGCTGGTGTCGCTGGCTATATACCTGGGCATGGCCGTTTGGGCGCTCATCAGCCTGCCCAAGCGCCGCGTACCGGCTTTTGCCGTCTTGTATTTTTTATTGACCATCAGTATCGTATCCAACCTGTTTGTGTCGGTCGGCACCTTCATGAACGAACGCTTCGCCTTCATGCCTTCGGTGGCTTTTGCCATACTGGTCGGCTGGTTTTTGGCGCAAGCCTTGCCCAGTTTGCTGAAAGAGCCGCAACAGCGCCCGTACCTTTTGGGCACAGGCCTGTTGGTGATGCTGGCCGGTGTATTTGCTTGGCTGAGCTTTAGCCGGGTGCCGGTTTGGAAAGACGCGCTGTCGCTCAATACCTCGGCGGTAAACGTTTCGGAAGGCAGCGCCCGCTCCCATTGTTTCTATGTGACAGCCTTATATGAAAACCAGTATTTGAAAACCAAAGAACCCGTTGAAAAGGCGCGCCTGGTGGATACCATGGAATACCACATCAACCGTTCGCTGGAGATCAACCCGGACTATGGCTCCGCGCTGATCATGAAAGGCGCCATCGCAGCGGCCCGTTTCGAGGAGGACCACCAGATGGACAAGTTGTTCCACGAATTTGGAATTTTGCTCGAAAAAATCCCGAACAACGCCAATTTTCGGCCATTTTTTGACAAATACATGCTCTACCTGGCCAATAACGGCGGCAATCCGAACAAGATCAATGCCTTTTGCTACCATTGGGGCTACGAATATTTTTATCAGCAAAAAAAAGATACCGACAACGCCATCAAAGTGCTCGAACACGCCTTGCCAACGCAAAGCGAAGATGAGCGCGTGCTGAATGCACTTTCTGAAGTGTACGCGGCTATCGGAAACACCCAAAAAGCCGCAGAGATGAAGGCCCGTGCCGAAGCATCCGCAAAGGTCCTGATCCGGTAATGGGTGGCTATCGAAAACTACCCGAGTCCCGTCCTCATCCACTACTGAACACATGAAAGTAACCGAACATTTTGCCAAAGCCAAGGGAAAAACCCTGGTGTCTTTCGAGGTTTTGCCCCCGCTCAAAGGCGGAAGCATGCAGGCCATTTTCAATACGCTCGATGTGCTGATGGATTTTAATCCGCCCTTTATCGACGTGACCTACCACCGCGAAGAGTTTATTTACAAAGTGCGGCCTTCCGGGTATTACGAAAAAACAGCCATCCGGAAACGGCCGGGCACCGTCGGTATTTGTGCAGCGATCATGCACCGCTACAAAGTGGATGCTATCCCGCACCTGATTTGCGGCGGCTTTTCGGTAGAGGAAACCGAAAATGCGCTGATCGACCTCAATTTTCTGGGCATCAACAACGTGCTGGCCCTGCGCGGCGACGCCCGGCAGTTTGAAGAGCGCTTTATTGCCCACGACCACGGGCACAAATACGCCGTCGACCTGGTGCGGCAAATCCAGGAGATGAACGAAGGCCACTACCTCGATACCAATATTGTGAACGGCGAGAAAACCGACTTTTGCATCGGGGTGGCCGGTTACCCGGAAAAACACTTCGAATCGCCCAATTTTGAGACTGATTTGTTGTTTACCAAACAAAAAGTGGACGCCGGGGCACATTATATCGTTACCCAAATGTTTTTTGACAACCAGAAGTTTTTCGACTATGTGGCGGCTTGCCGGGCGGCGGGTATTATGGTGCCGATTGTGCCGGGACTAAAACCCCTGACCAAACGATATCAACTGAACTCTATACCGCGCAAGTTTTTTGTCAATATGCCCAAAGACCTGGTGGAAGCAGCGTTTAAGGCCGGCTCGGAAGATGCCGTGCGCCAGATCGGTATCGAATGGTGCATTCAACAGTCCAAAGAATTGAAAGCCAGTGGCGTTGACTGTTTGCATTATTATACCATGGGCGATACGGAAACGATCCGGCAGATTGCGGAAGCCGTGGCCTGAGTTCAAACCCGTGTTTGTCCAATTTGACCATCCAGTATGCCGACTCTCGATCGTTACCTGATCCGCAAGTTCTTATCGACCTTTATTTTTTCGCTGCTGATCTGTACCCTGATCTCGATGGCTATTGACTTCAGCGACAAGGTGAAGAGTTTCATTGAGAAGCCCTGCACCTTCAAGGAAATCATGGTGGACTACTACCTCGGGTTCGTGCTGAACATGGCCGGGCTGCTGCTGCCGATGTACACCCTGATCGCGGTCGTTTTTTTTACGTCGAG
>JADLDL010000310.1 GCA_020846655.1 Saprospiraceae bacterium | reverse complement strand
CATGTAGCAAGTAACGCCTTATCCACTCCTGAGCAACACACGATTGGATTACGGATTAAAATCGAGCCACAAAAGAAAAACATCGGGCGCGTTTCCTGTACAAAATGCATAGGTGAAAATGGCGACAGCCAACGGGAAAATCACGACAGGTAGGCCGAGGGCGATTTGCCAAAGCGCTTTTTGAAGCCCTGGGAAAAGTACTTTACATCGCGCATCCCGATCGCCAGAGAAAGGGCTTTCACCGAATCGACCTGGGCGGTTTCCAGCAGCAACCGGGCCTGCTGAAAGCGCAGTTCCTGCAAATATTGAGTGGCCGTCAGGCCAGTTTCGGTCTTGAGCCGGCGTTGCAGGGTTCGGCTGCTCAAGCCCATGGCTTCACTCAGCGTGCTGAGGTTGAAATCGTGCTCGCCCAGGTGTTTCAGGGCTGCTTTTTCCAGCAACAGGAGCCATTCGCGGGTGGGCAGTTCGGGCAGGGGCTCGCCGGCCGCACCGACTTCCAGCGGGAGGTCATGCTCCAGGCCCGGTTCCGGCAAACGCCGGGCTTGTTGCCGCTCCAGCAAAAACTGGATACGCGCCAACAATTCATCCTGCTGGAATGGCTTGAGCAAATAATCGTCGATACCGACTTGCAGCAGCGCCAGTTCCTGTTGTACCCCCGCCCGGGCACTGAGCACGATCACCGGAATCTGGGCAAAGGCCCCGGTACTCTTGAGCGCCTGCAGCAACCCGAAACCATCGAGCACGGGCATCATCAGGTCGGTCAGCACCAGGCCGCCGTATTGTTGCCAGGCCGGGTGCTGCACGACGTCGGGCAGCACATCCAGGGCTTCGCGGCCATGTGCCGCCTCCACCACCTGGTACCGGGGCTCGAGCATACTGCGCAGCAGGCGGCGCATTTCGGGGTTGTCGTCTACCAGCACGATTACCGGAGCGGCTTTGTCGATCACCACGACCGGCAAAGGGGGCTGCTCCGGTTGGTGCAACACTTCCGTTTGCCCAGCCACTCGCGTGGCGGCTTCCATAGCCAGGCGTTTGGGCCATTCGAGCCGGAACCTGCTGCCTTTGCCCGGCTCGCTTTCGGCTTCGAGCCGGCCGCCAAGCAGTTTGCTCAGTTCCAGGCAAATGGCCAGGCCCAGGCCCGTACCACCTTCGACAGGGGCATTGATCTGGCGGGACTGGAAATAGCGATCAAACACGTGCGGCAAATCCTCAGCGGCGATGCCGCGCCCGGTGTCGCGCACTTCTACGCGAAACCGTTCGCCCAGATCGCTGGCAGCCACGGTCACTACCCCGCCCGGCGGCGTGTATTTGAGCGCATTGGACACTAAATTGTTCAAAATGGTTTCCATTTTTGGTGCATCGAGCCACACCACGAGGGCCGGGCTGATGGCGGTATGCCATTCCAGCCGAACGCCCCGGTTTTTGGCGTGCCCGGAAAAGGCGGCCGTGCACTGGCGCAGGAATTCGGCGAGGGCGAGTGGTTTCTCCTCCAGTTCCAATTTGCCGGCTTCGAGTTTGCCCAGGTCGAGGATCTGCTGGATCATGGCCAGCATATGCCGGCCGTTCGTTTGAGCCAGGCGGAGCATGGCGGTTTGGGCTGCGTTCAGGTTGCCGGTGTCGGCCAGTTGTTCCAGGGGGCCGAGCATGAGGGTAAGGGGCGTGCGCAATTCATGGCTGATGTTGGCAAAAAGGCGGTTTTTGGCTTCGTCCAATTGAAACAAAGCCTCCTTTTGCGCTTCGATCAACTTGTTTTGGCGCTCTATTTCGCGGCGGTTTCGGTATTGCCAATACCAACCGACACCCGACACGAGCAGCAAGCCGGAAATCAGGGCGACCAGGGTGATCAGCCAGCGGCGCTTGCGTTGTTGCGCCTCCAGGGCCTGTTCGGCCTCCCGGGTCCTGAACTCCGTTTCCCATTCGGCCAGTTGCAGGGTATTCCGGTTGGAGTATCCTTTTACCTGTTCCTCAAATGCTTTTTGATAATAAAAAATAGCGCTGTCGCGCTCGCCGCGGGCCAGGGCCACATCGCCAAAACTGCGGTAAAAATACCCCAGTTCCCGTTTCCAGGTGGAATACCGGGCCGCCGAATCCAGGCAGGACTGCGCGTCCAGCCAGGCGCCTTGTTTCATCCGGATGCCTGCCATCTGCTCGTACAGGTTTTGGGTGGAGGAGCGCAGGCCCAAAAATTTGGCCAAGCGCACGGCCTGCTCATACAGGGTATAACTTTGCTCCGGATCGCCGAATTGATCCCAGAAAAAAGCCGCTTGCCGGACCAGCAGGAAGCGGCTCCGCAGGCTGCTGGCCGGACCGATCCAGCCGATGGCTTCTTCCAGGTAGCCTTGCGCAATGCCGGGGTCCGACCGGTCCAGGTAATCGAGGCTCAGGGCAGTCAGTTCCGCCAGGATAAAGGCCGTATCCCGCAAGGTTTTGGCAATTGCCAGGGCTTGTTCGTGGTAGGGCGCGCTGCGCTCCGGCAGGGTCATGTAAATATCGCGCGACACCCGGCCGATCAGGGCCAGTGCCTCTTGTTCCAGTTTGGGGTCCCGGCTCGTTCGGGCCAGGGCCAGGGCCGAACCCGCCAGGCGGTAGGTCGTTTGAAATTGCAGGCGAGCATGTCGGGCTTTGGCCTCTGCCAAGTGTGCCCAGCCCCTGCGGGCCGGGTCGGTACCGGCCAATTGGCTTAGTTGCGCGCACACCGCCAGCGCCGAATCGATTTCTTCCTGGCGGATCAGGGCCATTGCCCGGAGGTAGGCATAGGGAAAGGTATCCGCTGGGCTCGGGTAGCCCAGCGCCACCTGCCGGTCCAGCAGCGTGAGGCAATACACAGGGGTGCCGTTGTCGAGCGCTGCTTCGAGGCCCGCCAAATCCCTTGCCACCGGCAGCGCGGGCGGCGGTATGGCCCCGATAGCCAGGGCTCGGCGGGGGATATCCGGATGGAGGCCCTTGGGCTGCGCCAGCGCTGGAACGAACTGGGTCAGCCCAATCAAAAACAGGAGACCTGCACGTCCCGGTATGTCCAATAGAACTCGTATGCCTGCCTTTTTCAACGTGATAGCGTAATTTCCCGGGGCGAAGGTACGGCAATTGCCGTGTAGTGTATGTAAAGTAAAGGTTATGGGATTTTACGCCGAAGTAACCCCACCCCCGGCCCACTCCTCCCAAATGGCTGTCGATTACCCAAAAGTTGATCTGAAAAAATCGCAACTGAGCTCGGAGAGGTCAAACGTTGGTAGAATGGTCAAAAATGAAGATTTGCACGACCTCGGAGAGGTCGAACGTTTGTTTTTTGTGCCCGATCAGACCGGTTCGACCTCTCCGAGCTCATCCTCAAAGCGAACCTATTCTTTTGATTTTCAATATCATTTAGTTGACCATCTTTTTTATCAACTTGTGGGTAATCGACAGCCCCAACTGGGGAGGGGCCGGGGGCATAGCCATCAACTTAAGGTTTACTTACTTCGACATTCGATATTCTGCGGTTCGATATTCGATATTCCAACGTAAATGGCT
>JADLDL010000309.1 GCA_020846655.1 Saprospiraceae bacterium | reverse complement strand
GCAGCACTCGCCACGGGTGCTGATGAGCACCACCGTGACCGACGAATTGCGGCTGTCCAACGCCTTCCAGTCCAAAGTGGTGGGCATTTGCCTCAAAGACCGCGGCAGCATCCTGCCCGCCGGCCATGTGCCCAACGCCTGCTACTGGTTTGACGACAAAACGGGCAACTGGATCACCTCCAGCTACTACCCCGACTCCGCCGGCCTGCCCCAATGGGTGCAGGATTTCAATGCCCGTCAACTGCCGGAACAATACTGTGCCACACCCTGGACCCGCCTGTTGTCCCAGCCCTACGACGAAAGTTTCAGCAACTGGGGCAACTATGACGATGGCCAGTACGTGAACATGCCCGGCGGCTTTCCGCACGATTTGCCGGCCCTGAAGAAAAAAATGGGCTACACGGTGCTGCGGTTTACGCCCTTCGGCAATACCCTGACCCTCGATTTTGCCCTGGAAACCATTGAAAAAATGGAACTCGGCGCCGATGCCGTGCCGGATTTCCTCTGCCTGAGTTTTTCAGCCACCGACTACATCGGCCACCAATGGGGCGTACACGCCGAAGAAACGGAAGACGCCTACCTCCGCCTCGACGCCGACCTGACCCGCCTCCTGAATTACCTGGACCAAAAACTGGGCAAAAACAACGTCCTGGTGTTTTTAACGGCCGACCACGGCGGCGCCGAAACCCCCGCCCACCTCGAAGACCTGGAACTGCCGGCCGGCGTTTTTGCCGAAAGCAAAGCCGAAACGCCGTTTAACCAGGCCATCATGGCTGAATTTGACAAAACCGGCGATTTCGTGCTCGAAGTCGCCAACCAACAGGTCTGGCTCGACCATGTGGCCCTGCACGATGCCGGTATCGAACTGGAAGATGCCGCCGAAACGCTGACCGAATACCTGCGCGCCCAGCCGGGTGTGTACGACGCCTGGAGCCTGCCGGAATTGTTTTTGCTGCCCGGCGATTATCCCTTTGCCCCCGAAATACGCCGGGGCATCCACCCCCGCCGCTCGGGCGATGTGGTGTTCAACCTCGAACCAGCCTGGCACCCCGACGACAAAGCCTTTGCCCACGGCGGCACCACCCACGGTTCGCCGTATGCCTACGATACCCATGTGCCCCTGCTCTGGTATGGCTGGCGGGTGCCCACCGGCACCTCGTTCAGCCCGGTGAGCGTGACCGATATCGCCCCCACCCTTTCGGCTATGTTGCGGATCATGGAACCCAGCGGCACGACCGGCAAGGTGATCGGCGAAGTGATCAAATAACCGCTATCCAAATTCACCAGCACCATTTGCGGCATGCCGGAATTCAAAGCCTATTTACCCGAAGATGAACAGTTGGCGCGCTACGCCAAAGCGCTCGGCCATCCGGCCCGGGTGGCTATTTTGCGGTTTTTGGAGGAAAAATCCGCTTGTTTCGCCGGCAACATTGCGGAGGCCCTGCCCATTGCAGCCTCTACCGTTTCGCAACACCTGAGCGCCCTGAAAGACGCCGGTTTGATCAAAGGAGAAATCAACCCGCCGACCATAAAATATTGTATTCATCCGGAAGCCTGGGCCGAAGCCCGGGCCCTGCTGGAGCATTTTTTTGCCCGGCCCATAAAAACAAGCCCCGATTGTTGAGCGGCGCCAAGGGTATTTCGTATTTTTGCGAACAACTAAAGCCAACGCGCAAAACGACTACCCGACATGGCGTCTTCTACAAAAAAACTCTCCTTTCTGGACCGCAACCTCACCCTTTGGATCTTTGCGGCCATGCTGGCCGGTATTGCTATCGGGTACCTGTTTCCGGCTGTGCCGGCCAGCATCAACCAACTTTCGTCGGGCAGCACCAATATTCCGATCGCGATCGGTCTGATCCTGATGATGTATCCCCCGTTGGCCAAGGTGGACTACCGCCTGCTGCCACAAGTTTTCAAAAACGGCAAAATCCTGGGTATTTCTCTACTGCTCAACTGGATCATCGGCCCGCTGCTCATGTTTGCGCTGGCCCTGATCTTCTTGCCGGACCGTCCCGACTACATGGCGGGCTTGATCCTGATCGGCCTGGCGCGCTGCATTGCGATGGTGTTGGTGTGGAATGATCTGGCGGATGGCAGCCGGGAGTATGCCGCAGGCCTGGTTGCCCTGAACTCGTTGTTTCAGGTGTTTCTGTACAGTTTTTACGCCTGGGTGTTCATTACCGTACTGCCCCCGCTCCTGGGCTACTCGGGGGCCTTGGTATCGATTTCTATCGGCACGATTGCCGAAAGCGTAGCCATTTACCTGGGCGTTCCTTTTGCGGCGGGGATACTCAGCCGGCTGGTCCTGGTGCGCTGGAAAGGCGAAGATTGGTACCGGCAGCAGTTTTTGCCGGCCATTTCGCCGATCACGCTATTGGCGCTGTTGTTTACCATAGTGGTTATGTTCAGCCTGAAAGGCGAACTGATCGTCCAGATTCCCCTGGATGTGTTCCGCATTGCGTTGCCCCTGTTGGTGTACTTTGTTCTGATGTTCTTTATCAGTTTCTTCTGGGCCAAAGCCTCCGGCGCCGGGTACCATACCAATGCCGCTGTGGCCTTTACCGCCGCTGGCAACAACTTCGAACTGGCCATTGCAGTGGCCATTGCGGTGTTCGGGCTCAACTCCGGACAGGCGTTTACCGGTGTTATCGGTCCCCTGGTGGAGGTGCCGGCATTAATCCTGTTGGTACAGGTAGCCGGATGGCTGCGCCGGCGCTATTACCCGGAAACCGCTCCAACGCGTTGAAAACCCAATTTTTTCAAAGAAAAAACAACACCCAAACGGCAGCCATGCTCCCTTCCGTCCAACAATACCTCGACGCCCTTCGCGATTTTTCCGCCCTGCCCACCGAACGGCGCAGCCTGCTCGATGCCCTGGCTGAATACATCCGCAGCCAAACCCGCAGCGGCCAGCCGGCCCGGCTCACGTTTATCTGTACCCACAACTCGCGGCGCAGCCATTTGGGCCAGGTTTGGGCCCAGGCAGCCGCGCACTACTGGGGCCTGGCACCGGTAGACGCGTTTTCCGGCGGCACCGAAACCACCGCCTGCAACCCCCGTACCGTAGCAGCCCTGCAACGAGCCGGCATCCGGGTGCAGCAAATCACCGACACCGCCAACCCCGTGTACTTGTTCCAGTACGCCGAAGGAGTGCCGCCCCTGGCCGCTTTTTCCAAAGTTTTCGACCAGGCGCCCAACCCGCAGTCCGGCTTTGCCGCCGTCATGACCTGCACGCAGGCCGAAGAAAACTGCCCCTTTGTGCCGGGCGCGGCGCGGCGTTTTTCGCTGACCTACGAGGACCCCAAAGCCGCCGACGACACCCCGGCCGAAGCCGCCACCTACGACGAACGCTGCCGCCAAATTGCTCAGGAAATGCTGTACATGATGTTCCGCGCCAGGGAAGAGGAGGAGGAGTAAAGGCAAAATGTAAAATGTAGGATGTAAAAGTCAAAAGGTTCTTGGCGGGTGATGCCGTTTCCTGAATGGCGGTTTGGGATGCCGTGCGGATACCGTTTGATGCGCATGCAATCCAGGCGAGGGGACCTTACTATTCAATTCGTTTGAAGCCCTTGAATTTTTTGGTGGGTGTTTCGCCGGTTCCCCAGTCGCCGACAATAACAGAGGAGACGCCCAGGGAGTCGAGCCACTGAAACTCAGGATACAACTCAATAAAATGGGAGCCCAGGACCGTTGATTTCATGTGCGCCATCAGGGCGTCGGTGTTGGTCGCCCGGAAATCCGCCACCTCAGCGGGTTCGATGTCCGGAATGGGCAAGGTGCCGCAAAACACCCGCTGGGCATCCCGCGCGTACGGAAAATCGAGCACCTGGAAGCTGCCGGGGTCGGCAAACAACACCCGTTCGCGGTCGAGAAAAACGCGGTTTTTGTCGCGGGCATAGCCCAATTTGTGCAACACTTCGAAACTGGCCGGGTCGGCCTCCGGAATGACTTTGCCTTTCAGGTAGACCCGTTGCTGGTCGGCCGCATAGTTTTTGTCGCGCAGCACCCGGAAACTGGCCCCGTCGGCCTCAGGTATCCAGGTCACCTTTTTGCCCACATTTTCGTTGTACTCCACCCAGACCCAAGTGCTACCTTCCTTTTGATAGCCGGTTGAGCAGGATGAAAACAAAACGCCGAGGAGCAGCAGGGCGAAGAGCAACAGCAAGGTGACCGAAAATTGCATGGTGATACGTGTTGGTGGTACAGCGGGTGATCCGCCTATGCGTTTTTATTGTGCCAGGTGAATTTGGGCTTCCAGACCGTGGCAATCGACATGGCGCGGAATTTGGCATCGTCCGCCACCGGGCCGGCAAAGTGTTCGTCCACATTGGTTTGAAACAGGAGCAGCCAGCGGTCGAAATGTTCTGCCGTGAGGGGGTGCCGCGCGTGCAGGTCGACGTGTTTCTGGATCGGGTTCCCGAGGTAGCTCCGGCCGTTGAACAGCAGGCTTTCCCAAAAATCATACATCACCGGCAGGTGCGCCGGCCAGTCGACCTGCGCAATGTCGTTGAAAATATACCCAATCACGGGGTCGGCTTTTACTTTTTCGTAAAAGGTATTGATCAATATTTCAATATCGCGGCGGTCTGTAATATCCTGTTTCATGTTTGCTGTTGCGGGGCTCGGCGCCCATGCAAAGAAACGACTTGGAAGGCTTTATCTGGTTAAAAACTGTTGTCCAAATAATATATTTGCAGTACTTCACCAGCTGCCAAAATATTACTTATGAGTTATCGACCCATTTTTGCCAACAAAACATTTGCTTTCGCCCTATTACTCGTAGGCGCATCATGGTTGATGTGCTGTCAAAAAAATGACCCAACTATTAAAATGTTTGAGGCCATAAAAAATGTCGATATTGAAGAAGTTCAAGAAGCCATTGAAGATGGGGCACAAAAAAACGCATTAAATAAATCTGGCGAACATGCTTTTCATGTTGCCCTAAAAACTGGCAACAGAAACCTAGTTGAAGCACTAATTAGATCCGGTTTCAACCTGAATATCCCGGATACACTAGGTTTTACTCCAGTTTTTCGTTGTCACGACCCCATTATTTTGAAAATATTGTTAAGCGCTGGAGCTTCAATAGATATTACAGATTCAGTCGATAAAAAAACACCCTTAATGTTAGTTGAGAGGGCGGATTGTGCATCAATACTGATTCTACACAGTCCGGATATACTTGACAAACAAGACAAAAGCGGCAAAACTGCTTTAATTTATGCGATCTTGAACAACCAAGCCAGGGTAATCGACACCTTGTTAAAATATGACGCAAGGGTTGATATTTTTGACAATGATGGCAAAAATTCTATGGACTATGCAAAACAAGAAAAACTATTGAACAGGCTAAAGGAGAAAGACAAAATTCAAAATACCGAAATAAAATCTATAATTGATTACAGAAATTCAACCAGTATAATCCCTTTTGCAAACTTCAAATACAGAGAAAAATTTACTATACCACCCAAAACCTATAAGTTAATTATTCATTATGAAACAACCTCAGAAATGTCTAGTGACTTTTTAGAGTTCGCCAACAAAGTTAGCCAACTAACTCCTACAGGGCAATTAATTGAATTAGCAGAAAATATTTTAACAAAATTTCATACAAAAAGTGAAAGCAAAAGTGAAACCGGCAATCAATCTGTAAAATACTATTTAACTACGCCAGCCAATGCTGAGGCTTGGTATAGGATGAATACAATTAGTTTTGGAAAACAACAAAAACTTGAAGACTTTTCATTTGAGAATCGCGACTGTAAAAGTCGGCAGACGCACGAATGGCCGATTGAAAAGGAAAGCAGTGTGCCAACAGAACTTTCTATTTGTCTTGAGCGCTGCGATGTTCTCAATGTGGCTACATCATCTTGTAATATCCGGATTGGGGTTATTGCTTACGTATTTCAGCCAAAAAACAATCCAACACCACAAATAGGAAGAACAATCCTCCCTTCTAAACTTTCAACACATCCAAAAAACATATGTACAATGGGAGGAAAAAGTGCTTTTATTAGAGACAAACCAAGTTTGGTAGGAAAAAAATTAGGTACTATCAAACGGGGAGACACCTTGAAATATTTTGAAAAAACTCAACCAGTAGCATTGCCAAACGGAAAATCAAATGGCGCTTGGCCCTGGGTTAAAATAGAGACGCAAAAAGGGAAAATAGGATGGGTATATGGTGAGTTCTTGATTTTTGATGAATGACATTGGGGATTTTCACTTGACCTGCACAACGCATCCAACGAGCATATCCGTCACGCTCTTCTTTCCTGCTACAAAAACGTCCGCTCAATAGTCCAATACAAGGCCACCAGCGCAATCAGTGCCGACACCGGGTGTACCACCCGCTGCCGGTACCAGGCTTTGGCCGAAAACCAGTGCCCCACCAGCCACCAGGCCCCCAGAATAATCGCCAACTGGCCCAGTTCTACCCCGATGTTAAAACTCAGCAGCGACACCAGGTAGTCCGAGGGCGGCAAACCCAGTTCGGTGAGCACGCCGGCAAAGCCCATGCCGTGGACCAGCCCGAACAGAAACACAATGGCGATGCGGCCCGGTTTCAGTTCGCGAACCAACATGTTTTCCACCGCCACAAAAAAAATAGACAAGGCAATAATCGGCTCAATAACGGCCGGCAAAGGGGTGATGTACCCATACATGGCCAGGCCCAGGGTGATGGAATGCGCCACCGTGAAGGCTGTGGCCTGCCCAATCACCGTCGACAGCCGCGGGCTCAGGAAAAAAATACTCAGCACAAACAGAATATGGTCGAGCCCCAGCGGAAGAATGTGGGTGAACCCGAGTTTCAGGTAGGTCCAACCCACATTGCCCTGCGACAATTTGGCCAATTCGTAGTTGATCGTGTGGGCCTGCGCAGCGGCCGGCAAGAGGCAAGCCAGCAGCAAGGCCGGCAAAAGCCGTTGGTAGGGTATCGTTTGCATGACAAATGACGGGTAAGAGGGTGATTAGCCTTTGATTTTGCTGTAGGCTTCGGCGGCCAGGGCTTCGTCGAGGTACGGTTTCAGGCGAAGGCCTTGTTGGATCAGGGCCTGGCCTTCGGCGGGCTGGCCAGCAGCCACCTGAATGAGGCCGGCGCGTACCAGGCGTTCCGGCTTTTGCGACTGAGTGCGCAAGGCCGTGCGGATCAGGGGCAGGGCCTCCGTCGCTTTGCCCTGGCGGTAGAGCACCCAGGCCAGCGTTTCGCAGGCATCGATGTTCTCGGGGCGGCGCTGCTGTTCGATGCGCGCGTGTTCGAGCGCTTTGTCCAACTCATTGGTTTTCAGGTAGAGTGTTGCCAGTTCCATGTCGGAAAAATGGCCCATGTTTTTGTCTTTGCTGGCAGTCAGGTGGTCGGCCAGCAGGGCGTTGAGCGTCACACGGGTACATTCGTCGGCTTTGTCGCTTTCCTGGTTCAGGCGGTACACCTCGGCGAGTTCTTCAAAAAAAGACGCGTCGCTCATGATGTCTTTGGCGCGCTCCAGGTGGCGGATGGCCGTGGGATAATCTTTTTTGAAACGGGCGATGCGGGCCAGTCCGGCCAGTGCAAAGGGATAGTCGGGGCGTTCCTGCAGGGCCGTTTTGTATTGCAGTTCGGCCAGCTCGGGGGCGCCGGTGTCTTCGTACAGGTGCGCCAGTACCATACGGGCCCATTCCGTGTCTTCGTAGCCCGGATACCCGGCGGCGACCGCCAATTTTATGGCTTCGATGGCGCCCGGCGTATCGCCGTGGATTTCGCGCAGGTACGACACCCGGGAATACGAGCGGATATCAGGGCGTACGCCCACCATTTTGTCGCACATCTGCACGGCTTCGGCGTAGTTGCCCAGTTCTACGTTGGCGTCTACCAGCAGGCCGTAAATAAAAGCGTTGTAGGGGTTGAGTTGCAAGCCCGCGAGGGCGATTTCTTTGCCTTCGGCAAAGCGGTGTTGCGAAAGGTACACCATCGCTTTGAGGCAAATGGCTTCGAAATTTTTGGCGTCTTTCGCCAAAACACCGTCGATCAGGTCGAGGGCGGCTTTGTTGTAGTAGGAAAAATCGCCCGTGGCGCGGCCTTCCTGCATAAATTCTTTGGACAACTGGAGCGTCAGTTTGGCATCGCCGGGTTTGGCATTCAAATCGGCCATCAGTTTGGTGACCCGGGCTTTGGTGGCGGCCCACTCCGGCGCGGCAGCCAGGGCCCCGGTCCGTTCTTTCAGTTCATAAAACGGCGTTTTGCTTTTTCCATTCAGGAAAATAAAACCGGCGGCCAGCAGGCAAAAGAGCACGAGTGCTCCGTACAAGGTGTTTCTCAATGTTGGCTTCATAATTTTGTAATTTTTCCAACATACGAGTGGGCGTGCCGATTTGGTTTTTTGGAGGCAGCCGGGCACTCCAAATTATTCCCGAAGGCGCCAAAAAAAAGACGCCACGCATCGCGCGCGGCGTCCCACTTTATAATTCTAATTACTACAAACCGTTTATTTCAACTCAAACCGAACATTGTCGATGCAGGCGTTGACGTGCGAAGCGCCGGAATTAAAGGCCACCCCGAAGTCTTCGGTGATGGTGGACAAATCGCTAATCGCCTTGGTGCCGTCGTTGAACTCCGTCACCGGCACACTGATCGTGATCCAGCCGTCGGTTTTGTACGAGCCGCTGGCTTCCCAGGGCTTCCAGCGGTACCAGAAATCGCCCGAGGAGCCTTTCAGGCGCCAGGCGAATTCGCCGCCGGTGATGGGCTCCAGCACGTTGACGTCGAATTTCAGGACATAATTGGCCACGTTGGTACCAATGGTTGGGCCAGGGAAATTATTCTGGCCGTTGCGCCAGAAGAAGCCCGTCCAGCCGTTGCAGTCTTTGTTGACGCGGTAGTAGTTGGTGCCGTCGAGCGAGTAACTGGGGTCGTTTTCAGGGCCGCCGGTATCGCCCCACCAGAGGCCGAGATCGTCAAAATTGAAAAACACCAGCGTCGGGTCGGCCACCGGATCTACGCCCTGGATGTTGATTTCCGGGGTTTCAATGGTTTCGCCGTTTACGGTGATCATTTTGATTTTACCTACGCCCGTTTGCACGTTCATCGGGATCACCACCTGAATCAGGGTGGCGGATTTTTGACCAAACATGGTCGCCGACACATCGCCCGGGAAAATCAATTCGGTTACTTCATCCAGGTTTTCGCCCACGATGTCGATCATCTGGCCGGGCTTGGCCATGTTGGGCATGCTCGTCACCGTAGCCGAGGTGGAAGCCAGGATGTTGATCGCCTGCGAGGAAGCAATTTCCGAGCCATTGGTCGTCACCAGCGTGATGGCGCCCGACTGGGTGCCAACGGGCACCGTGGCGGTGACTTCGGTGGCCGATACGACGCCGGCCAGGGCCTCGGTGCCGCCCGTGAATTTGACCCGGGTCACCAGGTCGAGGTCGGTGCCGCTGATCGTGATTTGCTTCGTGAACTGCACATCCAACGGCGCAATGCCCGAAATCGCCGGCTTAACCATCGCGAGGGCACTGGCGCTCGATACCGTTTTGCCGGCTGCCGTGCTGAAGGTAATGCTGCCGTCGGTGGCGTCGATCGGCACGGTGATGGTGATTTCAGTGGCCGTGCCGCCTTTCAGGGCGCCGTCTTTACCGCCGCCAAAAGTGGCTTTGGTGACGAGGTCCAGGTCGGTGCCGGTGACGGTGATGTCGGTCCCGTTTTTCGCCGGGTTGGGGCTCACACTGGCGATGGTCGGCACCACGAGGCCGAGAGCCTCCGTCGATTCCACTTCCACCAGCGAAGCGGCCACCAGTTTGATGGCGCCGTCTTTGGCGTTGGCGGGCACGTTGGCAACCAACTTGCCCGGCTCCACGCTCACAAAACTGGATACCCGAACGCCGCCGCCAAAAATGATTTCTTTGGTCAGGTCGAGGTCCGTGCCTTCGATAGTGAGCGCCTGCCCGGCTTTGACCGGGTTGGGCGTCAGTTTGGAGACGGCCGGCAGCGTTACTTCCAGGGCCGTGGCCGATTCCACGAGGATCGGGTCGGCCAGGCCGTTGGACAGTACCACGAGCCCGGTTTGGGCGTCGGCTGGCACTTTTACTTCGAGTTTTGTTTGTGTTTTGCTGACAAAGGCTGAGTCCAGTACCGATTTTTTATTGCTAAAAATAACTTCCTTGATCAGGTTCAGGTAGGTGCCGTTGATGGTCAGCACCTCCCCTGGACGCAGTTTGGCCGGGCTAAACGAGGTGATGGCAATCGGCTCCGAAATGGTCAGGATGGTTTTGGTCGTGATGTCGCCCTGGGGCGTTTTCAGCACAACGGCGCCATTCACGGTTTCTTCCGGCACCACGATGACCAACTGGTCGGCCGCCTTGGATTTGAAGGTCGTGACCTGCACGTTGTTGGACAACACCACGGCCGTCACTTTGTCGAGGTTGGTACCGATAAACTTCAGGTCGCCGCCGCGCAGCACCGGCGATGGGCCGAAACTGAAGAGTTGGATGGCGTCGGTATCGGGGTCCTCTTCTTTTTTACAAGCGTTGATCACAATGCCCATCACCAGCAAGCCAGTCAGCAGGAGCAGTTTTATTTTGAATGTATTGTACATGGTGGTTGCTGTTTAATTTATTTAGGAACGATACGCAGGTTGTCGACGCACACATGGACCGGATTGGGAGCATCGGCCGGGCCAAAAAGCATCATCACTACGTTGGTGAGGTTGGTGAGGTTGTCGATTTTGCGGGTACCGACCTCGTCGGTGTCAGAATCGTCTTTGCCGTATTTGAACTCGGACAGCGGAATGGTCACCGTGATCCAGCCGTCGGTTTTGAACGGACCGGCTTTCCAGGGTTTCCAGCGGGCAAATACGGTGCCGGGGGCATCGCGGCCGTGGTCTTCGGCATAGGGGCCGAAGAAAATTTCCATACGCACGTCTTTCCACTCGATCGGCACGTTGCACTCAAACTTAAACACCAGGTCGTCGATGGAGCCGTTGGCTACCGGCACGTTGCCCCGGCCGCGGGGCGCCCAGTATTGCATCGTCAGTTCGTTGGCCCACTGCCAGGCGCCGTCGGAGGCACTTTTGAAAAAGGCGTAGTTGTTGGATACCGGCGCCGGATCGGGATTCGAAGCGGCATTGGCGATGGCGGCCGTCCAGGTTTCGTGAATTTTCGTGTCGTAGTCAAGCAGGATGTTCCGGTCGTCGCGGAACAGGAATTTTGATTTGACCTTACCAAAATTGGTCTGCACCGTGATGGCGCCCGGGCTGGCGCCGCTGGGCACGGTCACTTCCAGCCGGGTTTTGCTGATCGACACCACCGAGGCTTCCAGCTCGTCGGCGAAGGTCACCTTGATCGGCTCGAAAAAGAAATCGCCGTCCAGGATCATGGTGCCGCCATCGGGCACGTATTCGCATTTGGTGCCGGTGAGCAGGGGCGCCGGCACGTTCACCTTGAAGTCGTAGAGCAGTTCGGAGCCGTCGGCAAATACAAAACGCATTTTGTCGGTGACTGCCGTGGGTACGGTGCTCGGTACGTTGACCAGGATAGATTTGCTGGTGATGTAGGTGGGGTTCAGGGTGGCTTTCTGGTCGTTGAACCACAGTTCGCGGGTGTTGGCCAGGTTGTCGCCGACGATGGCGATCAGGCTACCCATGAAACTGCCGACCAGCAGCGAGTCGGACAGCGCCGGGTCGGTGGAGCGGATATAGTGCACCACCGGGTTGCCGTTGTTGGGCGCGGTCTCTTCCTTTTTGCAGGACAGGATGCCGATCAGCAGCGTAGCCACGACCAGCAATGTTTTATATTTCAATATCGATTTCATATTGTTCGAATGGTTGGGTGATTACTGGAAAATATAGTCTTCGGCCGGTGCAGAGGGCGCCAGTTTGGCATTGGAGACCACTTCGGCGGCCGGGATCGGGAGGTTCATCTGGCCGGCGCTGATGGTGATCGGGCTGGCTGGCGGGATCAATTCGTACCCGGCCGCCGTATTTTCGTCGGGGGCATTGGGGGTATTGATGCGCGCAAAGGTGTATTCGCGTTCCTGGCCGTTGAGGTAGGCCAGTGCGGCGGCCGGGTCTCGGTAGTAGTAGCGCTTGATATCGAACCAAAACTGGCTTTCCATGCCAAACTCGACGCGGCGTTCTTTCAGGATATCGAGGAAACTCACTTCCGTTTTGGTCGGCAAGCCGGCCCGTTGGCGGATGGCGTTGAAATAGCCCAGGGCTTTGGCGTCGGTGGTGCTGCCGGCAGCGCCCGCAGCGGCTTCAGCATAGATCAGGTACACGTCCGACAAGCGCAGAATGTACTGGTTCATGGCCGTGGCCTGGCCGGTGGACACTTTCCCACCGGTATCGTCGGCGCTACCCACGATGTACTTCTTCAGGTTGTTCAGCACGGGTGCCGCGCCTTCGAGCGTGACGTTCGGGTCGCTCGGATCGCGGTTCACAATCTTGTAGGTGTAGCCGCCGGTCGCTTTCTGGATTTCCGGGTAATGGTCGCCGGAGGCCATGTACACAGCGGCCTGGCGCCGGTCGCCGGCTTCCACATCCTGCACAAAGTCGTAGGAAGCGCATTTGCCACCGCCCCAGCACTCGCTGTTGCCGGTAAGTTGGCTGCTGCGGGCCCAGTTGGCTTGCCGGCTGTTGCCAAACGCGTAGGCGCCTTCCATCCATTGGAGGGCAAAAAGCGATTCGCTGTTGTTGTTGTTGTCAATTTTAAACAAATCGGCGTAGTTCGCCATCAGCGAGAGGCCGCTGTTGTCGATCACGTCGGCGGCATAGGACTTGGCTTTGTCAAAATTGGCAGCCGATTGGCCGTCGCCCAGGTTTTGGGCCATGGTGAGGTGCAATTTGGCCAGCATCCCTTTGGCGGTCCAGGCGGTCAGTCGGCCCGGGGTATCGGAGCCGGGCAGGTGTTCGGCGGCAAAAGCCAGGTCGCGGCGCGAAAACTCGTAGAGGCTGGACTTGGTGTTTTTCGGCAAAAACAGGTTGTTGCTGGCCACCAATTCGGTCGAATTTTCCACAATCGGCACTTCACCCCAGTATTCTGCGAGGAAAAAATAGGCCATGCCGCGAATGAACCGGGCTTCGCCCAAAGCGCGGTCGATCACCTCCTGGGGCACCTTGCCGGCAGCGGCGCGGGGCATGTCGTTGATGATCGAGTTGGCGTAAGAAACGACGCGGAACAAGCCTTTCCAGCCCGCCGAGAGGTGTGCGTTGCCTTCGGTAAACGAGAAGAAAAAGAACTGGCCTTCCTGGTCGTAGGTGTAATAGAGGTTGCCCGACATGCAGTCGCCAACGAGCCAGAAAAATTTATCGTTGAAATCGAACCAGGGGAAGCCATAGAGCGACGCTGTGGCGGCCTTGATTTCGGTTTCGGTGCGATAGAAGTTGTCGATCGTCAGGCGGTCCTGCGGCTCAATTTCCAAAAACTCTTTGCCGCACGAACCCAGGAAGAGCACGAGCGTCAGCGAAAAGAGATATTTCTTATTCATG
>JADLDL010000308.1 GCA_020846655.1 Saprospiraceae bacterium | reverse complement strand
TCGAGTTCGGCCAGGCCTTTGAGCATCAGGTCGTCGTCGATCTGGGCGATCAACTGGCCTTTTTTCACGGTGTCGCCATTTTTGACCAGCACGCGGGTCAGCATGCCGGGCATTTTGGCGGTCACGGGTACGTTGTCTTCAGCGTCTACGCGGCCTTGCAGGTCGATAAAATGGCGGAACGATTGTGTTTTCACTTCTTCCAGGCCGACGGTGCGGATGCGTTGCGGGGTACCGGTGGCGGCGCCCACTTCTTTTTCCAGTTTGGCGATATCGGCCTCGAGTTTTGATTTTTGGCTTTTGAGTTCGGCCAATTGGGCTGCGGGGTCTTGTTTAGAGGCGCCTCCGCAGGCGGCAAGGGCAAGAACCAGGGACAGGAAGGACAATTGAATGAGGGTGGTATGTTTCATCCGATGATGTTTTTTAAAATGGAAATTAGTTGAGGCCCAGGGCTTTTTTGAGGGCTACGCGGGCAGCGAGCAAGTCGTACTGCGCCTGCATAAGGCCTTGTTGGGCGGTGTAAAGTTGTTGTTCGGTGGATACGAGTTCAAAACTGGAGCCTACGCCGGCTTTGTACTTCGTTTGGGTGGTTTGGTGGATGCGCTGGGCCAGGTCGAGGTTTTTTTGCTGGCTTTTGACCCGTTCGCTGGCGTTCAGGTATTGTTTCCGGGCATTTTCCACTTCGAGGGTAATGGCGTTTTCGAGCAGTTGTTTTTGCGCATCGATGTTTTGCACCCCGATGATGGCGCGCTCGCGTTTGGCTTTGGTACCCCCGCCGTCCCAAATGGGAACGTTGACCGAGAGGCCGGCTATCGCCGAGGGGATGAAAAACCACTTGGTGTCGTTGCCAAAACCGCCTTGAAAACCCGGCTGGTATTGCACAAAAGCCGCCACGGTAGGCATCCAGGGTTTGTTGGTGAGTTCGACCTGAATGGCGCTGAGTTCGCGGCCTTTGAGTAGTTGGAGGTACTCGGGGCGGTTGGAAAAATTCACGTCGGAGGTCAGGTCAACGCTGGCGAATTGGGTCATTAGTTTTTGCACGTCATCAGCCAGAACGAGGTCTTGTTTGACCGGCATGCCCATGGTGAATTTCAGGGCATTGACCACGATTTCGCGTTGGCGCGCCAGGTTGTCGCGTTCGGCGCGCAGGCTGGACAGGGACAGGTCGAGGCGGTCAACGTCGAGTTGCTCCATAAAACCGGCTTGCGTGGTGGCTTTGGTTTCGGAGAGCAGTTTTTCGAGGTTGCTGATGTTTTTGTCCAGGATGCCCAGGTTGTCGGCGATGAGCAGGGCGGGCAGGTAGCTATCGACGACCTGGTTGCGCAGCGTTTGCTGGGCGACGGCCAGTTGTTGCTGGACGTATTCGCGGTAGTAGCGGGCCGCTTTCAGCCCCACGAGGTAGCTGTTGCTGAAGAGCAGTTGGTTCCAGGCGAGACTGGGCGTCAGGCTGTGGTAGGCGTTGAAGGCGATCTTTTCGTCGCCGGCGCCAGGGAAACACAGGGCGCTGGCCGGAATGCCGGGGCGCTGGATAAAATACTGGTAACCAATGCTGCCCGACAACTGCGGGTACCCGATCGCCTTGTTCTCCTTGATTTGCCAATCGGCGTCGGCCACCTGAAGTTGGGCCACCCGGATTTGCGGGTTGTTGTCGACGGCATATTGAATACAATCGGACAGGCTCATAGGTGTTTGCCCATCAACCCGGCCACTGGATATCAACCACAAAATGCTCAGTGTCGATAGTGTTTGCAATAGAATACGGTGCATATCAGAATAGTTTTGCTTTCAGTAACTGTAGCCCTTTTTCCGAAACGATGCCGTAGAGGTAGTGCATCAGGAATTCGCGAAACAGGCGTTCTTTAGAATAGGCGTTTTGAGGGAAAATATCTTCGTCGAACAACTGGAACGACTGGGCGATGTGCAGGCGGGCCACGATATCCACATCAAAATCTGAGCGGTATACGCCCTCCCGAACACCGCGCTCGAGGTTGTCGCACACGATTTTGTACAGAAAGCCCTGTTGGAAAGCCTGTATCTTTTCCCAGGCATCCCGGTGGTATTTCTGCAGGTCGTACACAATGTTGGCTTTCATCTGCGCCAGTTGCTGGTTGTTGGTTTCAATCACCAAAAACATTTCCTCCACCGCGTTGGCGGCTTTCCGGTTCAACTGACCGCATTGCTCCTTTTCCTCCTCGATGTGGCGTTCCAGCATCCGGTTGACCAGGTCGTCTTTGCTGTCGACAAACTGATACAAGGTCTTTTTGGAAATGCCCAGTTCACGGGCCACATCATCCATGGTGATGCTCTTGATTCCATAGCGCATAAACAGGTCTTCCACCCGTTTTAGCCATTTTGCCTGCTGTTCTGTAAACATGCTGCAAAGGTAACAATGGAAACGATTTTTACTTCAATCGTTTCCGTTGTTTTTAATGTTTTTCGACGAATGCAAATTAAATTTCAACGAACAGGATCAACGAACCGTTTGACCAAATAAAAGACGCCAGCCGGCAGCCAAACGTTGCAGACCGGAAAATGGTTCCGGGAAAAAGCCAGTGCGTATGCTTTTGTTGAAATAAAATTTTCCCGACAGGGCCTGAAAAAAGGGCTGCTGAAAAAGCCCGAAAAAGCAAGTGGGGTGGTTTTTCGTATGAAAAACCACCCCACTTGCTAGGCCTTGTCCGAGATCTGATGCCGGGCAGGATCGACTTACCGGCCGCTGTAAAACCGGAGTTTGTAGTCCATGCTGATTTTACCCTGCCGGATATCTTCCAGCTTGCGTTGGATCAGTCGTTTTTTAAGCGGCTTGAGGCGTTCGGTGAACAAGACGCCTTGGATATGGTCGTATTCGTGCTGGATCACCCGGGCATTGATACCGCTAAAACTTTCTTCGTGCGGCTGGAATTGCTCGTCGAGGTAGCGCAGCCGGATGACGGGCGGGCGCTCAACGTCGCCGCGGATCCGTGGGATACTAAGGCAGCCCTCTTCGTAGGTCCAGGTTTCGCCGGTTTCGTCGAGCATCTCGGCGTTGATAAACACCTTTTTGAAACCGGGCTCTTTGTCTTTTTTATCTTTTTCGTCCTTATCCAGTTGTTCCGTATCGATGACGAACAAGCGGATCGACGCACCGATTTGGGGCGCCGCCAGGCCCACACCGTCGGCATGGTACATGGTCTCCCACATGTCGGCAATGAGTTGTTCCAGTCCCTCAAATTCAGGCCCGATGTGGGCAGCCACCTTTTTCAAAACCGGTTGGCCGTATGCATAAATTGGCAGAATCATTAATTCCAGTGGATTTTTATGATGTGGAAGGTTGGGGGTTTACCAATGGTTCGTTTGCATGTACTGTTCTAAAATGAGGGCCGCCGCCACTTTATCCACCAATGCCTTGTCGCGGCGTTTTTGTTTTTTCACGCCGCTGGCCAGGATAATACGCGTGGCGTCGTTGGAAGTGTACCGCTCGTCTTGCCGCACAACGGGTTTTTCCGGAAAAAGTTTGCGCAACTGCGCGGCAAAGGCATCGGCTTGGGGAGCGATCTGAGCGGGGTTGCCATCGGGGTGCAAGGGCAGGCCCACGACAAAACACTCCACCTCCTCTTCCAAACAATAGCGTTTCAGAAAGTCAAGGGTTTCGGCCGTCGGAACCGTCGTCAGGCCGCTGGCAATAATCTTGAGCGGGTCCGTGACGGCAATACCGGTGCGTTTCAACCCAAAATCGATAGCGAGGATACGAGCCATTTGCGGGCGCAAAGGTAGGAAAAATGCAAAAAACAGCGGGCTAAAGTTCAAAGATTCAATTTCAATAGGAGGTTTTCGATACTGCCCTGCCGGAGTTTCAGGCGGCCCTGGCCGGGCGCCAACTGGAAATAGGTGTCGGTTTGCAGGTCGGTGCCGCGAAAATCGGCGCCCTGCGCCACCAGCCAGGACCGGATGTCGGCCTGGCGGGTGGTACGGGCTTTGAACTCGATATTGAGGTGTTGCATCTTGGGAAACGCCGGTGCTATTTTTTTCGAACGGCCTTAAACGTGCCGTTGGGTTGAATAAAATTTACGGCAGTGGCCGCGCCGGCAGCATCCATTTCGAAACGCACGCTGTAGCCGTCGATGGCCTTGAGGTTGAACTCGTGGTTGCCGACCGGGATGGTCTCGTAGTCGGGCTGGCCGGGCACGAAAACCATCAGGGTGTTGTCGGGCCGCAGGTAAATTTTACAAACCATGCCCGCTAGCTCGTACTCGGCGCAGTATTTCTCCAGCTCGTTTTTGCCCACGGCAACAGCGGTGGCTTTTTTGACAAACAGGATTTCATCGACGGAGGGCTCCAGGCCTATAGCGTGGAGTTGGGTGACGTCGCCTTTCAGGTCGGTCGTAAACTGGAGCCGGATCGGGCTGTCTTCTTCCAGGTCCAGGCCTTCCAGCATGGAAATGGGTTTGAAAATATCGTAGTGGTAGTGTTGCAGGTAAAAATTCACATACGGGGTGCGGGCAAACAGCGAATCGTTGCGCAGGCTGAGCACCAGCTTGCCATAGCCGGGGTGGTGGTAGGTGCCGGCAAAATCACTCAGCGGGTGCGAGGTGTGGGTGCCTTTTTTGCGCGCCAGGTCTTCCTGTTTTTCCACACCTTCTGCTGCGGTTTTTTGCTTGGCGGCACGTTCGCTGAGGTAGGCGTTCCAATCTTTGTACGGCAATTTGAGCAGGCGGTCCACGATCAGGTTGCGAATCACACTGGGCACCTGAGAGCCATTCTGGTTGACCATGACCACCACGCCAATGCTGTCGCTCGGGAAATAACAAACCGTGGTGGAAAAACCGTTGATGTTGCCGCCGTGCTCTACCCGGTAGTGGCCGTAGTAGGAGGAGAGCATCCAGCCCATGCCGTAGCTGCTGAAATAAATATTGGTGTTTTCAGGCGAGGGCGCGCCGCCGCCCATCGTCATTTGGGCGGAAGTCGCCTGCCCGACGTAGGAAGCCGGCAGCACTTCCTTGCCTTCCAGTTTCCCGCCGTTGATCCACGCGAGCAGCCAGTTGCTCATCTCGGAGGCGTTGGCGCAAATACTGCCGGCTGGGCCCATGCCCTCGATGCGGTAGTACTCCATCGGCCGGATCGCGCCGTTTTTTTCAAAATACCCTTTGGCTACGTCGGCGCCTTTGGGGGCGCTCCAGGGGGCAAACATGGCGGTTTTCATGCCCAGCGGCTGGAACAGCCGTTCGCGAACATTGTCTTCCCAGGACTTGCCGCTGAGCCGTTCGGCAATCAGGCCTTGCAGCATGAAGCCGTAGTTGTTGTACTGCCAGCGCTCGCGCAAGCCGGCCGAAGGCTCGAAATAGCGCATCCGGTAGGCAAAACTGTCGCGGGTGCTGGGGTTGAGGTACCAGGCCAGGTCGTGCCGGGGCAGGCCGCTGCGGTGGCAGGTAAGGTCGCGCACCGTCAGTTGGGTGTTCAGTTCATCGTTGAACAAAACCAAATCGGGCAGGTAAGCGCTTACCTTTTCGTCGAAATCAAGTTTGCCTTCGGCTTCCAACTGCCCTAGTAAGGCGGTGGTAAAGGCCTTGGTACTCGACCCGATTTGAAACAGTGTGTTGGCCGTGGCCGGTATTTTGGCCTCGTAGTCGCGATAGCCGAAGCCACTGGCAAATATGACTTTGTTTTTTTCTACCACTGCCACGCCGCAGCCGGCGGCATGCCAGTCGGCCAATGCTTTGTTGATTTCAGCATCCAGGCCTTTGAGGCGGGGGTCGGTGTTTTTTTGAGCAACAACAGGGCTCAACACGAGGCTGAGCGCGAGGTACAGGAAGAGTTGTTTTGTCATACTTGGAGGTGTTGTTTAGGCAATAGTGACCCAAGATTCGGCCCCCGGTTGGAATCTCCCCCGGATGCTCGTCTAAGTCCTGATTTTTTTGGACGAAAGCAGTTGGTCCTTACTGGCCTTCGAAGGCAATGTAGGCGGGATCGTCCAGCAAGGCTTGCTCGGTGCTGCTCAGATCCAGGTCCTCCACGAGCCGGCGGTGGTAGGGCGCGGTCGTGGCAAACAACAACAACCCGATGCCCGCAATAGCCAGGTGCCAATCGTCCCGGAATAAAAAATAGGATACGGCTGCCAGGAGTACTCCGCCTTCGGTAAGGCCCCAGCGGAGGATATAAGCAGTCCGGCAGGCGGCCAGTTTTTCGGGCAGGCTGCTGTGGTCTCGGGCAGCCCGGATGCGCTGGCGGCCGAGCACAAAAGCGCCGGCCCACATCAGCAGTGCCAGCAGCAGCACTGGATACGTCCAATCGCTCGTTGGCGGAACGTCCTCAAATTTTGGTAAAACCAACTTGAAAACCAGTAAAATGGCCAGTTGCCCGACCAGCAAGGCGCCAAACAGAAATTGAAGAGAGCGGAGAAATGCCGCAAAATTTTGAGCGATAGGAGTCATGAGCAGGTGTTAAGCAGTTTAGAAAGGTGGCTGAAAAGTTAAAATCTTTTCCGCTACGACATTTGTCGTAAATAAATTTGCAACTACGACACATGTCGTAGATATTTGCTGTCAAATACCTGATATGGCGACTAAAGTTTACCAACCCAGCGAAGCGGAACTCGAAATCCTGAATATTATCTGGGCATTGGAGCCCGTTTCCGTGCGCGACGTGCACGCCCGTATTGCCGAAACCCGGGACATCGGCTACACCACTGTGCTGAAACAAATCCAACGCCTGACTGAAAAAGGGGTGCTGGACAAGCAGGTGAGCGCTGGCACGCACCTCTACACCAGCACTGTAAGGGCTACCGATGTGAAACAACAATTGATGGACAAGGTCCTGCAAACGGCTTTCGGCGGCTCGGCGCTCGACATGATGATGCATGCCCTGGGCAACGACAAGGTATCGGCTGCCGAATTACAGGCCATCAAAGACTGGCTCGACAAACAAATCTGACCCATGGAAACGTCCACGTTCTGGCAACATCTGCCGGTAGCCGCCGGCTGGATGATTGCCCACTCGCTCTGGCAAATCACCGTCCTGTACCTGCTGTACCGCCTGCTGGCGTTTTGGTGGGCTGGCCGCAGCCAACTGCTGTACCTGGCCGCCCTGGCCAGCATGGCAGGGGCCGCTGTTTGGGCAGCCTACACCTTTGTTGTTACCTGGAGCCAAATGGCCCAGGCAGTGCCCCTTGCACCGGTGCCGGCGGCATTGCTTCCTGCCCTGCAGCCGGTGCTTTCTGACGGCAGCCTGGCCTGGCCACAGGAAGTTACACCCTGGTATGCTCGTATCCCGCTGGCATACGAAGCCTGGGCTGGGCTGGTCGGTTGGCTCTGGTGCCTGGCTGTCCTGGTTCTCGGTCTGCGGCTGCTGGGTGGGTACCAGCTGTCGAAGCGCCTGCGCAAGCATGGTGTCCGGCCCGTGCCGGCCGATTGGCAGGCCCGCTGTACCGACTGGGCCACGCGCCTGGGCATTCGGAAACCCGTCCGGTGGCTGGAATCGAGCCGGGTGGCCGAGCCGCTGACCCTGGGTTTTTGGAAACCCGTGGTGTTGTTTCCGGCCGGTTTGTTGTTGCAATTGCCGCCCGAACGCGTGGAACTGTTGTTGCTCCACGAGCTGGCGCATATCCGCCGCGCCGACTATTTGGTCAACCTCATTCAGATGACCCTGGAACTTTGCTTTTTTTATCATCCCCTGTTTTGGTGGCTGACCCGGGAGGCCCGCCGACACCGAGAATTTGCCTGCGACGACATCGTCCTGCAACACCAACCCAATCGTATTTTTTATGCCCAAACCCTGACTGAACTCCAACTTTCTTTTGTTCACCATCAAAATGCATTTGCCATGAATATTTCCGGAAAAAGCACCTTCGCCCAGCGCATTCTGCGCATCGTAGGCCGGCCACAGCCTGTTGGCGGGCCAGCCCGCTGGTTTCCCCTGCTCTTTTTACTACTGACTCTGGGCACAGGTTGGTACTGGAACGCCGTTTCGGCACAAACACCACAGGTCTCTGTCCCCCTGGCCCTGTCTATGCCCTCCAAAACGGCGGCCATAGCCCCGCTGAGCCCGGTTGAAGCCCCTGCCAACGCCGAAATTCCGGAAGCCGAACCAGCGCCCACCCCCGATCCTGCGCCGGAGCCGGACACGCTTTCGCCCTCCATGGTGGCCGTTGAGTTAAACAAAATGAATATTTTTTATATCGGCGTCGACAACCCAATCACGGTAGTCGTACCGGGCTACGACTGCCGTGCCGTATCTGTCCGATTGGCTGGTACCGGAAAACTAGTAGAGCAGGGCAACTGCAAGTACGCTGTGCAAGTGAGTCAGCCGGGCAAGGTGGATATTCAGATCTTTGTACAAGATCAGGGCCAGGAAAAACAACTGGGTGTAAAAACGTTTCGGGTCAAACGTATCCCCTACCCGCAACCCGCTTTTGACGGTCATTACGGCAACATTATTCACAAAGCCAGACTTACCGAGGTATTCAGCCAGGAGTTAAAAGCCAGAATGACCAATTTTGATTTTGATGCCTCCTGCCAAATCACCCAATTCTCGGTGGCGTGCCAGTTTACCAAAGACTCGGGTATTGTGTCGTTTCCGGTGCAAGGCCAAACGCTTTCCAAAGAACAACTCCAGCGGCTGGAGCAGGTGCAGCCCGGTGGCTCGGTGTATGTACTCGATGTAAAAACACAATGCCCCGGCGACGCTGCAGCCCGCCTGCTGGGGGATCTGGTATTTAAAGTGATCGAATAACGAGCCCTGCCAGCCGGTTAAAACAGCCGGAATACGGAAATGCCCACCCAGGTAGCCAGCAGGCCGAGTGCCAGGCTGGCTACCACATAAGCAGAGGCTGCCGCTGTTTGTCCTTCGCGCAGCAAGGCCAGGGTTTCGTTGGAAAACGTGGAAAAGGTGGTGAAGCCTCCGCAAAAACCGGTAGCCAGAAAAAAGCGCCATTCGACGGGCGGGCTGTGGCGCACGCTCCAGCCCAATACGAGGCCAATAGCCAGGCAGCCGAGGACGTTGACGGCGAGTGTGCCGTAGGGAAACGCTGTGGCAGCCTTGGCCTGCACCCATTGTCCCAGCAGGTAGCGGGCGACACCGCCGATAAAACTACCGGCGCCGATGATCAGGATCAATTTCATGTTGGGTTACGCGCTAGACTTTGGGCGGCTCTGGAGCCGGTGGCGCATCGCTATTGGCCGAATCGGCACTGGAGTCTTCGGATGCAGGTGGCTGTTCTTCCGTGTTTGCCGGCATCTGGAAGCCCTTTTTGCGCAAATATTCCTGCACAAACGCTTCGATGTTCTCCGACATGGCCGCGCGTTCGTTTTGGCGGGCGGCTTCGGTCCAGCGGTTGTTTTGAGAAGCCAGGATGGTTTCTGCTTTGGCCACCAGTTTGCTGTACGCGGCATCGCCACCATCGCTGTAGTCGCCGGCCTGCCCCAGGAAATAGGAAAATTCCTGCCGGAGTTGTTCGGCTGTGGCGCGGTATTCGACGTACAAATCCTGATTTTTGAGCAGCGAATTGAAGCCTTCCAGCACAGCGATAAGCACCCCGGAGAGCCCGATGAACATTTTTAACCAAAAAGCCGGTGCGCCCTCCATTGATTTTTCGCCGATGAGCCCAACCAGAAAAGGAATGCTGGCCGACAGGATGATGATCACCTTGCGGTAGCGTTCCCAACGGCGTTTGAAGTTGCGGCTCTTGTTGTCGTACCACAAAATCTGATCGCCGAGGCGGTTGATCAGGAAGTTGCGGAAAAAACCGGGGGTGTTCGGGTTGTCGTTGAGGTAATCCCGGAGCATTTGAATGGGATCGGAATCATTGGTCGGAGCAGCCATAGCAGGTCTTTTTGTTTCGACAGGCAAGATAAGTAGTTTGCACTAATAGTCCACCCGCTCCAGAAACAGGCCGGAAGGCGGCGCCGTCAGGCGGGCTGGTTCGCGGGAGGGCGCGTCGAGGAATTGTTCCACGGCCTCCGGCGGCAGCTTGTCGCGCCCTACTTCCACCAGTACCCCGACGATACGCCGCACCATTTTCCATAAAAAATGGGAGGCGCTGATTTCGATCAACACCCGGTCGCCTTCTTCGCGGATGTGCAGGCGGGTAAGGTCCACTTTGGTGGATTGGTCGGGCGTTTCGGTGTCGCCAAAGGAGCGAAAATCGTGAAAACCCACCAGCACGGCGGCCGCAGCCCGCATGGCGCTGAGGTTCAGCGGATCGCGGATCCACCACACATAGCGTTTGCCGAAGGCGTCGCGGCGGCGGGAAATCTGGTAGACATAGTGGCGGCTTTTGGCGTCGTGCCGGGCATGAAAACGCGGACCGGCTTTTTCCACGCTCAGGATATTGACATCGTGCGACAGCAGGTCGTTGAGCCGCATGAGGATCTGCTCGGGACTGAGGCGGGTGGCGGCTACCTCGAGGTGCGCCACCTGTCCGCGGGCATGTACCCCGGCATCTGTTCGGCCGGCGCCGTAGAATTCCAGTTGGCGGGTGTCGAAGACCTGGTAGGCGGCTTCGAGGAGTTCGCCTTGTACGGTTCGGGCGTTTTTTTGTACTTGCCAACCGGCGTAGCGGTTGCCATCGTACTCGATCGTTATTTTAAAACGGGGCATAGTTGCGGCGAATTTGTGGGGCAAAGGACGTTTTTCCGGCGTATGTTTTTCACAAATCCTTCGTTTTCTTCTCAAGGCCTGTATCTTTGGAGCCGTTTTAGAGCCGGCCTGGCGCAATTTTTCGGAATGTGTCGAACGGCCGCTCGTAATCCCGCCTTTTGGTATGAAAGACTATCTGATTCAATTCGCCCTGTTGCGCGAACGCGCCTTTCGTGAGCCGAACAACCGGACCCTGTTCCGGCAACTGTTGTTGTGCACGGAAATGATCGGCAACCATGCCGAGAGCCGGGAATTGTACGAATCCGTACTGGACGAGCACCCGTACTGTAGTTATGCCTGGTACAACCTGGGCTGGGCCTGCGTTCAGTTGGAGGCACCGGAAGTGGCGCTCGAAGCATTTGAGTACGCCTATATTACCCAACCTTATTTTGAAGAAGCCTACCTGGCCTGTGCCGAACTGGCCGTGCAGCGCGGCCTGCACCGGCGGGCCTTGCAATGTTACCTGGAGATGAACGCCCACGCCGAAGCCGACAGCGAGGTGCTGGTGCGCATGGGGGAGTGTTACCTCGAACTGGGCGATGTGCGCATGGCGAAAAAACTGTGCCGGCGCGCCTTGCGGCTCGATCCGTACCACGCCGAAGCCTATTTCCGGCTGGGCACCTGTTTTGCTGCGGTGAAAGACTACCGCCCGGCAGCGCGCTGGTTGCGCCAGGCCCTGCGGCTGGAGGAGCGCCGGGAAGAATTTCACCTGGCTTTAGCCATCGTGTACAATGGCCTCGGCCAGGCGCCGCAAGCCCTTGTCCACTTCCGCCGCTCGGTTGATCTGGCGCCGGAAGAACCCGCTGCCTGGCTGCACCTGGCCGAATTTTTGTTGTTTTCCGGCGATTTGGCGCAGGCCAAAGAAGTGCTCGAACAAGCCCTCGAACACGCTTCCGGGGCTGAATTGCTGTATTGCTGGGCGGCTTGCCAGTTCCTCAGCGGCGACCGCACGAATGCCGTACGCACCCTCCGCCAAGCCCTCAGCGCCGACGTGAGCCGGCACCCCGATATCTTTCGCTGGGCGCCTGCCCTGCGCGACGATGTGGAAATACAGGGTTTGCTCAGCAGTTATCAATAAATAAGGCTTGGTTTTTTTACATACGCGTTGTACCTTTGCCCGCCTTTTTTAAGGCATAGTCTACTTTTTACCAAAAAAATTGATTCTCAACATGTTCGCAATCGTTTCCATTGCCGGTCAACAATTTAAAGTTGAGGAAGGTCAGCAGATCTTCGTCCACCGGCTGGCAGCAAATGAAGGAGATTCGGTCACCTTCGACGCCGTGCATCTGATTGATCGCGACGGCAGCGTTTCTATCGGTGCGCCCAATGTAAAAGGCGCCAGTGTGAAAGCCAGCGTACTCACCCACCTGAAAGGTGACAAAGTGATCGTTTTCCACAAGAAACGGCGCAAAGGCTATCGCAAGAAAAACGGCCACCGCCAGTCCTTTACCAAAATTAAAATTGACGCCATCGCAGGTTGATTTCAGCACCGCCCCGTCGGCAAGCAATTGCCGCAGCAGTTCGAATCAACCCATTCTTTCCATCACTCTCAACCATTCTTTGAAAAATGGCACACAAAAAAGGTGTAGGCTCTACCGATAACGGCCGGGACAGTAAAAGTAAGCGACTCGGCGTAAAACTCTTTGGCGGCCAAAAAGCAACGGCCGGCAACATTCTCGTTCGCCAACGCGGCACCCGCTTTCACCCGGGTGAAAATGTATACATGGGACGCGACCATACGCTCCACGCGGCTATCGACGGCGTTGTGGAATTTTCCCGCACCCGCAATGACCGCAGCTACGTACACGTCATGCCCTTCCAGGAAGTGGCCGAAACCGTAGCCCCAGTCAAAACGGCTAAAAAAGCAGAAGCCGCTCCGGCTGCCGAAAAACCGGCCGCCAAGAAAAAAGCCGCTGAAGAAACACCCGTTGTGGAAGCAGCAGCCCCGGTAGTTGAAGCAGTAAGCGAAGTTGAAACGGCCCCGGTGGCTGAAGAAGACACGAGCGCTAAGAAAGCCGCTGCCAAAAAAGCCCCTAAAGCCAACGACCTGAAAATCGTGGAAGGCGTAGGTCCGAAAATTGAGCAACTGCTCAAAGACGGCGGCATCACTACCTGGGAAGAACTGGCCGAAGCTTCGGTGGATCGCCTGAAGGAAATCCTGGAGGCTGCCGGCTCGCGCTACCAAATTCACGACCCGAGCACCTGGCCGGCGCAGGCAAAATTTGCGGCCGAAGGCAGATGGGACGACCTGAAAGACTACCAGGATATGCTCCTCGGCGGTCGCGACGTGACAGAATAATGAATTTTTAAGAGGGTGACGCTTGTGCGATCACCCTTTTTGCATTATTCTTGCAACATCATTCTTTTCGACATAAGAAGTTTTTGTTTTCATAGCTTAATTTTTTAGTTGTTGCCCCGGCTGCAATCAGTCGGGGTTTTTTTATACGTCTTTCCGTCGCCATGCAAGTGATTCGCCAACACGCCGAACTGGCCTACGCTGCCGAACTGGTAGCCCTGGCCAACACCGACGAACGGCCCCGCCCCGAAGGCTGGCGCTTGTCGCCCTGGGCCGTGGTTACGTACCTGATCGGTGGCAAAGCCGGTGAACTGGACATCGAACCCAAGTATTTCGGCAACCGCCGGCTCATGGAAATCGCTGTGGCGACCCTGGCCACCGACCGCGCCCTGCTCCTGCTCGGCGTACCCGGCACCGCCAAAACCTGGGTCAGCGAACACCTCGCCGCCGCCATCAGTGGCGACAGCACCCTGCTCGTGCAAGGCACCGCCGGCACCAACGAAGATGCCCTGCGCTATGGCTGGAATTACGCCCGCCTCATCGCCGAAGGCCCTTCCGAAAATGCCCTCGTCGCCAGCCCCGTGCTCACGGCTATGCGCGACGGCAAAATCGGCCGCATCGAAGAACTAACCCGCATCCCCGCCGACGTGCAGGATGCGCTGATCACCCTGCTGTCGGAAAAAACACTGCCCGTACCCGAACTCAACAGCGAGGTGCAGGCCCGCCGGGGCTTCAACCTCATCGCTACCGCCAACGACCGCGACAAGGGCGTCAACGAACTCTCCGCCGCCCTTCGGCGGCGTTTCAACACCGTGGTGCTGCCCTTGCCCGCCAGCCTCGACGAGGAGGTGCACATCGTGCAAAACCGGGTCAATGCCCTCGGCAAAGCCCTCGAACTGCCGCCGGAAGCCGCCCCTCTCCTGGAAATCCGCCGCCTGGTGACCATCTTCCGCGAACTCCGGAACGGAAAAACCGAAGACGGCCGCGAAAAACTCAAAAGCCCTTCCGCCACGCTCAGCACCGCCGAAGCGATTTCAGTGATCCACCAGGGTCAATCGCTGGCCGTTCATTTCGGCGACGGCGAACTGCGCGCCCACGACCTGGCTGCCGGACTGGCCGGCGCCGTGATCAAAGACCCCGGCGCCGACAAAACCGTGTGGACCGAATACCTCGAAACCGTGGTGAAAAAACGGGAGGAATGGAAAGACCTGTACCGCGCCTGTAAGGAACTGGAAGGCTAAGGCCCTACGTTCCGCACGTTCCCAGCGACTAACCCGCACCACATGTCCAAGCATCTTTTGTACGCCAATCTCCTGGAAGCCCACCACAAGGGCGAAAAACGCCTGGCCGTCCTGATCGATCCCGACAAATTGCGGCTGCAAGGCCTGCAACAGATTCTGGACCTGGCCCAGGAGGCCGGGGTGCACTATTTTTTTATCGGCGGCAGCCTGGTCGTCAACAACATGCTCGATTCGGTGCTCAGCGAGATCCGCGAGCGTTGTTCCATTCCGCTCGTGCTGTTTCCTGGCAGTTCGTTTCAGTTGAGTTACCGCGCCGATGCGCTGCTCTTTCTGTCGCTGATCAGCGGCCGGAATCCGGAATTGTTGATCGGACAACACGTCATTTCGGCGCCCTTTCTGAAAATGTCGCCGTTGGAAATCATTTCCACCGGCTACATGCTCATCGATGGGGGCGTGCAAACCGCCGTGCAATACATGTCCAATACCTACCCCATTCCTGCCCACAAAAACGACATCGCGGTGTGCACCGCCCTCGCTGGCGAGTACCTGGGCCTGAAAATGATTTACCTCGACGCCGGCTCGGGCGCCCGCAACCCTGTGCCCGAGCGTATGATCGAAGCCGTACGCGGTGCCATCAGCATCCCGCTGATCGTGGGCGGCGGCATCCGCAGTGCGGAAAAAGCGGCAGCCCAATTGCGCGCCGGCGCCGACCTGCTGGTGGTGGGCAACGCCATCGAGCAGGATCCCGGGCTGATTCGCGAACTCGCCGCCGCAGTACGGGAAGGGAGCCGCACGAAATAAACCGGTTACTGCACAGCATACTGCCGAGCGACGGGGAAAATAGCAGCAGCATCGTACCTTTGTTCCTGCTGAGAGGCCGGGGCATAAACCCGAATCGCCTTTCCTTTGTTTCTTTGTTCTTCGCACACCAGCACGCTACCTATGGATCTCGCAACTGCCTCCCAAAAACTCCAGCACAACGGCTTTCTCGACCTCGACGTGAACCCCGAACTCGATCTCGTCGCCGAAATTCAGCGCCTGAAAAAAGAAAAAAACGCCGTTATCCTGGCCCACTACTACCAGGAGTCTGAAATTCAGGACGTAGCCGATTATATCGGCGATTCGCTGGGCCTCTCGCAGCAAGCCGCAGCCACGGATGCCGATATCATTGTGTTTGCCGGGGTGCATTTTATGGCCGAAACGGCCAAAATGTTGTCGCCCAACAAAAAAGTACTGCTGCCCGACCTGAAAGCCGGTTGCTCGCTGGCCGACTCCTGTCCGCCGCATTTGTTTCGCAAATTCAAGGAAAAACACCCCGACCATATCGTCGTGTCGTATATCAACTGCACGGCCGAACTCAAAACCCTGACCGATATTTGCTGCACCAGCACCAATGCCCTGGCCATCATCGAAAGCCTGCCCAAAGACCAAAAGATCATTTTTGCCCCGGATAAAAACCTGGGCCAATACCTGATCAAAAAAACCGGCCGCGACATGGTGCTCTGGAACGGCGCCTGCATGGTGCATGAAATTTTCAGCCACGAACGGATCGTCAAACTGCGCGTCCGCCACCCCAACGCCAAATTCATCGCCCACCCGGAGTGTGAACCCCATATCCTCGACATGGCCGACTTCATTGGCAGCACCACCGGCCTGCTCAAATACACCATCCACGACGCGTCACAGGAATTTATCGTGGCCACTGAGGCCGGTATCCTGCACCAGATGCAAAAATCCAGCCCGCACAAAACCTTCATCCCCGCGCCCCCCACCAACCAATGTGCCTGCAACGATTGCCCGCACATGAAGCGCAATACCATGGAAAAACTTTACCTCTGCATGGAGTACGAACAACCGGAAATCCTCCTGCCCGACTGGATCATCGAACAAGGCGTAAAATCCATCGACCGCATGCTCGAAATTTCAGAAAAAGCGGGGTTGGGGTTGAAGGGTTAGAAGGCATAGCCATCAACTTAAACGTTTGAAGGCGCTTTTTTTACTTCGACATTCGATATTCTGCGGTTCGATATTCGATATTCCAACGTAAATGGCTTA
>JADLDL010000307.1 GCA_020846655.1 Saprospiraceae bacterium | reverse complement strand
TATTCTGCGGTTCGATATTCGATATTTTTTAAGCCAACTACGTTGGAATATCGAATATCGAACCGCAGAATATCGAATGTCGAAGTAAAAAAAGCGCCTTCAAACGTTTAAGTTGATGGCTATGGGGGCTGGAGGTGCAGGATTTGTTTACATTTTAAATGCATTGGTCCGTTGACCAATGCTGCATGTTTTGCCGCTAAACAGGGTTCTTTGCCGTGTACTGCCTGAAAGAATTAGTTGAATTCCGGTATATTTGCAAAAAAGAGGATCATGGGCACAGGAAATATTCAAGTATCTTTTCCAGAGGAATTGGGGTTTGCGCTGAAAATGCAAGAGCCTGAACTGGTAAATGAAATGCGTCGGCTGGCTATTGTAAAGCTGTACGAACTCGGCAAATTGTCTTCCGGTAAAGCAGCGCAAATGCTTACTATGTCCCGGGTGGCTTTTTTGGAACTTGCCGGATCGTATCAGGTCTCTATGCTGGGTAATCCTGCTTACACTCAACTTGAACAAGATCTGTTGAATGCTTAAGGTGGTTTCAAATACTACGCCCCTGATTACACTGCTAAAAATCGGGCATTTGCATTTGTTGGAAAAACTATATTCAACAGTCATTGTGCCCCAAGCAGTTTGGCAAGAAATCGAATATGGCCGCGATGGACTTTATTACACCGATCTGAAAGCCTTGCCTTTTGTCCAGGTTCAAACAGTTATCAACGCAGAAGCGGTTGAATATCTTACCGATCTCGACCAAGGAGAAGCCGAGGTGATAGTGCTCGCCCGGGAAATTGGCGCCGACCTGATCATCATGGACGAAGAAACGGGTCGTTCGTATGCACAGCATTTTGGCTTGACATTAACCGGTACATTTGGGCTTCTGCTTCGGGCAAAACAAGAGGGATATATTATTGAAATCAAACCTCTTCTCGAGTCGCTGATGGCAAAAGGTGTTTGGATCAGCAGGCGAGTATTTGATGATGTCCTTGCCCTGGCCGGAGAAAAATAAACCCGCTAGCCGCTAGCGGCCAGGTGACAAAGCCGCCGGGTAAATTGGCAGCCTGGGTGTGTTCGTTTACCCAAATTGCCACATAGATGGAGTTTGCCAGCGCTGGCATTTGCGGCAGCAAAAAAGCCAATATCTTCGCCAGGCAACATGAACCGGTTTTTGCTTTTTCTCCTCCTGGGCTGTATCATCGGCCAGGCGAGTCTGCGGGCCGCCTGGGTACTGCATTACCAATGGGACCGGGCGATTTACCTGAAAAACTGCGAGAACCGGGCGCTCCCCCGCCTGCACTGCGAGGGCAAATGTTATTTGAAAAAGAAAATAGCCCGCAGCGAAACACCCGGCCAATCGGCGCCGCAACTGCCGGAAGGCTTTCGGCAGTTCCAGGACATACAATGGTACTGGGAACCCTGGGGCCTGCTCCAGGACCCGGCGCCGGCCCGGCACCCTAAGCCCTTGTTGCCGCGCTATACTTGCCGGGGGCCGGCAGAAGCGCCGCGCCCGGGTGTGTTTAAGCCGCCGGCGCAGCGGTTTGCATTTTTTCTATCCTGAATATTTTTGGTCAAACACCTGAACGGCCGTTCGGAGACGGGCTTGCTTTGCCATAGCCTGCCTGTATGGGCGTTTGTATGCGTTTTTCTTAAAAAAGCGTACCCGCTTAGCCTCCTGGTCTCTCCGAGGTCAGGGGGCTAAGCGGGTACGAAAAATAACAACATTATCTATTCTAAAACTATAGTTTATAATGAAAAAGCAATCATTTTTCCTGATACTTAGCCTCAGCCTTGGCGTGTTGTTTTTAAATGCCTGCAAACACGAAGAAGAAGGCGACACCACCGCGCCGGTGCTGACCCTCGAAGAGCCGGCAGCCGATGAAGTAGTGAGCGGCGAAGTGCATATCCACGGCAAAGTGACCGACGAAAGCCTGCACGAAATGGAAATCCTGGTCACCAAAGATGCCGACGGTACCGAGTTGTTCAAAGATGCACCGTCGGTGCACGACGAGACCTCGTATTCGTTTGACAAACATTTCACCCCCTCGGTAGCGGCCGAAACGCCGGTGACGCTGGTTATCACGGTGTCGGACCACAGCGACCATACGACGACCAAAACGGTGAAATTTAAAGTGAAACCGTAGATGAGGGGCAACCCGGTAGTGGTTGTTTTATTAGATATTGGGATATTGGGATATTGGGATATTGGGATATTTAGTATCTCAATACCCCAATATCCCAATACTTGAATAAGAATGTGCTTGCTACTATTGCTGGTAGCCGGACGCAAAACGGCTAATACTCCCGCCGCCGGCGCAGCATCCCAGTGGTTTGGTTGAAGCCGGTTTCGATCCAGCCCCGGTTTGGATGGCGTTGCAGGATGCGTTCGTACCAGCGAATGATCAGATCAATATCGGGTTCGTTCCGGTGGCGGTCGGCGGTGCCGTGCTGGCCTACTGACCAGGCACTGGGGGCGATTTGGAGTTGCCGGCAAATGGATCGAATCCGACGGATATTTTGAATCCAGGGCTCCTGTGCCTCCACTAGCGTGCCCAGAATATGCACAGCGGAGTCGAAATCGCCGGCGCTTGGGCCGATGCCCATATAGGCTTGAATGTTGTGAATTGTCTCCCAGCGACCGCCCAGGGATTGCGGCAAATGGTCGAGCATACCCCGGAGGGTGCTGCGTTCCCTGGCTTTTGCATTTTCCAGTTGAGATTCGAGTTGACCCAGTTCCTGGCGCAATTCGGCCGTATCGGAGTCGCCGCCTTCGGCAGCGGGCGCGGTAGTGGTGCCGGGCTGGGCAGATTGGGTTAGCCGCCGCTCCAGGGTGCTGAGTTGCCGGATGTTTTGATCGATCGTGCGCAGCATTTCAACTTGTGCACGGTCGGAAATACTATCAGCGTCCCTTATGGTGCTTCGAATACCGCTCAATTGGGAGCGGGTTCGCTCGATGTTGCGCTGGAGCGTCGTGCGTTGCGCTTCGGTGAGCGAGCCGGTCAATGCTTGCCGGATGGCTGAGATGCTGCTCTGGGACTCGGTGAAGCGGGTATGTTGTTCGCTTAGGGCCGCCGGCCATTCTTCGAGGGCGCCCAGGTCTTCGGACCCGGCGCTATAGCCGCCCCAGTTGCGCAGGGCATTTTCCAGGCAGGTCAAGCCTCGGGAATCGTTGTTGGCGGCAAAATTACCCAGGGCGCGCCCCTGGGCGAGTATCCTGGCAAAGCGATGACCCGGCGAGGTATCGTGTTGAACATCTTCCTGAGTAGGCTGCGGGCTTGTGAGCAGCGTACGCAGTTGGAGCCAATCGGCCCGCGGGTGCGGAGAGGTACAGCAGCGCGACCAGTTTCGGGCGTCGCGGGCCCGACCCACCAGTGCATTTAATTCGGCTTCTTCGAGGTGGATGGTGCGCAAATCGCTGTACATGCGCATCAGCCGTTCGCGAAGGAAGTCGGATGGCCCGGCGGCCAGGGCTTCGGCGCCCACTTCGCCACGGCCACGGCGTTCTATTTCGTCGACCAGGCCGAGGATGGAGCGGCCGGGGTCGATGGTGCTTTCGGTGGAAGTCAGGTCCACGCCGACTTCTCCGTTTTCATCCACTGTAGTGGTTACGCGGCTCTCCACGCTGCCCAGTGCGCCCACCTGAAAACCACTGGCGCCTTGTTCGCTGCCGGCGAGGCCATTTTCCAGGTATTGCCGCTCGTGTTCCTGGGAGGAGGTGGTGGTAAGGGATTGCCCAAAACCGCCCACCGACAGGTCGGAGGATTCGCCTGAACTGACGGTATGGCTGACGGTGAGCGGGGCGTGCCCTGCCACAAATTCTTGTAGCTGCGTACGGGTAGCAGCCCTCCAAATTTGGTTGAAATGCTGCTGGTAATCTGCATGACTGGTACTGAGGCGGAACACCGCGCCATAGCCCTCGCTGGTGCCGCTGGTGGCACTTATGGAGGCGCCTTCGAGGCTGCCGCCGGCGCTGCGTTCGCGGGTGGAGGCAAAGCGGACCGTGATTTTTATGCGGGGGTGGTGCCCGCCGTCTTCGCCGTCGCGTTCGATGGTCATCCGGCGGGATTCGGTGCCGGTGGCGCCGCCCGTCACGCCAAACCCTCCAACCGTGGCCGCTCCGGAAAGCCCCAGGTTGCCGCTCAGGTTGAGTTGGACGGACTCACCTTCGCGCAATTGAGCGGCCTGGTCGGCGCTCATCGCTGCGCCAAAATTCGTATCGCCGCGGCCTCTGGCCAAATGGCCGGCCACCCGAAGGCGGGCCAGGGAGCCCAATTCGGGCCGTTGGGTGTGTGGCGGGCGGCCGTGTTGTACGTTTTCCACATCCTGGAGGTAGGCGCGAATGGCGGCTTCATCCATTTCGTGGGCATAGACCAGGTCGCCGCTGCCGCCGGCGGACCCGGTGAGGCTGCCACTGGGCCTTGTGCTGCCGGTTTGCCGCGCATACGAGCCGGTGCCAGACGCGCTCAGGCCCAAGTGCAGGGTCAGGGTGACTCTGTATCGCTCGGCATCGGCGCCCGAAGCGGGCACGGTTTCTACGGCAATAGTGAAATTGCCGCTGGCCGAGCCTTGAATCCGGCGGGTCCAATCGCCGATTTGCCGGGTGCTCTCCCTGGAATGGGTTAGTCCCAGCCCGGAGCCCTCGGGGCCGTGTAGAACGCCCAATTGGGTGGTATGGGCGCTGGTGGTAGCCGCCTGCGTGGTGCCATCGGCATTTGTTTCGGTTGTGCCTGAGCGGCTTTCGCTTCGCAAGCCGGCCAGTGTGCCATCGCCGGCGACGAGGCCTTGGTCGGTTGCGCTCGTAGTACTCCGGCTGGAGCCATCGGGATTCATATAGTTGGCTTCGGCTTCGGCACTGTGTGTGATACCGCCTGTACCAGCCGCAACGGACCCGCTCCGGCTCCGGGTGGAGCCATCCGATTGGGTAACCGATATTTCTGTACCTTGGGTGTGGGTGAAATCTCCAAGCCCGACTTCGGTGCTTCGTGTTGTGGAAGTACTGCGTTCCACACCGGTACTACGTTGCTGTCTTTGGGTTTCGGTATGTGCATGGTTGAAGCCCTCGGGTCCAAGTACGGTGCGGGTAGTTGTGGTAGACTCACTAAGGCCATCGGCGGAAGGGGCAGTTGTGGTAGATTCCCGTCCGATGCCTTCGGCGCCGACGATGTCGGTATGCCGTGTTCGGCCATCTCCAACCGCCCGAGTGCTTTCTTCGAGTTCTAACTGAAAACGTTGATTGAATTCGCGCAATCGTTCAACTGACAATCCAGCATCCAGTTGCTGGATTGCATTTCGGATTTCAGGCATCCGTGCCCGGGCAGTATCTTCTGCGGGAAGCCCTTCCAATTGCCGAAGTTGCGTCTGAAGGCCTGCGCGTACCTGCCGGGCAAAGGCAGCATGGTCGGTTTGTTCTTCCGGAGCAGGCATCCAATCCTGCTCATCATCGGGGTCGCGTTGAACGAGAGTGCCAGCATCTGCCACTTCTCTGGAAACCACCGGTCGGGCCGGCTTTTCGCCGGCGTCGCCCACGGCATATTCCAAGGCCTGAACGGCGTCTTCTTCTTCCGGGCCTTCGGTATCGGGCTGGCGCTGGAGGGGGGAAACGGTTGGCGAAGCCGACACCCGAAACGGCGGCGGCGTGCGCACCTGAAGGCCGCCAGGCGTCGCGCTCAGGCTGTTTTCACCCGCCAGGGCAGCGGATTTTGATTGGTTTTCGCGCTCGGTTTGCGTTTTCATGTTGGCCGAAGAAATTGGAGCAAGCCGGCGACGATACGAACCGGCCTGACGAAGATACGCTGCCAATTTAATATAAACAATACCACCCAAACATGCGGCAGGGTCTGTGGTTTTTGTTATCTTTGGACATATTGCCCAAAACGGCTAAAAGACCGCCATTTCGGTGGCTTTCGGTAGCCGTTTTCCACAATCCATTCGCCTATGTATCTAATGATGACCTTGTATATCAAATACATGGTCAGTTTGCGTTGCAAACTGATGGTGAAAGACGAGTTGAAAAAACTGGGTTTGCGCTATATAACGGTCGATTTGGGGGTGGTAGAAATCATGGAAGGAATCACCCCGGAACAACGGGAACAGTTGAAAAGAAACCTGCTTCGCTCCGGGCTGGAATTGCTGGACGACAAAAAAGCCATCCTGATCGAACGGATCAAAAACGTGATCATCGAAATGATACACTATTCCGATGAACTCCCTAAGGTGAACTATTCGGATTACATCAGTGAAAAACTGGATCTGGACTATACCTACCTGGCCAATGTCTTTTCAGAAGTAAAAGGCATTACCATACAACAGTTCATCATTATCCACAAAATTGAGAAAGTAAAGGAACTGCTTTTGTATGATGAATTGAACCTGACGGAAATATCCTATAAAATGCACTATAGCAGTGTGGCGCATTTGTCCAATCAATTCAAAAAAATAACGGGCCTGACGCCTTCTTTTTACAAACAATTGAAAAAGAAGCGCAAAGAAAATCTGGAAAGTGTGTGATCTTATGCGCTCCGAAAAGCGGCCAGTTGCCGGCGCAAGGACTCCAGGTATTGCTCAAAACTCGCCGTACTGATGTCCTTCCCGGCATACGAAAACGACAAAGGCGTTTCGCTCAATAAATTATACAAAGCCGGGTATTCTTGTTGGATAGCCGATGTTACCTGGAAAATATGGTCCATCAGTACCCGGCTGTTGCGTTTCCCTGTCATGTGTTTCATATGAAGTGTTTTTAGCGGCCTCCGGTCAGCAGGATCGACGATGGGCGCTGGATGTGCTCGTATTGCACCCTTGCCTGATCCAATACCTGGGGGTCATCTACATGGAGGTTTTGTCCCAATATAAAAACATAGACACCGGATTGCGTAAATACCGGCTGGTTGGTGTACACTTCATACCGGTAGGGGTCTGCTGTGAGCGTCTGGGTATACAGGCGGAGCACCCGGGCATCAACAAATTCTTCGCTGTTCATCTGCGGTTTGAGTTGGCCAAGGGCCGCTGCGGCAGGAAAAACCAGGTAGAAAAAATGCCCGCCGGGGTCCACTACGCCGAGAAAAGGCGCGTGCGGTGTTTTAAAATACAAACTCAGGGTATCGCCCAGGTACGGGCTGCCCTGCTTCACCCAGATCATGCGGGGCTCGTACGGAGCACTGCTGCGGTAGCCGCCCTGTAGCAATGCCGTGCCGGACCGGGGGTAGCCGGCGCCCGGCGTAAACAATACCCAGGCGCCGGCCACACAAAGTGCCAGGGTCGAAAGGCCGAGGTAGGGCCTCATGTTCATTGGGGCGATGTGGTGAAATCTTTTTCGATCGTCAGCCGGGCCATCAGGTAACTCAAGGTAGATTCCGCGCCCTGGTTGAGGTTCACATGGTCTTCTTCCAGTCCGTCGTAGCAGCCGCCCGTACAGGGGTTGTACACAATCTGGTGCAAGTGGTTGT
>JADLDL010000306.1 GCA_020846655.1 Saprospiraceae bacterium | reverse complement strand
CTTTTGCCATCATACGGCAGCTGTTTTTTCGGCAATAGGACATGGCTATTCCCTCAAAAACGAGCCTTGTCTGATACCAAAACCTACACCTTCTCGCCTCGCAAGGGGTTTTCAGACGGTTTCTTAGGGCTGGTTTTTCTGGAAAAACTTATGAAAAAACACCACCTGGAAATCGACGGCATTGCTCCAGTAGTCGCCGTTGTGTTCGCCGGGTCGTTCGGTGTATTCGTGCGGGATGCCCGCTTCCAGCAAGCGCCGGTGCATGTCCCGGTTGGCGGGCAGGAAAAAATCACCTACGCCGCAGTCTATGATCAGGGGCAGGGAAATAGATGCCAGGCGGTCTACCAGGTTTACCACGGAATGATCTTCCCAATTTTGCCAATGTGAGGCTGGGTCACCCAGTACGCCCTGCAGATCCCAATCGTTCTTTTTGAAGGGCCGGAGGTCGAGTCCGCCAGCCATGCTTCCTGCTGCGCCAAAAATATTCGGGTGCCGGATGGCCAGGTACAAGGCGCCATGCCCGCCCATGCTCAGGCCGGAGATCGCCCGGCCAGCCGGTTCCCTGCGGGTGAAATAGTAATAGTCGATAAACGGCACAAGTTCCGTGGTGAGGTGCGTTTCGTAGCGCACCGTGGAATCGACCGGGCTATCCAGGTACCAACTGTCGTAGCCGCCATCGGGGCATACGATGATCATTTGGTACGCGTCTGCCTGTTGCCGCAATTGCGGCGCTTCTTTTAGCCAGCCCGTATAGTTGCCGCTCCAGCCGTGCAACAGGTAAAGCACCGGATAGGGTTTCCCGGAAAAGGAATACCCATCCGGTGTGACCACCAGGCACCGGGTCGTTTTTCGCATGGATGGGCTGTAAATATCCAACGAATCGACCTGGCCGGCCTGCACTTGGGCGGCAATCATCAGCAACTTGAATATAAGTAGAAGCCGGAGCACAAGGATTTAAAATCTCGAATCCACGTAATACGGCAACATGGCCCGCCAGGTTGGCCAGTCGTGGCGCATATCGCCGCCCCAGATGTCCAATTCGTGCGGTATGCCTTTGGAAGACAGGATGCCAGACAGTCGGCGCGAAGCATCCGGGTCTTCATAGTCGCCCGAGCCGGTCAGGATATGAATATGTGGCAATTGGCGGAGCCGCGAAAGGTTGTATTCGTCATCCAGGTTGGGCAGGTAGTGGCAAGTGGAGTTAAAATAAACGTCCTCGTCGTAGTACCCTTTGGTGTAACTGGTCAGGTCGTATACCCCCGACATGGCGATGGTGCCGGCAAACAGATCTGGGCGCCGGAAGCACATGTTGGCAGCATGCAGGGCGCCCAACGACGCGCCACTGGTGATGATTTGAGTATCCGGGCTCGTGTGGGTCCGGATAAATGGCACCACTTCATTTTCGACATAGCCATTAAACTGCTGGTGCCGGATGGCTTTGTGGCGCGGGTGCATCTGGTTGTTCAGCCAGGCCTCCGAATTGATGCTGTTGATGGAAAAAACTTTCACTTTCCCGGCATCGATAAAAGGTTCGAGGGCCGAAATCAGGTGAAACCGTTCGTACTCAAGGTAGTCGGCAGCGGCGGTGGGGAGCAGCAACAAGGCAAAACCGAAATGGCCGTATACGGCGATCTCCATGTTTTTGTTCAGGCGTGGGCTTACCCATTGGTGGATTTCTCGTCTCATGCAGCGGTAGCGTAGATTGGTGTAGCGATAGCGGCAAATGTAGGAAAAGAAAAAAGTACCGTTTGATTTTTTGATTGACACATATTGTTTACTTTTGCTCACGCAAAAACATTTTTAAAACTAAATCTTTAAACTATGGAAATGACAAAAAATGCAGTCAGTTGGTTTGAAATCCCAGTGTCCGATTTTGAGCGGGCAAAAGCCTTTTATCAACAGATTTTCGACTATGAAATGCCGGAAATGATGATGGAGCCCGTTCGCATGGGCGTCTTGTTGCATGACCGCGACAATGGCGGCATTGGCGGCGCTATTTGCTACGGGGAAGGCTACACCCCAGCCGGTGGCAATGGCCCCAAAGTGTACCTGGACGGCGGTAGTGATCTGAATACCGTACTACAGCGGGTGGAAGGCGCCGGCGGCCAAGTCGTGTTGGGCAAAACGCCGATTGGGCAGGACATGGGTCATTTTGCCTTTTTCAACGATACCGAAGGCAACGTGGTAGGTTTATATTCTACAAATTAGCCTGTCCGGTAAAAGAAAAGTGCGAAGCCGTTCGTTTTTTGTCCTGATCGACTAAAAAACGCGGCTTCGCTGCTATTGATTTGGGTAGCCTTGCCCGGAAGCATTCCCCAACTTTTACCCTTAAAAATACCAAATATGCCTAAAATTCCTGTTGTAGCCTTGTTGATTTGTGCCCTTCAAACGGCTGCGTTTGCGCAAAAGAACTTTCTCCCCGGTGGAATTGTGTTGCAAAATGGCGACACACTTTCTGGCCAAATGGATTACCGGGATTGGGACGTAACACCTTCCCAAATTCATTTCAAAACCGGCAGCACAGCGGCAACCCAGACGTATACTGCACAGACGATCGCCGGTTTTTTCATTACCGAACCAAAGGTGATCTATCAATCTGCGGTCGTGTACCTGAACCAGGAATCCACCAAACTAAGTGAGTTGCCAACCTATGGCTCCATCGGCGAAGCGATACGGGCATATCGACCGGAGCAAGACACCGTGTTCCTCGAAGTGCTGGCCCGGGGGCAAGTCCATTTGTTTGAATATACCGACAATAACCAAAACCATTATCTGGTACAACCCCAGGGCGACACGATTCGGGAATTGGTAAACCGAAAAATCATAGTCAATGATTATCTCAGTTCGCAGCCGGTGTACCGAAAACCAATGCAGGTTTCGCTTCAGCCGTACCGACAGCAATTGCAATTGCTCACCTTGGATTGCCAGGAACGGAAAACGAACTTTAACAAGGTGTCGTATTTTAGGGAGAACCTGATACGGCTCGTCGATGGATACAACAAATGCCGAAAAAACAGTGACTACCGCAAGGTTTCGCCGCGCCCCGGCCGCAATTTTTATGTGTTTGCTGGCGCTGGCCATCCGGTTTTTACGATCGAAGGCCCATATACCTTCCAAAACCGGATTGAATCGCCGGCCGGTATTGCTCCGCTGCTGGGCTTGGGCGGAGAATTTGAATTGGGGCGCTCCAGAGGCCGTCGGGCGATTGGCCTGGAATTATACGGCAGCCGCTTTTCCGTTGAGCGGCAAGCCGATAAACCGGTTGACTATATCACCGTATACGCCGACCTGAGTTACCTGCGAATGATTATTTATTTCCGGTACCAACTAGGGGTCGGTCGCATACGGCCATACCTGAAACTGGGAACTGGCGGCTCCTACTACACACAGCACATTCTGGATTACACCAAAGACATTGGTTTGGGCACTCCGCTGGCGTTTACCCGAAAACTAAAAAGTTTTGATTTTTGCTTTACGGGTGGCCTGGGTGCTCGAATCAGCCGGTTTGCCGTAGAAGCCCGCTTTGAATATGGCACCAATATGGCAGATTTTGATGCCTCTGAACTAGCGCGCACCAGCATCGTTTCGCTCATAGCCAGTTACCAATTTTTTCGCTAAGCCCCCGCGATGGGCCTTCTGAAAAAGAAAAGCATCCATCTGGATTTCCTTGTCAAACCTACTACCTTTCGGGCCGAAAAACACCCGGCGCAGAGCCGGAAGGCATGCATGAATCCGCCCAGTTATGTCCAACAAAATCCTTTGCCTGGAAGGCGAAAAAAGCAGTAGCCCCCACGAAAAACAATCGGTCCAAACCATCCTGGAATGTATTCAAGCCAGCAGTGGCATCCCATTTGAACACCACAGGATAGCCACCCGCGCAGAGTTGGAGCACCGCCTGAGTATGTTTGGCCGCTCGAAAACATATTCCATGCTGTATCTCGGTTTTCGGGCAAGCGCCGGCAAGTTCGAATTGGCACGAGAACAATTTACCTTGGCCGAATTGGCCGAATTGTCTGAGGGCCGATGGGACAACCGCTTGCTGCACCTGGGTTGCGGCAATATTTTGAAAATTCCGCCCAAACAAATCGAAGCCTTGCGTCGGGCTACCGGCGTGTCCATCCTGAGCGGATATGCTGGCCCCTTGTCCTTTTTTCCAACCCTTATTCTGGAAATGTCTTTTTTAGAAATACTCAATACCTACCGCACACCGGCAGCGATCGCCAAGCATCTGGGCGAACAACAAAAGTTTTGGGTAAAAGAACTGGCTTTCAAGATGTCTGCCTGATCAAACTGGAATACTATGTCTGTACAAGAATACGACTTTGGCATGGTCGGCCTGGGCACGATGGGCCGCAACCTGGTACTCAACATGCTCGATCATGGTTTCTCGGTAGCGGGCTACGACCAGGACCCCGGCAAGGTGGCCGCCCTGGTGCAGGAAGCCGGCGAAAAACCGGTATCCGGCCACACAGACCTGGCTTCGTTCACGGCTGCATTGCGGCGGCCACGCACCATTCTGTTGCTAGTGCCCGCCGGCCCCATTGTCGATGCCGTGCTCGACGAGCTGCGCCCCTGGCTGCAGCCGGATGATTTATTGGTCGATTGTGGCAACTCACACTACACGGATACCGACCGGCGCAGTGCCCGCCTGGAGCAGGAAGAGCGCCATTTCATGGGCGTAGGCGTCTCTGGCGGCGAATCCGGCGCGCGTTTTGGGCCGAGCATTATGCCCGGGGGCGCCCGGGAGCCCTATGCCCGCATTGCGCCCATGCTGGAAGCCGTTTCGGCCAAAATAAACGGGGAATCTTGTGTGGCTTGGCTGGGCCCTCGCTCTGCCGGCAACTATGTAAAAATGGTGCACAACGGCATCGAATATGCCCTCATGCAGCTCCTGGCCGAAACCTACCACCTGCTCAAAGAAGTGGGCGGCTTGAACAACGACGACCTGCACGAACTGTTTGCCCGCTGGAACCGGGGGCCGCTGCAGTCCTTTTTGGTTGAAATCACGGCCGACATCTTTGCCCAGCCGGATGAACTCAGCCCGAACCGCCTGATCGATGTGATTCGGGGCAGCGCCAAACAAAAAGGAACAGGCATGTGGACCTCCCAGGATGCGCTTTCCCTCCATGCGCCGATTCCGGCCATCGATACGGCAGTGGCCCAGCGAGACTTGTCGGCCCTGGCCGCCGAACGTGCCGCTGCCCAACACCTGTATGGTGTACCGGTCAAAGCTGCGCCGCCGAAACACCATACACTGGTTTTACTGGTAGAGCAAGCCCTGCAGGCAGCCACCTTGCTGACCTATGCGCAAGGCATGGCCTTGCTGAGCCAAGCCTCAAGGGTATATCAATACGGCCTGCAATTATCGGAGGTGGCCCGCATTTGGCGAGGGGGTTGTATTATCCGGGCAGCCATGCTGGAGGATATCCGGGCAGTTTTTAGCGCTCAGCCAGAATTGCCCAATTTTCTGCTCGACCCAGGCATTGCCAACAGGCTGTTGGGCCTGGAAACCGGGCTCCGCCAAACCGTTCAATTGGCTGCCGGGCAAGGTATTCCGGTTCCGGTGTTGATGGCCAGCCTGGCCTATTTCGATAGTTACCGGCGCAGTTGGCTGCCCGCGAACCTGATTCAGGCACAGCGCGATTTCTTTGGAGCGCATACCTACGAACGGACGGACCGCGAAGGGGTTTTTCATACCCAATGGGGAAAGAAAAAGAACGCGTAAAAATATTCGGCAGGAATAGAGCGGGGAAAATTTATTTTGTTTTATGTTTGTTTCAATTATCAACTTAATAAAACAAAACGTATGACTTTCAACTGGATTGCTGTTATCATTGCTGCTTTGGTGCCCACACTTGTCGGGTTTGTCTGGTATCACCCCAAAGTGATGGGAAATGCCTGGATGAAAGCCAGTGGGCTTACCGAAGAATCCCTCAAAGGAGCCAATATGGCTATGATTTTCGGAGTATCCCTGGTGCTGAGTATTTTGTTGGCCTTCAACATGAACTTCGTAACCATCCACCAAATGCATTTGTTCTCCCTGATGGCCGATACGCCCGGCGTCAACGATCCGAGCTCCGAAGCCGGTCAATTTCTGAACAGTTTGTTGGAACGGTTCAACGGCAACTATCGGAGCTTTAAGCATGGCGCCTTGCACGGAGCCCTTTCCGGTGTCTTTTTTGCCTTGCCGATACTGGGCACCAGTGCCTTATTTGAGCGCAAAGGATTCAAATATATTGCCGTCAACGCCGGCTACTGGATCATTACCCTGGCCTTAATGGGTGGAGTTATCTGTGGGATGGTTTGAAAAATTCTACCTTTGCCGGCCTTAACGAGCAGGCAACATGAATTTTCCATCCGGAACTAAAATTACCATTACAGGCGACCTGGGCAGCGGCAAGAGCGCTGTGTCCCGGATTTTATGTGAACAGACTGGTTTTCAGTATGTTTCGACGGGGCGTATCCAACGCCAACTGGCTCAGGAAATGGGCATCGACACCCTGGAAATGAACCGCCGGGCAGATGTCGATCCAAGTATTGATGAAAAAATTGACGGGATCTTCAAAAGCCTTGGCCCTGATCCGGCTTCCTATGTGGTGGACAGCCGGATGGCCTGGTTTTTTCTGCCTGGCTCGTACAAAGTCTACCTGATGGCAGACATAGACGTGGCGGTCACCCGGATCTTAAGTGATCCTACCCGAAACAGTGAACAATACCAGAGCAAAGAGGAAGCGATTCAGAAAATTTCGGCGCGCAAGCAAAGCGAAAACGACCGTTTCCTGAAAAAGTACGGCGCCGATTGTGCCAATCTTCAAAACTTTGACCTGGTGGTCGATACGACCCAGCGGACGCCTGAAGAAGTCGTTGTGCTGATTATCAAAGGGTTAGAATTGAAACACAAGGAACGGGAGTTCCCGCATTTTATCTGAAAAAAGGCTGGCAAACGGATACTGTACCGGTGGCCAGCCTTCTTTTTTGTCTTGCTGCTAATGCTGCGCGGCTTTTCGCATTTTCTCGGCCAGTTCAGGCCCTAAGTAGCGTTCAATAAGGCCATGTACAGCGTAGATAACCGGTGTCAGGAGGACAGCCATCGTGGCTTTGTAAATATAACTCATGATGGAAATGGCCAGCACGCGGCTCAGGGACCAGCCGGCGCCAATGTAAAAGGCAATAAAAATCACGACAAAACTGTCAATAAACTGCGAAATCATGGTGCTCCCGGTGGCCCGGAGCCAAATCTTTCGCTCCCCGGTTGTTTTTTTGATCCAGTGGAAGGCGCTTACATCGGCCACTTGCCCCACCAAAAAGGCAACCAGAGATGCCACGATGATCCACAGGCTTTGACCAAAGGTTAGTTGGAAAGCTGCATTGTAATCGGTTACAGCGGTTTTAATATCTGCCGACACATTGGGGTTGGATTGGTGGGAGCTGCGCCAAAACTCAGCCGGATCCAGGTGGATTGCGCCAAAAATCATCAAAAAACCATAGGCGATCAGGCCAGCCGTCATGTAGGACAAACGCCGCACGCCCTTTCGGCCGTAATATTCATTGATGATGTCGGTCATTACAAAAACCACCGGCCACAGCAACACGCCCGCCGTCAGGGTAAAGGACAAATTACTTTGCCCTAAAATTGTCCAATTCACCTCTTCATAGCCAAAGGTTTTTTCCAGGGAAAACAGTTTGACACCTATAAACTCGGCTACCAGCGCATTGGTAACAAAAAAGCCGGACAGTACCATCCAAAGACGGTTCGGCTTGGTACTAAAAAATTCATGCATAGGACAAGGCAGGTTAAGCAGGCGAAAAAGCCGTCGCTTTCCCAAAGGTTAAAAAACCAGCCGGCTTTATCACGACTCCAAAACCAAAAAAATTTTAACTTGTTTTAATTTCGCGCCGCCTTTACACAAGGAAAAACGGGTTCGGCATGTTCCCGGCGCTGGAAATACTACTCTATGGCAATTATTTCGATTAACATGAAGGATGGCTCCGTCGATCAGGAGCGCGATGTTATTGTTGGGATTGATTTGGGCACCACCAATAGTCTGGTGGCCTTCATGCAGGATAACCACCCGGTTTGTGTGCAGGATACCAATGGCAAAAACACCTTAGTGCCTTCCGTGGTGCACTTTACGGCAGCCGAACAGGTCCTGGTCGGCGATGCCGCCAAAAACTTGCTCGTCTCTGATCCGGCGCATACCATTTACTCCGTCAAGCGGCTCATGGGCAAATCGTACAAGGATGTGGCCGGGTTTCAGGGCTTTTTCGGGTATAAAATCCTCGACGACGATGCGGAATCGCTGGTTAAAATCCGGGTCCAAGACCGGTACTACACGCCCGTGGAACTTAGCGCCTGGATCCTTCGTGAACTCAAAACCAGGGCTGAAAGCCGGTTGGGCGCCAAAGTTTCCAAGGCCGTTATCACTGTTCCCGCCTATTTTAACGACAACCAGCGCCAGGCGACCCGGGATGCCGGCAAACTCGCCGGCCTTGATGTGCTGCGCATCGTAAACGAGCCCACTGCCGCTGCGCTGGCCTATGGAATTGGCCTGGCGCCACAACAAAGCGAGTGCATCGCCGTGTACGATCTCGGCGGCGGCACCTTTGATATTTCCATTCTTCAAATTCAGGATGGCATATTTGAAGTGCTGGCGACCAACGGCGACACCTTCCTGGGCGGCGACGACTTTGACCGGGCTGTAATCGATTTCTTTTTGAAACAGTTAAATATTGATGCGGAAATTTTGGCTGAGGAAAAATCTTTAGGCCAGGAAATTCGATTGCAAGCCGAAGCGGCCAAAAAGGCCTTGTCGACTGCGGATCAATTTGAAGGAAGAATTGGTGGCAAAGCGGTTCGGATCAGCCGCACTGAGTTTGAATCGCTGGTACAACCCTTGGTGCAACGCACGCTGGATTGCTGTCGCAATGCCTTGTCTGATGCCAAATTGCAGACACACCAAATTCAAAAAATTGTGATGGTTGGGGGAAGTACCCGGGTGCCGCTGGTCAAACAACAGGTATCGGCTTTTTTCCAGCAGCCGGTATTCGACAACCTGAACCCGGATGAAGTGGTGGCCCTGGGTGCTGCGATCCAGGCCGATATTCTGGCCGGCAACCAGAAGGATTTGCTCCTGCTGGACGTCACCCCCTTGTCCTTGGGCATTGAAACGGTAGGCGGTCTGATGGACACCATCATTGCCCGCAATTCAAAAGTGCCGAACAAGGCTGGCCGGCAGTACACCACAAGTGTGGACGGCCAAAAAAACCTCAAAATTGCCGTGTTCCAAGGCGAGCGGGATTTGGTGGAGCACAATCGCAAACTGGGCGAATTTGTCCTTCGGGGTATTCCCCCCATGCCGGCCGGCTTGCCCAAAATTGATATTCAGTTCATCCTGAATGCCGATGGCATCCTCACGGTTCGGGCCAGCGAATTGCGTTCCGGCGTGGCACAGGAAGTCGACATCCGGCCCACCTATGGCATTGATGAGGAAGAAATGGCCCGGATGCTGCTCGACAGTATTGCACACGCACAGGAAGACCGGCAAGTGCGCGGCCTCCTGGAGGCCCGCAACGAAGCCAACAACCTGCTGTATTCAGGAGAAAAATTTCTGGAGCAGAACCGCGCCATTCTGGCTGCAGAAGAGGTCGAACAGACCAAGAAATTGTTAAATGACCTGCTGGAAGCGACCAAACTCGACGACAAAGACGTTATCCACCGCGCCATTGAAACCCTGAACACTTACACTTCCCCTTTGGCCCACCGCGCCATGGATACCACCATTCGGGCAGCGATGCGCGGCACAAAGGTGTCTGAAGGCTAAATTAACTTGTAAAACAGTTGTTTCTGCAGATGTTGAAAAACTACTACCTCTTCGTCCTCCTGTTTGGGATACTACTCCCGGCCTGCCATACTGCCCAAACGGCACTTTCGCCGGCACCGCCGCTTCCTCAGGCGACTGCACAGCCCTTGTTTGTTCAATGGGACAAGAAATTTGTGGAACTGGGTAGCGTCAAAAAAGGCGAAAAACGCAGCCTCAACTACGAATTCACCAATACGTTCAAGGAAAACATTCAAATTGACATCGTGGATGCCTGCGATTGCACGAAAGTGGAATTCCCGCGTGGCGCCATCGAACCCGGGCAAAAAGGGCGCTTGGACGTCGTGTTTGACAGCACTGAAAAAGATGCATCGGAGACCATTTCCATCAACATCATTTTCAAAAATACACACCCCGACGGTGCTCCGTACATTGAGACCGTGACGTATGCGTTTGAATTGGTGAAATAAAGGATGTCCGAATTGTGCCCGTGCGACTCGGCGACCTATTGTTTTTGTTCGCGGCGTTTCAATTCATCGCGAATTTTGGCCGCCGATTCATAATCTTCCTGGTCCAACACTTCCTGCAAACGCCGCTGCAAGGCATCCAGGGAATAAGTTTCCAAAGCCGTCGTATCCACTACTTGTTGGCTGGCCTGTTGAACGGTACTGATGCTGCTGCCTTCCTCTTCCTGGTCTTCCAGGACCACGCCGGCGGCTTCCAGGATAAAATCATAGGTGTAGATCGGGCAGTCAAAACGAACAGCCATGGCAATGGCGTCGGAGGTGCGGGAGTCAATTTCAAACACTTCTCCGTTTTTGACACAAACCAGGCGGGCATAAAAAATGCCGTCGAGCAAATTATTGATCACCACTTCGCGCAATTCGATGCTGAAGGTGTCCAGCGTATTTTTAAAAAGATCGTGGGTCAATGGGCGGTTGGGCACCATCCGTTCCATCGCCACGGCAATAGCCTGGGCCTCAAAACTGCCGATGACAATCGGGAGCCGGCGCTGACCGCGGCGTTCGCCCAACACCACAGCGTAATTATGCGATTGCGTTACGCTGTGCGATAAGGCTACAATATCCAATTCAATTCGTTTCATTGCCGGGTGCTGTTGTATTTAATGGGGGCCAAAAGTAGGAAAGAGTAGGCAAAATATGCCGGTGATTGCGGCTGCAAAAATACAGCCCTTTTTGTTGCCTGTAGAACAAAAAGTTTCCAGGCTGGGTTCATAAAAAAAGCGCCGACCGGGGTCGGCGCTTTTTTCTACCACTTACGCCTTGATAATCAAGGCAATAAACTAGTTGGTGGATTTAAACTTGCGGATAGCAGCCGTCAGCCGGGGCACAATTTCAAACAAATCACCTACCACACCGTAGTCGGCTGCTTTAAAAAACGGTGCTTCCGGATCTTTGTTGATCACGACGATAACTTTTGAACTGTTGACGCCGGCCAGGTGCTGAATGGCACCGCTGATGCCGATGGCAATGTACAGGTTGGGGCGAATGGCAATACCGGTTTGGCCCACGTGCTCGTGGTGTGGCCGCCAGTGGCTGTCTGCCACCGGGCGCGAGCAAGCAGTCGTGGCGCCCAAGGTGTCGGCCAGTTCTTCCACGATCCCCCAATTACCGGGATCTTTCATGCCGCGGCCTGCCGAAACGACGATTTCTGCCTCGGGCAAAGGCACTTTGCCTTCCACCGTTTTTACGGCTTTGACGCGAACCCGGCCGCTGGTAAGTGGCACGCTGAGTGTTTCGACGGAAACAGCGGCGCCATTGATTTCCGGCCGTACAGCGTTCCCCATGAGCGACAGTACTTTTACAGGCGTCGTAATGGCATATTCAACGATGGCCTTGCCGGAGAACACCATTTTTTTCACCCGCAGTTCGGAGGCGTTTCCAGTGGGTAGGCTGTTGACCCCCGACACCAGTCCGGCGCTGAGCCGAACAGCCAAACGGCCTGCAATGGTTTTGCCAGAGGAACTATGGCTGAGCAGTACGATACTAGCCCCCAGTTGCTGTGCCGCCGTCGACAAGGCCGCTGCGATTACCTGGCTATCCAGGTGATCCAGTTGGGCGTCAGCAACTTGTACTACACGGCTGGCGCCATATTTGCCCAGTTCTCCGGCGTCTTGCACCTTGGAGCCGAGCGTAATGGCCACGCAAGGGAGGCCCAGCAATTCAGCAACTTTTTTGCCATAGGTCACCGCTTCGAAAGCGGATTTTTTCAGGTGCCCGTTGGGGCTTTCGGCATATACTAAAACCATGGTGGATATTGTTGGAGCAGCCGGCTTTGCCGGATGCCATTGGTTATCTAAATTATTGAAAATCAGATCGCTTTTGCTTCTTCGTGCAGTAAGCGCACCAGCTCGTCCATGTTTTCCGGATCGACGAGTTTTACGCCCACTTTCGCTGGTGGCAGCGTGAATTGCAGGGTTTTGACTGACTCCTCTACGGGCACCGGAGGAACCACCGTGAGTGGTTTGGTGCGCGCCATCATGATGCCGCGCATGTTCGGAATCCGTTGCTCAGCCATACCTTTGGCCGCGCTCAGCACAAAGGGGAGTTCCAGTTCCAGCACCTCTACCCCACCCTCGATGTCGCGCTCCAGGGTGGCCAGATTGCCATTCAGGCCCAACTTGCTGGCATAGGAAATATACGGCAAATCCAGGTGTTCCGCGACCATAGCGCCTACCTCCGAGCCATTGAAATCGATGGTTTCTTTGCCCAAAAAGATCAGATCGAAGCCGCCGGTTTTCGCGTATTCTGCAACCTGTTTGGCAACAAAGGCAGCGCTTTGTGGCTCCGCATCGATGCGAACCGCTTCATCGGCGCCAATGGCCAGGGCTTTACGAATCGTCGTTTCGTTGCTGGCCGGCCCCACGTTGAGCACTACCACCGTGCCCCCCAGGGTTTCGCGCAGTTCACAAGCGCGCACCAGGGCATACCATTCATCATAGGGGTTCATGATGAACTGCACGCCGGCGCTGTTAAAAGTAGTGCCATCCGGACTGAAAGAAATTTTTGCGGTGGTGTCCGGTGTTTGACTTACACAAACTAAAATTTTCATAACTGGAATGTATGGCTATAGGCTGTTAGCACGTTAAAAATCAATGCATTATCTAAAAACAAATTATCTTTGCCCCTGAAAAGCGCCGCAAAAGTAGTAATCCAAAAACACTTTTTGTGCGTTCGCGTAGCGAATCTTCGCTCTGCTTTTACACATAGAACAATTCCCCCGACTTTTCGTTCTTAGCACATGAGTCAACGCCTGCAACGCCTGCAACAAATGTTAGCCGCCAGCCCGGGCGATTCTTTTCTTTTGTTTGCCATTGCCAAAGAATTTGAATCCCTCGGAGACCTGGACCAAGCCTTTGAGCACTATCTCCGCCTCCGGGATACCGACCCGGATTATGTCGGTTTGTATTACCACCTGGGCAAATTATTTGAAAAAACAGCACAACTTGACCGGGCGATTCAAACCTATCGGCAAGGCATTGCAGTGGCCAAAAAGGCCGGCGACCGCCATGCCTGGAGTGAGTTGAATGGCGCCAGACTCGAAATTGATGATTCAGATGATGACATTTAGCAGCCTTTTGACGCAGCGCAACGCGCGGACACGTCGGATACCATTCCTTTTCTTCGGAATTGCGCTCAGTCTTTTGTTCATGTCCGCGCAACAAACCAGCTGCCGCAGGATGCGGAGCAGTGAAGTCCCAAGCCTGGCAACCAAGGTCCGCAGCAGTGATTTTCTGGTGAAACAGCTCCAACAATCGGAATTAAAGGAATTGGAAAGCCTCTCGGCCAAAGCCCGGATTTATGTGGAAGGCAATGGCAGTTCGATCGAAGCCAATGCGAATCTCATTTGGATTCGCGACAGCGTAGTATGGTTGACGGTAAAAAAACTCGGCATCGAGGCTTTTCGGGCACTGGTCACCCGCGATTCGGTGTTTGTGTTGGACCGCCTCGCACGGACCTACACCGCCGGCGATATCGAGTCGCTACAGCACCGGTACAGTTTGCCCGAGGGTTTTCCATTGTTGCAAGGGCTGGTACTGGCCTCTGCCTGGCTTGAGCCCGGCATGCAACTGCAATCGGGAATCAAGGACAGCCTCCACCGGCTCAGTGGCAACAACAACCGCTTTTCGGCGGATTACCGAATCGAAGAACGCTCCTTTTTCCTGCGCCAGGAGACCTTTATGCAACAACGCGATGCCCGAATCCTAAACCTGGAATTTGAACAATTTAAAAAATTGCCCGGCGCCGGCATGTTTCCGTACCTTCGCCGTATTGAGGCCTACAGCCCGGAAAGTGGCAACATGCGCCTCGATATTGAATTTACGGATGTGGAAGTCAATGTACCCAAATCTTACCGCTTCGAAATCCCAACACATTATCAGCGCACCGAGTAACATACAACCCATGCCCCTGTTTCGGGATAATTGTGTCCTGCTTTGGATAGCAGCCTGCTTGCTATTGCCGGCTTTGGGCTTTGCCCAAAACAAAAAAGACCTGGAGGAAAAGCGGAAAAAACTAATCCGGGATATCGAAATCACGGACAAATTGCTCCGGAAAACGACCAAAAGCAAAGAAACCACATACGACCGCTTTGTAACCCTGCAAAGCCAGATCGAGCGCCGCGAAAGCCTGATCCAAACGCTTTCTGAAGAAATTGCCGAATCGGAAGAAAACATAGTCCGCACCAGGGTCGTCATTGCCTCGCTTTCCCGCGACGTTCAGGCTATGAAGGAGGATTACGGCCGGATTGTGCGCAATGCCTACCGGCAAAAAGAACTCAGCAACCCACTGTTGTATATTTTTTCGGCAGAAGACCTCAACCAGGCATTCCGGCGCTGGTTGTTTTTGCGCAAATACGACCGCTACCGAAAAAACCAGGCCGATGCTATTGCATTTACCCAAAGCATGTTGTCGAAAAAAATCAGCGCGCTGGAAGAAACCCAACGCAAAAAAGAGTCGCTCCTGGTGTCCATGCAAGGTCAAAAGGTGACGCTCAGCAGCGAACTGGTCGACAAAGAGAAACTACTCAAAGTACTGGAAAAAGACGAAGGCCGGCTTCGGGAAGACCTGCAACACAAACAAGTCGCTCACGAAGCACTCAACCAGGCCATCGAACGGGTCATTCAGGAGGAAATCCGAAAAAAAGTGGAAGAAGCCCGGCGCCCTAAGCCTGCTTCCAGTCCGCCGGTAGCATCCACTCCGGCAGCCACTCCTTCCACGCCGGCGCCCAAGACCAAATCCAACCCGGATCAAACCGAGGAATTGGCCGATGTGCCGGACGATGCGTCCTCTCTGGCGTTTAAACAAAACCGGGGACGCCTGCCCTGGCCGGTCGAAAACGGTTTTATCTCAAAAGCCTTCGGTCGTCAAAAGCACCCTACCCTGCGCAATATTGAGATCACGAACAACGGGATCGATATTCGTACCGACGAATCGGCCGTGGTGCGGGCCATTTACGATGGGAAAGTGGCTGGCGTGCAATTTATTCCCGGGCACGACTACACCGTTATCTTGCAACACGGCAATTACTACACCGTTTATTCCAACCTGAGCGAAACGTCCCTGACCAAGGGCAGCCGGGTGAGTGCCCGGCAAGCCATTGGCAAGGTCAGCACCAACCTGATCAGCGGCTCTTCTGAACTCCATTTTGAATTGTGGTACCAGAAGCAGCGCCTCAACCCGACCAGTTGGATCAACAAATAATCTTCATCTATTTTTTCGCCCAAACGTTGTTGGCATAATCCATATCCATCATGCGGCGGCTGGGATCAATTTCGACTTTTTCAATTTTTTTTGCCTTTTCCGGAATTTCAAACGTGTAGGTGGGGTCTACCCAGCGGTGATCGGCCAGGATGGTGCGAGGCACGCCCGATTCGGCCGGTTTGGCCCCCCGCATACTTTCCAGGGGCGCATAAAAAATCTCCTGGTCGCCGTCGGAATAGGTGACCACCACATCCAGCGGCATAGCCATTTCGCCTATTTTCCTGATCGTCACCAGCGTGGTCTTGCGGCTTTCTTTTTCCACGGATTCAATGGCGTAATCAACAGTATTTAGGGTATTGACAAAATCTTCCTTGTACCAATCCAACTCCAGTCCGCTTTGCTTTTCAAATACCCGGACGCAGTCGTTGGCATTTGGATGTTTGAATTTCCAGGTATCGAAATAGCGCAACAGGCCTTTTTGAAAGGCTGCTTTACCAATCACGTATTCCAGTTGGTGCAAAAACACAGAGCCTTTCACGTATGCGGCCAAGGAGTAACCGTAGTTGGTTTTAAAATGATCGGCGTGGGTCGTGAGGGGCTCTTCTTTTCCACTGTTTACCAGCGATGCATAGGCAGAATAGGTGCCGGCAAACGGATTGTCTTCCGCTTTTCGCCCCCCGAGCAAGCCTTCCCGAGCCAGTTCATTTTCTACCAGCGTTTCAGCGTAGGAGGTGAACCCTTCGTCCATCCAGCCGTACAGGCTTTCGTTGGTCCCGAGGATCATTTGGTACCAGCTGTGCAATTGTTCGTGTACGGCTACGCCGACCAGGCTGTTCAGCCCGCGGTTGCCGGTGATCAGAGTGGCCAGAGGGTACTCCATACCGCCGTCGCCGCCCTGGATAAAACAATATTCGCGGTACGGGTATTTTCCAAAATGCTGGTTCATGTGGGTGCGAGCCCGGTTCATGATGGCCGGCAATTGCTCCCACTGGCTGTCGTAGCCTTTGCCTTTTTGCCAGAAGAAGCGCATGATCGAGCCATCGTCGGCGGTGATCGTTTTTTGCGTAAAATCCGGATCAGCCGCCCAGGCAAAATCGTGCACATTGGGGGTTTTGAAATGGTAAAGCAATTTGTCGCCGTTTGGGCGGCGAAGCGCTTCGGCTTCTGCTTCGTAGCCAAATCCGACTTCCTGTGGGTTTTGGAGGTATCCGCCGGCAGCCACCACGTAGTTTTTATCAATCGAAATTGTAACGTCGAAATCGCCCCAGACGCCATAAAACTCGCGGGCGACATAGGGGTTGGCGTGCCAACCCTGGTAATCGTATTCGCAGAGTTTGGGGTACCATTGGGTCATGGAAAACTCCACGCCTTCGCGGTTGTCTCGGCCAGACCGGCGCACTTGCAGCGGCACCTGCGCATCCCAATCCATGACCAGCAGGGTGCTGCTGTTGGGCAAAATGGGCTGTGCCAGGGCTACTTCGAGGATGGTTTCGTTGGTTTCAAAAGTAGTTTTCCTGCCGTCCTGGAGTAGCGTGTTTACTTTGATCCAACCTTGTTCTTCGGGTTTGAGTTTGGAAATCCGGTCGGCCACCCGGCCATCCGCGTCCTCGATGTTCCGGGAGCGCACATCCATCATACTGCCCGGCTGAAAGGCGTTGAAGTAGAGGTGAAAAAATACTTTATCCAGGGTATCCGGGCTGTTGTTAAAGTAGGTGAGTTGCTGCGTACCGTGGTATTGGTGCCGGGCGGCATCCATATCGATATTCATCACATAGGTAGCGCGCTGCTGCCAGCGTTCGGGTTGGGCTTGAAGTACGTTGCTACAAAGGAGTAAGCCCGTCAGGAGCCGCAAAAGTTGCATCGAAGGGTAGATTTGTTTCATATTTTGTTGAACCAGATTTGCGGCAAGTATACTGCAAATGACCAGAGTGTGTCTTCTTTTTTGGAAAAACGACAGCGCCCGACGCCCGAGCGTACGATCAATAGCCCTATCTTTGCGGCCAGGTATTATTTTCTACGCACCAATTCCACATTATGAAAGTTCGCATCGCACTTCTTTTGATTATACTGGCCGCACTCAGCCGTTTGCTGCCGCACCCGGTCAATTTCACGCCCCTGGGCGCTATTGGTTTGTTTGGAGCCGCTTACTTCCAACGCCGTTGGATGGCGCTGCTCGTTCCGTTTGCCGCCTTGTTTTGCACTGATTTGTTTTTAAACAACGTGATTTACCGGGCGTATTATCCGGAATTCCAGTGGATTACTTCGGCTTGGATTTACCTGGCCTTTGCCCTGGTCATGCTCGTTGGTTGGCTGCAACTGCGCCAAAAAGTGTCGGTTGGCCGCATTGTTACCGCCAGCTTGAGTGCTTCGGTGGTGTTTTTCCTGGTCAGCAATTTCAGTACCTGGGCGGAAACCAACCTGTACCCCAAAACCCTGGCCGGCTTGTCGATGTGTTATGCCGCCGGGCTTCCGTACTTTGGCAACACCGTCCTCGGCGACTTATGCTTTTCAGCCGCCTTGTTTGGCGGCTATGCCTGGGTGGCCCGGCAGTCCTGGGCCCTTGGCCACGAACCGGCAGTAGCCGTAGTGCCCAAAGCAAGCGACGTACCTGAAAATCGCTAGTAGCCCTCCTTTTTTTATTGATGGTTTGACACGATGCCGCCCCCTTGGCGCGCAACCCTTTCTTATTTTTACCCAACCGGAAAATGCCCGAACGTTCGCTTGTTCCCAAAAAAGTCTCTGCCAGCCACACTGTAATGACCGAAATGGTTATGCCCAACGACACCAACCCGATGGGCAATTTGATGGGTGGGTATCTCATGCGCTGGATGGATATTGTAGCCGCCATTTGCGCCGGCCGGCACTGCGAAGCGCATGTAGTGACCGCTGCCGTCGACCATATTTCGTTTCAAAACCCCATTCGCCTCGGCGAAGTGATTACCCTCGAAGCCAGCGTGACGCGGGCCTTCAACAGCTCGGTCGAAATTCACGTGGAGGTGTTTGCCAACAACATCAAAGGCCAGGAGCCGCGCCGCTGCAACAACGCCTATTTTACCTTTGTCGCCCTGGACGACGATCGAAAAAAACCTGTAGCCATTCCACCCGTCCTGCCACTCTCCAGCGAAGAACAAAATTTGTACGAAAGCGCCGCCCGGCGCCGGGAGATTCGACTCATTCTTTCCGGCCGCATCAAAGCCAAAGAAGCCACTGAAATCCGAAAATATTTCTCCGATTTGGACTGATGGAGTTGGGGTATTGGATATTGAGATATCCTATATCTCAATATCCAACATTTACCTCCCCGCTTTGATCATTTTTTTCCAATACATGCCGGCCTGGCATTTCAAACCAACCGTGTATAAGCCACTGGGCCAGTAGCGGATATCCACGGGTATCTCCTTTTGCCCGGGCTGGAGCGTTTGTCCCCACAGCGTTCGGCCACCAGCGTCCAGGATCAAGAGCTGGCAAGGGCGCTCCAATTGATCCGGGAATTGAAGAATGACCTGGTCCTGAGCCGGTTGTGGATAAATTTGAAAAGCCGCTTGGTTTTTTTCAGGGTTAAATGCGGACAACACAGGCCCCAGGCGGATGCAGAGGTCGATCACCTGGCCAAACTCGAACTGCTCGCAGGCGCTTGGCGGAGCAGCTTGTGTCGATTTAAATTTCATCAGGACGCGCATGCGGGTCAGGCCATTGTAAGAAAAGTCGGGTACCTCAAGCGTGTCGATGATTTGGGTGCCGCTGGCAAAACCGGGGTCGAAGGCCAGTTCAAAGGGATCGTCGAAATCGCCGTCGCCGGAGTAGTCAATGTAAATCCGGAAATATTCGTTGTAGGGCCAGCCCGAAAAACCCGGTGTCAGCGTGAGTGGTAATGGCTGGTTGGGCAACAGGTTGAGCAAGTTATCCAGCCCGCCCGTTTGATTTACGTACCCGGACCCGCTGGACGAATAATACCCCCAATCGCCGATTTCAACTCCACTAATCCATTCATCGTTGGCGGAGCCTGCAGAGGCCTGGCAATAGTCGAGGTCCGTACAGGCGCCGCAGCCGGCAGTAATAAAAAAGTAGGGGTTGGAAAAACTTGCGCTATCGTTGCCACAGAGTGTTTGCACTTCCATTTCATATTCAGTGCACGGGCTCAGGTCCTGGAATTGGATGTTGTTCTGGACGACCTGGTAGACTTGCCAGGTCGTGTTGGCTTTGGGCTTTATCCGGACGCGAAACCCCTGGGCGGCGGTTAAACTGGTCCAGGTAACCGAAGCCGTGGCGCTGCCGATGCTTATGGCGCCGATGCTGGCAGGTGGCTCGCAGCAGCCATCGGTCCGAAACGACACCGAAGCCGACCAGGCGCTGGCAGAGCCGGTACAAGTGCTTCGCAAGGCAAATTCATAATCCGTACAAGGCTGAAGACCGCTGAGCAGGTAACTGCCCTGTACGCTTCCAACCTGTGTCCAACTCAAATCGCCCAATTTTCGCCAGCGCAAGGTAACAGATTGAACATCCGCCACTTTTGACCAGGCTAACATGGCCTGGCTGGTGCTGACTGCGCTGATTTCCGGAGCAAAAGGAGGCAAACAACTCACACAATTATCCTGGTAATCGCGCAGCAGGGTATGTAAATTCAGGCGGCCGCCGGTTACAGTCAACGCTTCCAGGTTGGCATTAGGGGTTGCGGTATTTAAAATCAGGCTTTTGGCCAATTGAGCCGCGGCCGCCGGATTGGCACGGGCCATGGCTGCCAGGTTGCTGCAAGGCGCTGAGTACAGCAATCCAACAGCCCCACTCACCTGCGGGGCAGCAAAAGAAGTGCCTGAAACGGTGCCGTAGGTATTCGAAATAGTTGCCGTAAATACGTCTTTGCCGTAGGCGCCCAAGTCTACCGAAACAGGGCCCCAAGCAGCATTTGAGGCTTTGGTGTCTGAACGGGTGAGGCTGGTCACCGCACTCAGGTAGTCGCTGGGGCATCCGGTTGGCATATCGCCCACCACATCCACGTCGTTGGGGTTATTATCGGTCGCGGCGACACCTAAGATGCCCGCCTTGCCCAAAGAGTCGAAGGCCGCGCACCAAAGGGGTGAATCTTCCGGCTGGCCCATGGTGATCCCCCAGGAGCAGTTGACGGCCACGACAAAGGCCCCTTGCTGTCCCTTGGAAGCGTTGTAGCGTTTCCGGGCCTTTAGCACATAGTCATATGCCGATAAAATGGTGGCCTCGTCGTCATTGCCGGCTACAAACATGATTTTCACCGCCCAGTTGACGCCGGCAACGCCTTTATTATTATCCCCTTTTGCTCCTAAAATGGCGCTCACCGGGGTGCCATGACCGGTCGAGAGGCCGGCAATATTATCCGTGCCGGAAAACACATTCCAGCCCAGGTGGTCGTCTACATAACCATTTAAGTCATTGTCGATATGGTCGCCTGGCACATCGGCATAATTCCGCCACATGTTGGGCGCAAGGTCTTCGTGGTTGTGTTCAATGCCGCCATCAATGACCGCCACAACGATCGTATCGCCCAGAGGGCTCACCCCGCCGACAGCAATATTCCAGGCCTGATCCGAGTCCATATCGGCATTAAACACCCCGCCATTGGCCCCCGAATTCTGGTGCTGCCATTGCTGCGCAAACAAGGGGTCGTTGGGCAATAGATCGGGGGGATCTGCCCGCAGTTCGAGCCGGTGGTTGAACTGGGCCGACTGCACCTCCGGCTGACGCCGGAGCCAGGCCAACACGAGGCGGTCGGTATCCGGATCGCCATCGGTCTGGAGCAGCCAGGTATTCAACAAGTCAGAGACTTGATGCCGGATTTGAAACGCTTGGCCAGAAAAATCTGAGGTGGCCGTTTGCAACAGGCGTTCCGGCCCATGGCCTGCGGGCAGGCTGAGCAGGATTTGGCCCGGCACATAGGGTTGGACTTGAGCAGCCACAGAAAAACACCCGGATAAGAAATAGATGAGCAGCGAATATTGGATTAATTTCATCTTCAACGAAATAGGGAAACGGAAAGAATGCACAAAAATAAGGTAAACGGATGGGTATCGCCCGGAAACTAAAATCAGGGTATGTTTTGGGCAAACATAATTTTCCAGGATTTTTTACCTTGAGCGATGCCGAGCAAACTACGGCGTCCAAATTTTCGGCTACATCGTGGCCATTAATTTTCCTTGTTGCAAAACAATTACCAAAAAAGGCTCAATCCAGCCAAATAAAAGTAAAATGCAGAACTGCTTTGGTAGGCTGTTCAGGTCTACAATCCGGGATAGCAGAAGCCTGTTGTCTCTCCTGATGCTGGCTTTTATTTCAAACGGACTGCAAGCGCAGGGCGGGTGTTCCTGTACCAATTGCCCACAAAGTATGCCCGATAATTTCCAGGGCAATTTCCTGATCCAGGTCCAAAATGCCGCCAACCCTACGCTGGGCCAAAACGGCCAGGGCGTTTGCGGGGTTATCCTGAATTTTGACCACGAGTACATCGGCGACCTGTTCATCACCCTCACCTCGCCGGCAGGCCAAACGGTTACCCTGATCGGTCCGGTCGGGTTGTTTGGCGAAACCGACGGTACCTTCTGGAACATTACGTTTGTGCCTTGCGGCGATACACCCGACCCCGACCCCGGCTTCACCGCCACCTGGAGCAACAACCAAAACTGGGGGCTACTGGGCAACTATTCCGGCTCTTATTACCCGATGAGCGGTTGTTTGGAAGGTTTTAATACCGGCCCGGTAAACGGGCAATGGACCCTTTCGGTCACTGATGGCCAGGTCAATGACATGGGCAATTTTTATGATTACCAAATCATTTTTTGTGACCCCGCTGATATTTTGTGTTTCTCTTGCGAAGCGAATGCCGGCAACCTGTTGCAACCCGACGTCACAGCCTGCGAAGGTTCGCCAGCACTCTCGCTCAATCTGATCCCAAGTTATACCGTCCAACAACCCGCGCCGCCGGCCAGCGAATATTCTTACCCCTATTTGGTCGCCAGCGGCGGAGCAATTATTGGGTATGAACCGACTGCCGACCTGAGTGCCTATCCGGCAGGCAATTATACCCTTTGCGGAATTTCTTACCTGACGGCAGATGAAGTGGACCTGCCGCCGCCCGACGGCAGCATGACGGTGACCCAACTGGCCGCGCAATTGAACTCCAGCGCACCGCCTTTTTGTGGAAAAATTACCGCCAACTGCGTCAATGTTACCATTAAACCCTTGCCCGCAGATATCGAAGATTTTGAAACGATCTGTTCGCCGGAGTGTGTGGAATACTATGGCAATGTTTTTTGCACTGCCGGCGATCATGTGGTAAACCTGCTGGACGATGGCTGCCCGTATACCGCAACCCTACACCTTACTGTTCTGCAACGGGTATATGAAACGATCAATGAAACCATCTGTGCCGGCGCCTGTTCGGCCACGCCTGGGTTTGAACAGGAGTGCATCGCCGGGCAATATTCATCCGTATTGACCGGCGAAAATGGCTGCGACAGTGTGGTTACGCTAAATTTGAATGTGTTGCAAGTGCAGGCAGCCATTCAGCAAGCCCCTCCGCTTTCCTGTGCCCAAAGTTCCCTGCTACTTCAAGGTACGGGGTCCACGCCCCCTGGAACAGGAATAACATATGCCTGGACGGCTACCAACGGCGGCAAATTGTCGGGCCCTACCAACGGGATAAACGCCACAGCAAGCAGCGCCGGTACCTATATTTTACAGGTCTGTCGTAGTAGCGCCGGCGGCAGTTGTTGCGATACGGCTGCTGTGCAGGTGCAAGCCAGTCAAGATCCGCCGCCGCCGCCCGGCGTCATACTTGGGCCGACAAGTATTTGTGCAGAGCAGTTGATTTCGTTTCGGGTGGATTCCCTGCCAAGCGTTTCTACCTACCACTGGACCCTGCCGGCGGGCTTAACCCTGGTGTCTGGCCAAGGCAATGCCCTGATCTGGGTTTCAGGTCAGGTAGATTCCACCACAACTATTTGTGTGCAGGCGGAAAATGATTGTGGAATGAGTCAGGCTACCTGTCTGGCCGTAATGCCAGCCAAACTGCCCCAAGCCCTGGCGCCGGAAGGCAACACCTTGGTTTGTCCGGGAGATACGCTGGTGTTTACCACCCTTTCGACAGATTCAACGCTCGCCTTTGTTTGGAATTTCCCTGCCCATGTATTGGTGCTCAAAGGTGAACATAATGATACCATCCAGGTGCTTTGGGCCGCTGAATTGGACGGGCAGGTTTGTGTAGCAGCGATCAATAATTGCGATACCGGCGCGTTGGCCTGCACCGGGGTAAAAGTGATGCCACTGCCTGCGGCGCCGCTTGTACTTGGGCCGGTTAAGTCCTGCCCGGGCGCCGTGGCAACGTATCAGTTGGGCAGTGTGCCCGGCGCCACCACCTACAGTTGGTCCGTAACGGGTGGCGAAATTCTAGGAAAAAGCGACTCTAGCGCCTTGCAGGTTCAATGGAGCCCGGATGTGGATACCGGCAAAGTATGTGTGACGGTAGGCACTTCTTGCCGGAGCAGTGCGCCGGGCTGCCTATCGGTAATCATTCAACCGCTGCCCTTGGCAAATGCAGGAAAGGATACCGCCCTTTGTGGCCAGGAGTATCAGTTGGCGGCAGCCGGAAGCACTCCAAGCGGTGCAGGGCTTTGGAAAGTATTGGAAGGCCCTGGTTTGGCAAGTATTCAGGATAGCAGCGTGGCCAACACAATGGTGACCGTGAGTTTGCCCGGAAAATATTTATTTGAATGGACCGTAGAACAAGCAGGTTGCATAGAAAAAGATAGTGTTTGGATTGATTTTTTTCCTGTCCTGACAACTGGGCCGGTTGCTATAACCTGCGATGGGGCCAACGAAAACTATACTGCATCCTTTTCAGTTAGTGGAGGCGCCCCACCCTAGTGGGTGAATTCAATACTACTTCAGGGCGACGTGTATGAATCCTCCCTGTTTTCCAATGGAGAATCCTATACTTTTGAAATAAGCGACCAAAACGGCTGCCTGGCGCCCGGAATATTTGGAGCCCACAATTGCAACTGCTTGAGCGCTGCCGGCAGCATGAGTACGGACACCTTGCAGGCTTGCGTAGGGCAAACCGTGCAGGCCGTATACCAAGGAGGGGCACAGCTCGATGGAAATGACTCACTTAGTTTTGTGTTACATACCTTGTCCGGCAATCAACTGGGTCAGGTGCTCGCACAAAACAGGAGCGGTCTGTTTGAAATACAGGCAGGCATGACCCCCGGTGTGGTATATTTTATTTCCGCAGTCGTCGGCAATGCCCTTCCCGGAGGAGGGCCGGCGCTGTCAGACCCCTGTCTGGCTGTGTCAAAAGGCCAGGCTATTGTTTTTTATCCGATACCGGTAGCGAATGCAGGCGTTGATGTAGCCGGTTGCGGGGATACCTTAACTCTTTCTGCCCAGAACCCGAATGGCGCCTGGGTATTGACTGGCATGCCGGCCGGAGGTGTAGCACAACTTGAAACGAGCAATGCGCCGTCGACCATTGTTGTCACAAACCAACCCGGCACCTATACTTTTGACTGGTTGGTAAGCGAACACGGCTGTAGCGATTCTGATCAGGTGGAGGCGAAGTTTTATTCTATCCCGGAGGTATCTTCGATTGAAGTTGTATGCGACGCCTCCAATGAAAACTATCAGGTTGCATTCACTATACAAGGAGGTGCACCTGCCTATACAGTGAATAATAGTGTACTTCCCGGCGATCTATTTTCTTCCAACAATATACCGAATAACGATTCGTATACATTTGTCATTGCAGATAGCCATGGTTGCGAAGCGCCGGCAGTGGCAGGCACACACACCTGCAATTGTATGACTGAGGCCGGCAAAATGGATACCACCCTGATCACTGCATGTGCATCCGATAGCATACAAGTATTCACGGTAGTTGATCCAAAAATAGATGCGAATGATGTGGTCACCTATGTGTTGCATACCAACCCAGGCACAGCGTTAGGGCAGATTTTGGCACAAAACAAAACCGGCAAATTCGGATTGCTGGCCAGCATGAACCTTGGGCAAACGTATTACGTTTCACGTCTGGCAGGCAATGAACTGAATGGTGTGCCCGACCCGGAAGACCCCTGCCTGGCACTGTCGCCCGGCCAACCCATTCGATTTTTGCAGGTGCCTGCGCCAGCGCTGGGGGCGGATCTCGCCACTTGCGGCTTTTCACTGGAATTAAAAGCCGACAGCACCATGTTTCCCGGCAGTTGGAAACAAGTATCCGGCCCTGCTGCCGCCAACCTGAGCGCGTTTGCCAATTTCGTAACCCAGGCCAGCGTTTCAAAGGCCGGCGAATATGTATTCCGATATACGGCTTCCAATGGTATTTGTTCGGGTTTTGACGAGGTTTTGGCCAAGTTTAACGAAGTGCCTGTATTGAGCGGATTAACTGTCAATTGCGACGATACCAATACAGGGTACCTCGTGTTGTTTTCTATCTCAAACGGGTTGCCGCCTTTTGTCGTTGATGGATTAAATGGCCTGTTGGCCGGCAATAGTTTTTTATCCACGCCACTATTGAACAACAGCGATTTTTCGTTCTCCGTTACGGATGCCAACGGATGTCAATCCGTTCCGGTTTCCGGCTCAAAGAATTGCCAGTGCGCCACCAACGCCGGTAGCATGAGTGCTGTTGCTGCTGTATTTTGTGCGGGGCAGACCGCCACCGCGGCCTGGAACAACGATGGAAACCTGGATGGCGATGATGTGTTGGAATTTGTTTTACACGACCAGCCGGGTACACAATTAGGAAACATTTTAGGCATCAACAGCAAACCGGAATTTGCATTTTCTGCCGGTTTGTCAACTGGCGTGATGTACTATATTTCGGCAGTAGTGGGCAACAATGCCGGCGGACAAGTGGATTTGAGCGATCCCTGCTTGTCGGTTTCGCCAGGTTTGCCCGTCCAATGGAAAACGCTGCCGACGGCTATGTTGGCAGCGCCGTCCCAACTCTGCGCCGGACAGGTAGCCGAACTGCAATTTTCCGGAACCGGCGATTTTCCGCTGACAGTGACCTACACCCTGAGTACAGGCGGACAATCCAGTATAATCCTGCCCGACATACAGACCCTTGTGTTGCCGGTAATGCCGGGCAGTACCACCACTTATTTCCTGAACAGCGTGACGGATGGGAGCCAGCCCAACTGTTTGGCGCCGCTCGATTCGTTCCACACCATTCAGGTGCAAGAGCCCGCACGGGCGGGAGAGTCGGTCGGGACCAAGGAGGTTTGTGCCGGCACGGCTGCAACCGTTTACTTGGCAGAACTACTTGCCGGACTAGACCTTGGAGGAGTCTGGACAGAGGTGTCGTCTATTCTCTCCCCTAAGGGCTTTGATAGCGCTAAGGGGTCGTTTGATATCCAGCAGCAGCAGGCCGGACTGTACCAGTTTCAGTACACCATCCAATCCGCCGCGCCGTGTCCGGCAGACACCAGCCAGGTCAGCATCCAAGTTCACCCGCTGCCTTTGGCCGATGCAGGGCCCAACCTGGAACTGAGTTGCAGCCAGCCTGAAGTAGTTTTGGGTGGGGCTGGCAGTAGTATCGGGGCCGACATTATGTACTCCTGGGTACGCAATGGCCTTCCGCTGCTGGGCGCGAACAGCGCAACATTTACGGTAGATGCTCCGGGAGAGTATTGGCTGCTGGTAGAAAACGAATTCGGCTGCCAGCGTAGCGACACTGTCGGGGTGACGCAACTTGGCAACATGATCAATGCCCCGGTGATCCGGGTCGTCCCGGTGCGGTGTTTTGGAGAAAAAAACGGCGGCATTTTTGTAGATACTGTTTTTGGCGGAACCGCCCCTTATCAGTTCTCGCTCAACGGGCTTCCATTGGGTCAAAAAATGGACTTTAGCCCTTTACCGCCAGGCACTTATACATTGTTAATGCAAGATGCAGAAGGCTGCGAATGGAGTTCCGGTCCCATTCTGCTACCAGAGCCTGCTGCAACAAAAATTTCGTTAGGTGCAGATATTGAAGCAGCGTTAGGCGACTCAGTGTATCTACTACTCGAGACCACTTTGCCAGCGATAGCGACCGATACCATCATCTGGCAACCCTTACTGGATTCATCTGCAGCAGGCCAGCCCTTTCAAACCTTTTTGGCCTTGCATTCAGGAAAAATTCAGGTTACGGTGTTGGACACAAACGGGTGCCAGGAGCAAGATGAGTTGGTGTTACAGGTAAATCGAAAGCGAAACCTGTTTTTTCCAAACGCATTTTCCCCCAACAGCCTTGAAAACAATGTGTTCCTGATTTTTGGCGGGAGGGATGTGGGAGAAGTTGAACACTTGGAAATATTTGACCGATGGGGAGAGCGTGTTTTTGCGGCGCACCATTTTCCAGCAAGCGACAAGAACTACGGCTGGGATGGCCGGCTGAATGGAAAAGAGTTGGACCCTGGTGTTTTTGTTTTCCAGGTTGCAGTTTTGTTTAAGGATGGGGAACGGGAACGATTCAGTGGGAGTATTACTTTGTTGCGCTGAAAATGTAGTTTTTAAGAATTAAATTTTTAATTAAGATAATCCGAAAAACCAATTGGCCGTACAGGAATTTGGGGAAAATCGGCGCCTTTTTTTGGCAAGATTGCGCAACTTAGCACAGTTAAAATGGCGGAAAAAGGAGTCTTCAGAATAAAATTCTTCCTTCCTTTGCGTGCATTAGACTTGGGAATAACCCGAAGCACTAAAATATAGTTTTAGTGCGCAATTGAATACCTGATCGATGCTCAAGAGTTTGTCAAACTACTTAAACTACCGCTTTTTCATGGTAAAAAAACTACTCGTTTTGACAGTTTTGTTCTTTGGTGCATGGGCACTAAAGGCACAATTACCCGATCCCTGCCCTTCCAACACCGAACCAGCAGCGGATATTTGTGGGGATGCTTGTATTTATTGCAATTTCAATGGATACATGGGTACCACATCCGGATACTCCGGCCAAACGCCACCCGGATTTTGCGGCACCGTAGAAAATGAGCAGTGGCTTGGCTTTATTGCCGGAGCACCCGGGGCCACCTTTACCGCTACGGCTACCAATTGCAACAACGGCGATGGCATTCAGATTGCCTTGTATGCCGGATGCAGCGCCGGTGGCCCGGTCGCGTGCAACGGTGGCACCAACGGCGGCGCCGCCAACCCGGTTTCGGTTACAGCAGCCCTGACAGTTGGTGTCAACTATTTCCTCCTGATCGACGGCTATGCCGGTGACCAGTGTGATTTTACCATCAACGTTGTGCCCCCCTCGGCAGTGCAAGCTCCCCCGGTAGGCATCACTGGGAACATTTCCGGTCCCATCACCGCTTGTCCTGGTGCTGTCGTCACCTTTTCCATACCACCCGTAACGGGTGCCGGCGCCTATGTTTGGACAGCGCCTGGCGATTGGCTGATCAACGGACAAACGCCGAGTGTGACCACCACGGCGCCCGGCGGCAACGTGGTGCAGGTGACCATCGGTACATCAAGTGGCACCATTTGCGTGCAACCGCTCAACTCCTGCAACGATGGTGTCGAAAAATGCAAAGCCGTGACGGTCAAACCTATTCCGCCCACAATACTGCCGAAAGTGACCATTTGTGCAGAGGATGCGCCATATGAATTGCCTTGGGGGGATTACGCCAACTCAAGCGGCACCTATGAAACAACCGAGACCTCTTACCAGGGATGCGACAGTGTTGTGCGCCAACAAGTAGTAATCAAAGCACCCTTGATCAAGTTTCTGGCGCCCCAGTCGGTTTGCGCCGGCACCTGTGTCACGGTTTGTGGCGATGAGTACTGCGATGCCGGTGCGTTCGCCCATATCTGTGAATCATACCAGGGTTGCGATAGTGTCATCAATTTCTCCATTCTGGTAGTAGACCCTATTGCCGAAATCATACCGAATGGTACCCTTTCTTGCAGCAATACCTCCATCATTCTCAACTCAACTTCATCGCCGGGCACCAAAATTTGGAAATCGCCGGCGGGCCAGGTATTGGGCTCCGGTAACTCCCTGACTGTAACACAGGCGGGCACCTATGTACTTACTGTAACGGCGTCTGCCGGTGGCAATTTGTGTATTAAAAATGATACCATTGTCATTACCGGCAACACCATACCTCCCACAGCATCGGCGACCGGAGGGGTCTTGGGTTGTGGTGCAGCGCAAGCGCAAATTACCAGTTCGACCAACGCAACGACCCCGGTATATGCCTGGGGGCCATCGACCGGTTTGAATGCCACCAATATTGCCAACCCGATTGCGACGCTCGCCGGAACCTATACAGTAACAATTACCGACAATGCCACAGGATGTTCCAGTACCGCTACGATTTCGGTAACCGGCAATACGACTCCACCTTCTGTGGCCACTACCGGTGGCACCTTGACATGTACCCTCACCAGTCTGCAGTTGGGTGCTTCCACCAACGTGCCCAACGCCAACTACTCCTGGAGTGGGCCGGGACTTAGTTCAACCCAGCAAAATCCAACGGTCAATGCCGCCGGAACGTACACCGTGACCATCACCAACACGGTAAATAACTGTACTTCGACAGGCACCGTGACCGTCCAACAAAACACCACCCCCCCAGTAGCCAGCGCTACAGGTGGTGTCATCAGTTGTACCAATCCAACCATTGCCCTGGGCGGCAACTCCCCGACAGCGGGTGTTACCTACGCTTGGACAGGACCTGTCGGCTTTACCTCCACGCAGCAAAACCCGTCGATCGACACTTCCGGCGTGTACAACCTGGTAGTTACAAATCCGGCTAACGGCTGCTCTTCCACGGCATCCGCTACCGCTACGGGTAATACCAATCCGCCGACCGCTGCTGCAACCGGCGGTATCGTATCCTGCGGCACACAAAATATTTCCATCACCGGCAGTTCGACAACCACTGGAGCAAGCTACGGTTGGACTGGCCCTGGCGGATTCGTTTCCTCGGCCCAAAACCCCTCGGTAACGGTTCCAGGTGTGTATGTACTCACCGTCACGGGTACGAACAGTTGCACCTTTACCGCCACCGCTACGGTGGATGGCGATTTCGTAGCACCGGAAGCAGCCGCAACTGGTGGCGTAATTACCTGTTCGTCCAGTAGCACGACCATCAACGGCACGTCCCAGACGCCCGGAGTCGTATTCAATTGGGTCGGACCAAGCGGCAACCCATACGCGGGAGCAACGCCTACCGTGTCCAACACAGGTGTATATACCCTGATTGTTACCTCGCCCAACGGTTGTACGGCCACGGCTACGGCAAGTGTAATGCCCGATGCCAATGTACCCAACGTGAGCGCTGCCGGCGGCACCTTAAATTGCACGATCAATTCGATTACACTCAATGGCGGCTCCACCACCCCCAACACCACCCTGCAGTGGAATGGCCCGAATGGATTCGTCTCCCCTTTAGAAGATCCGACTGTCACCGAACCCGGCGACTATATTCTTACCGTAATTGATCCGGTAAATGGTTGCACCGCCGAAGCAGCGGCTATCGTTGTACTCGACGATGCCCCTCCGGGCGCTGGCGCCACAGGTGGCGTTGTCACTTGCACTACACCAAGTCTTGCGCTTGGCGGAACATCTCCCGAGACAAATGTCAGCTGGGCATGGTCCGGACCGGGTCTAAACTCTACGGAGCAAAATCCGATGGTTACTGCTGCCGGCGACTATCAACTCACCGTTACGGGAGGCAATGGATGTACGTCAACAGCCGTTGCAACCATTCTCGCAGACCAAACTCCCCCCGTTCCGGCATCCAATACTGGTGTGCTGACCTGTTCTACGACCAGCCTCGTCTTGAATGGCAGCGCCAATGTAAATGTAGCGTATGCCTGGGCGGGCCCCAATGGTTTCTCCTCGCTTGACCAGGCGCCAACGGTGAATGCACCGGGAGACTATACGCTTATTGCCACCGGCGACAATGGCTGTGTGGATTCGATTACAGTTACAGTTGGCCAGGATATTCTGGCGCCTGAAGTAACCGCAAGTGGTAACACCATTACTTGTACGGCGCCTCAAGTGCCGTTGGCCGGTAATTCCACGACACCGGGCACTTCTTATGCCTGGTCCGGTCCGAGCTTTACTTCTACGGATCCCAATCCGGTTGTTACACAAAATGGCACCTATGTATTGGTGGTGACTGGCCCGAATGGCTGTACTTCGCAGGCGGTTGTCGATGTGTTGAAAGACACAGAAGCGCCAACTCTTAATGCTCAACCTACTGCAATTCTGACCTGCAGCGCGACTTCCATTGAAATCGCCACACTGGCAACTAACGGAAGCTCCGCCATCCAAACCTTTGACTGGTCCGGCCCCGGCGGCTTTGTCTCCAACCTGGAAGACCCGCTTGTTCAGGAACCGGGTTTGTATACCCTTACGGTGACATCTGCTAACGGCTGTACGACGACAACGACGGCACTGGTTGACCAGGATATCGTCGCACCAAACGTCAGTTCGCAAGGCGCTACCCTGACCTGTATTATTACGTCTGCCACCCTGAATGGCGGATCTACCACACCCAATTCCAGCTTTACCTGGTCTGGTCCCGGCGGCTTTGCCTCTGATTTAGAAGATCCGATTATCGATGTAGAAGGGGTTTATACCCTGACGGTAACCGGCCCGAATGGCTGTACCGCCACATCCTCTTCTACTGTCGTATTAGATGGCGATTTCCCGGATGCGCTTGCCTCCTCCTCCAACAACCTGGATTGCAACCTGACAGAAACAGAGTTGGTAGGTGCCAGCAGCACCACCGGTGTCAGCTATTCCTGGTCGGATAGCAATGGTGAAATTATCGGCAATACACCCACCGTCACGGTTGCCTTGCCTGGTGTTTACCAAGTGGCTATTACGGCCCCGAACGGCTGTGTGACCAATGCGAATGTAAGCGTTACACAAGACATTACCTTGCCTGAGGCAACTGCGGTTGGTGACACCATTGATTGCATTTCCGGTCAGGCGTCCCTGATTGGCGGTTCGCAAACAGCCAGTGTAAGTTGGAAATGGACGGGCCCCAATGGATTTACGTCCAGCCTGCAAAACCCGATTGTTTCGGTGGATGGCACCTATGATCTTGTGGTTACCGGGGCAAACGGTTGTACCTCCGCCGCTTCAGCCTTTGTTGCGAAAAACACACTTTCGCCGGATGCAGCCGTGGATGGCGCAGGCACCCTGACTTGTTTGGTTACGGACCTGACACTCACCGGCACCATCAATACACCTGGCGCAACCGGCGTATGGACCGATGCAGCCGGTACGGTTCTTTCGAACAACTCGGCCATCACGGTCTCCGACCCGGGTGTGTATACGTTTACCGTAACCGCGCCTAATGGTTGTAAATCAGCGCCTACAGGAACCATCGACGAAAACGTCGTCACGCCTCAAAATGTGATTGTGACTGGCGGCCTGATCAACTGCAAAAACCCGCAACTGACGATGACCGCCCAGACCTCCACGCCGAATGTATCTTACAATTGGACTGGACCTGGCGGATATATGTCCTCCATTCAGAACCCACAAGTTGGTGTTTCCGGCACCTTTACCCTGTTGTTGACCAACCTTGACAATGGTTGCCAGGCCACGGCCGTAACGACGGTGACGGAAGATTTTGTAAAACCGACGATATCGGTCAACACACAAACCATCACTTGTTCTTTGCCAACCGTGGTACTGGACGCTACCACCACGCCCAACAATGTCCAATTCCAATGGGCAGGCCCGGGCATCAGTGGAGCCAACCAGACCAATAATGATCCCAGTGTAGCGGCTGCCGGCACCTACAGCGTTACGGTAACGGCACAAAATGGTTGCACGCAAACCTCGACGATTACGGTAGCACAGGATATCGTACATCCGGATGTAGCAACAACCGGCGTCACGCTTACCTGCACCACACCGTCCAGCACTATAAGCGGCTCTTCCCAAACACCCAACGTAACGTATGCCTGGGCAGGCCCGAATGGGTATGTTTCGACATCCACAACGCCAACGGTCACGGAAGCAGGCGATTATATCCTGACGGTTACAGCGCCCAACGGTTGCACATCCACGGCCGTGGCCATCGTCAAACCGGACGCCACTCAGCCTTCTGTGTCGGCTACCGGGGGGACGCTCACTTGTAATATTACCAGCCTTGCCCTGGCGGCTACTTCCAACAACCCGAACGTGAGCTGGCAATGGACCGGTCCGGCAGGTTACACTTCCACTACCCAAAACCCAACCATCACGGTAGCAGGCAACTATTCCATTACCGTCACCGCGCCCAATGGTTGCACCAGTTCGACTAATACAGCGGTTTTGGCGGACACGCAAGGTCCCAGCGTCAATACCAGCGTGCCGGACGAACTCAACTGTACGACTACGCAGGTTACTTTAAATGCAACGGTACCGACCCCGGGTAATTACACGTACCAATGGAGCACTCAAAACGGCAACATTGTTTCGGGCGCCTTCTCGCAAGCCCCGATTGTTAGTTCGGCCGCCCTGTACTCCGTTGTCGTAACCAACCAGCAAAATGGTTGTTCCTCCACAGAGGACGTGCCCGTACTGGTGGATACCAATACAGTCTCCGGTGCGGTGTTAGCGGTACGCGATGTGTCTTGCTATGGCAAAACGGACGGTATCGTAGGCATCAACAGTGTGATCGGCGGAACGCCTCCTTTCCTGTACTCGCTGGACAACCTGCCCTTCGTATCGGCGGCCTTCTTTACGTCGCTGGATCCAGGTTCGCACCCGCTGACCATTCAGGATGCCAACGGTTGTGAATGGCTCACCTCGATTGAGATTGGTGAACCCGAGGAACTGTTAGTTAACCTGGGCCCGGATACCACCATTCACCTGGGCCAGTCGATTACCCTTTCTCTGGACAACACAGTGAACTACCCCGACCGTGTGACCAGCCTTGTGCTGCAACCCACCAGCCTGGATTCTGTGCTTTGCCCCACCTGCACCGGCCGATTGGAGCCAATCAACTCCTTCCGGTATTTTGTGACGGTTGTGGATTCCAACGGCTGTAAGGCAACAGACAGTCGGACGGTGATCGTGGATAAAACACGCCTGGTGTACATTCCAAACGTATTTGATCCGACAGCACCGTCTACCAATAGTTTGTTCTTTATTTCCGGCGGCGAAGATGTCGTAGAAATTGAGTCCTTCCAGGTTTATGACCGCTGGGGAAATGCAGTTTTTGAAAAATACAATTTTGCACCGAATGATCCCAGCACCGGATGGGACGGCACAGTTCGGGGCGATCTCGCTAATCCCGCCGTATTTGTATACTATGCTAAGATCCTGTTTAAAGACCAGGAGACAGTATTGTACAAAGGCGATGTTACGTTAGTCCGGAATTACTAAGCCTTTGCCAGCATTGTGAGGCCTTCGCTACCAAGGTGGCGAAGGCCTTTTTTCTAACCATCACTCAGTATTACATTAACAAAAGTGTTTCCTATGCAGCAAAAACTACTCCTGTTGCTTTCCTTGTTTTCACTAATTTGGACAACCAGCCAGGCGCAAGTCACCCCCCCCTGCCCCACGCCGCCGCCGCCAGGCGCCACCAGTTGCCCGGCAACTTGCGTGTATTGCAATTATGACGGGTATACGGGTATCAACAATACTCCAAATACGGGCGGAGCATTGGTTTGTGGCCAGATTACACTTCACAATGACGTATGGTTTGGCTTTGTTGCAGGTACAACATCCATTACCATTGATATTTTAACCAGCAATTGTCAAAATGGCGATGGCCTCCAGGCTGCCTTTTTTGATGACTGCAATGGTGCAGCCATCGATTGTAATGCCGGTGTGGGAGGCGGCGCAGGTGTGCCCCTTACCTTGTCGTACAGTGGGTTTGTCCCCGGCCAAACCTACTACCTGATGATTGATGGCTACATTGCTGATGTCTGCAATTTTGAAATTGATGTAACCGACGGCTCCGTAACACCGCCACCGCCGGATGTTGCGCAGCCTCCCCAAGGCCCGACTGAAGTTTGTCCGGGCGCCGTTGTAGAATATACGGTTCCCGAAATTTTTGGCGCCGGTTATTACAACTGGACATCGCCAGCCGGCTCCAAGATTAATGGCGGCACCAACTCGATACAACTGCCTGCCAGCGAAGGCACCACGGTAACGATTACCTTTGGTAGCGCAGGTGGTAATGTGTGTGTGACCGTTGGTAACGCTTGTTACCCACCCACCACGGCCTGTCTTCCGGTAACCAACAAACCCATTCCGGCAACGCAGTTGCAGCCCATCACCCTTTGTTTTGAGGATTTGCCGTACGAATGGGCAGAAGAACCACATAACCTGGTGACAAATGCCGGCACGTTCAACCTGACGTCTACCCCATATGATTCCTACCTGGGTTGCGACAGTACGATAAAACAAACCATTATTGTAAAAAATCAAATCACTAAAAATATTGGCCTGAAATACATCTGTGAAGGCACGTGCTTTAACATCAATAACTCTGATTATTGTGATGCCGGGTCTTTCCAGGAGGTTTTTGATTCGTACCAGGGCTGCGACAGTATCGTCCAGTTTACGGTAATTATAGTGCCCGCAACGGCTGCCATTGCGGCTCCTCCTACGATTACCTGCTCTAACAATACAGTGTTGTTGAGTAGTACAGGGTCAAGTTCCGGACCAAATATTTTTTATGCCTGGTATAATTCCAGCGGCACGCAAATCGGCAACCAAGCCACCCAACCAGTGAGCACCGGCGGAAACTATACGCTGGTTGTCTCCGGTGTTGCCGGCGGCACATCATGCCGGGATACGGCAATGGTTACGGTTCCAACCACGGTTGTTTCGCCCGGCGCCGCCGCGCAAGGTGGAATGCTGAGCTGTTTGCCCAATGGCAATTCTGTAGTCCTACAGGGTACATCGCCGAGTACGGGTGTAAACTACCAATGGGCGGGCCCCGGTATCACTCCGGCTAACACGAATCAGCAAAATCCCGCAGTCACCGTTCAGGGAACTTATACTCTGACGGTAACCAATCCGACCACCGGATGTAGTTCTACCTCAACAGCAGTAGTATCCGCCAACAACACGCCGCCCACTGCTTCGGCCGTAGGGACCACCATTACCTGCACCAATCCGACCATTACCATTGATGCAAGCACGGATGCTCTCCCGCCTGCCTATGTATGGACCGGGCCGGGTATCAATGCCGGCAATATGAACGTGCAGGACCCGCCCGTGAATGTCGGCGGCACCTACACGGTAACCATTACGAATACAGCATCCGGCTGTACCAACACAGCAAGCGTAACGGTGGCGGCTGATGTGACCATACCGACCGCCAGCGCCGGCGCCAATCAAACGATCACTTGCCAGCAACTCAGCCTTACGCTCAATGGCAGTGGAAGCCCGGCCAATGTCACCTATTTGTGGACGGGCCCGGGCATTACCCCGGCCAATGAAACACAGGCAACACCTACCGTCAATCAGCCCGGCACCTTTATTCTTACGGTAACCAATCCGACCAATGGCTGTATAAAAGCAGATACCGCTGTCGTAGATGCGACGGTGAACCCACCCAACGTGGATGCCGGCGCCAACCAGGTAATCACCTGCGGGATCACCAGCGTGGTGATCGGTGGCAGTGGCTCCAGCCAGGGCGCCAACTTCCAGGCCAACTGGGCCGGCCCCGGTATTAATGCCGGCAACGCAACCCTGTTTACGCCAACTGTTTCACTCCCGGGCGATTACACCATCACCGTGAGTAACAACACCAACGGTTGCACGGCAACGGATGTCGTGACCATTGGAATCGATGTGGCTGCCCCCTCCGCCGATGCGGGCACGGATCAAATCCTAACTTGCACGTCCACCAATGGAGTTACCCTGTCTGGAAGTGGTACACCTGCTAATTTGACGTATCTCTGGAGCGGCCCCGGTATCGGTTCGAACAATGAAACCCAGCAAAACCCGATCGTTACACAACCCGGTACGTATAGCGTGACGGTGACTAACCCAACTAATGGCTGTACGGCCGTTGATCAGGCTATTGTTACCCAGGACGCCAATGTGCCGCAGGCTAATGCCGGTGCTGACCTGGAGTTGAATTGCACGGTGAGTGCCGTAAATATCAATGCCGCAGGCTCCTCCAGTGGCGTAAACATTGTTTATGAATGGACAGGCCCCGGTATTACGCCGGCTAATGCAACGGTTCAAAGTCCTACAGGCATTACGGCACCTGGTACCTATGACCTGATGATCACCGATGTCAGCAACAACTGTGTGAACCACGATATTGTTGTCATCACCATCGATACGATACTGCCTGCCGCTAATGCAGGTGCTGATCTGGTGCTAAATTGCTACAACAATGGCGCTGACAGCCTCTTCTCAACCGGCTCCAGTACCGGCGCCAACTTCACCCTTCAGTGGACCGGCGCCGGCATCCAACCGGGCGACGCCAATAACCCAACGCCAGTGGTCGCCGTGGCCGGCACCTATGACTTGGTGATCACCAACACACAAAATACCTGTACCTCGACAGACCAGGTAACCGTGAGCGCCGATCTGACCGCTCCTACAGCGGACGCCGGAACGGATCAGATCATTGATTGTGTAAAAACATCAACACTGGTGGGTGGCGCTTCTTCATCCGGGGCTAACTTTACCTATTCCTGGACGGGCCCCGGCATCAACGCCGGCAACCAGACCCTTGCTCAACCAACTGTTAGTGTCCAAGGCAATTACACCCTTCTGGTGAGCAACACAACTAACGGCTGTACGTCCACCGACGACATCAGCGTAGTGTTGGATGCTGTTTATCCGACCACGCTGGCTGGCCCTGACCAGGTACTTACCTGTGCCAATCCCACACAGACCCTGAATGGTGCAGGCTCGAGCAACGGACCGGATTTTCAAACGCAATGGACCGGCCCGGACATCAACGCCGGTAATGCGAATGTACTTTCGCCCAGCATCACCTTGCCCGGCACCTACATCCTGGCGATTACCAACTCACTCAACAGCTGCCTGACCCAAGACACGGTTTTGATCACGGAAGACAAAGTAGCCCCAGCCGTTTCTGCCGGCCCGGATCAGGGCCTTGATTGTGCAGTCCTTTCCGTAGTCCTGGATGGCAGCGGCTCGGCTAGTGGCCCGGGCATTACCTATACGTGGAGCGGCCTCGGCATCACACCGGGAACTGCTGGCCAACAAAGTCCGTCGGTTACTGAACCGGACGTTTACACCGTAGTTGTGTTGAATACGGGTAACGGCTGTACGTCGACGGATGATGTTGCTATTGTTCAGGATATTGTTGCACCGACTGCCAGTGCAGGCCAAGCCTTTACGCTAACCTGTGCCGATGCTGTCCAATCCATTGATGGTTCGGGCTCCAGTGTAGGTGCGTTATTTACCTACTTGTGGCAAGGCCCGGGTATCAACACATCGAACTTCAGCGTACAGAATCCGATGGTTTCGGATTCCGGCACCTACTTGCTGACCGTTACCAATATTCAAAACAAGTGCACATCTACGGCCCAGGTCACCATTGACATGGATGCCAATGCGCCGCTGATCGACGCAGGGCCGGACCAAACCTTGACCTGCAAAAACGATACCCTGCTGCTTGATGGAACAAGTTCTGCTTCAGGCGCCGACATTAGTTATACCTGGACGGGTCCAGGTGTGATTGTCGGAACGGAAACCAGCAGTACGCCACAAGTTTCTGCCCCCGGTTCCTATACCCTGACGGTCTTAAACGCTGCCAACGGCTGTACCGCTACAGACATTGCGATTGTAGGAACAGACTTTGCTCCGCCCATTGCCGATGCAGGGCCCACCCAGTTGCTCACCTGCTCCACGACCAACGGCGTATCGCTGAGTGCAGCAGGCTCTAATACCGGCGCTGGCTACTCCTTGTTGTGGAGTGGCCCAGGGATTACTACCGGCAATGAAGCACAAGTGATGCCGACTGTGTTGAGCCCTGGCGTGTATACGGTAGTGGTCACCAATACGAACAACGGTTGTACCAGCAGTAGCCAGGTAACGGTAAACCTGGACCAGAACCTGCCGAATGCAGATGCCGGGACCGATCAAACGATTACCTGTTCGGTAACCACAGTTAGTTTGGATGCAAGCGCCTCTTCCGGCAATGGCACCCTGACCTACCAGTGGGCGGGCCCCGGCATCAGTGCTACCAACCAAACGGAGGTAGCCCCGGATGTCGTACAAGCAGGTACTTACACGGTGACGGTAACCAACAACCAGACCGGCTGCTCCGCAACCGCAACCGTTGAGGTGTTGCTCGACAATACGCCGGCCCTGGCCGGCGCTACCGGCGGTATTATTACCTGCACGGCCCTGGATGTTACCCTGGCTTCTACCAGCTCGCTGCCCGGCTCCACCTTCATCTGGTCGGGCCCGGATATCAATGCCGGAAACATGAACCAGCAAAATCCACAGGTGGGCGAGCCCGGCAACTATACCGTTGTGGTAACTGCGCTGAATGGCTGTACTTCCACCGCCAGCGCCACTGTTGGTATTGATGCCAATGTGCCGCAGGGCAGTGCCGGAGAGGACACGCAATTGAATTGCCTCAACAACGGAATCAGTACGATCACCGGTCAGATCAATACCCCCGGCGCTACATTTGCCTGGAGTGGTCCGGGCGGTTTCAACGCCAATACCTTGATGGCAACGGTAGTGACGGCCGGCACGTACGTGCTGACCATCCAATCGCCCAACGGTTGCAGCAAACCCTACGATGTAGAAGTTACGGCAGATTTCACCAAACCCAATGCCGTAGCCACGGTGAATGATCTGCTGGACTGTAGCACCACTTCGGTGACGATCAACTCCGGCGGCACCTCGGTGGGTCCGAATTTCACCTATGCCTGGACTACCAGCGATGGCAATATCGCTTCGGGCGCCAATACCTTGACTCCCGTGGCCGACGCAGCGGGCGTCTACACGCTACTGGTCACCAACCTGCTGAATGGTTGCACCAACACCGGAACGGTGACAGTAGTGTATGACCAGGCTGTACCGACTGCGATGAACCTTACGGTGAAAAACATCCGGTGTTTTGGCGAAACCAGCGGCTTTATCGCCATCAACAGTGTGGTGGGCGGCACCCAACCCTTCGTCTACTCCCTCAATGGAGCACCGGCCTCCGGCACCGGCCAATTCTCGCAGTTGGGCGCCGGCGATTATCAAATTGTGCTGGAAGACTCTAAAGGTTGTACCCTGGATACTCTGGTCTCCATCTCGGCGCCGGGCGCCCTGCAAGTTAGCCTGGAAGACGATCTTCTGGTCGAACTCGGGACCAGCATCACGGTAAATGCAACCGTCACGGGTACGACGCCGGTTTCTACCATCACCTGGAACCCACCGGCCAATTGCCCGGTACAGGACTGTCTCAGTTACGATACCTTGCCGACGCATTCCTACCTGCAAACCATCACCGTGGTGGATATCAATGGCTGTACCTCCGTGGACAAGCAACTGATCCAGGTGGACCGGACGCGCCGGATCTTCGTACCCAACGTCTTCAATCCGGACAGCAACAACCCGCTCAATTCTTTCCTGATGATTCAGGGCGGCAATGATATCCGGGAAATCAAAACCTGGCAGGTATTCGACCGCTGGGGGAACGCAGTCTACAGCCAAAACAACTTCCAACCCAACGACCCGACGTATGCCTGGGATGGCAAAATCCGGGGCGACAATGCCCATGTGGCGGTGTATGTTTGGTATGTGGAAGTCGAGTTTGTCGACGGCCAAATTGAACAGTTCAAAGGCGACGTTTCCCTGATCCGGTAAACCAAGCCCCAACATATTCCACAGGAGCCATTCCCCCACACGGGCGGAATGGCTCCTGTTTTTTAGACCACCAACACATCTCCCCACATTGGACACATTAAAATAGTATTTAAAAATTGATCACATTGGCCTAATTGATCACATTAAAGCAATTGGCTGCTTGTTTCGGCCCTAAAGGGCCTTGACCAAGGCGGCGTAAACGCCGCGCTACCGGCATTGACCACATTTAAAAAATTGGCCACATTGGCCACATTAAAAAAATTGGCCACATTAAATAAAATATTTACAGCAAAAACGCGACAGGCCGGCTAAAGGTCTGTTCCAGGGAGATAATGGTTTCGGTGCGCTGGATACCCTGAATTTTCTGAATTTTATCATGCAACACCTGGCGCAGGTGGTTCGTATCTTTGCAAACGATTTTGGTAAAGATGCTATACATACCGGTGGTGTAATTGGCTTCCACAACTTCCGGTATCTGTTTTAGCAACTCCACAACTTCATCATACAAGGAACTCTTTTCCAGGTGAATACCCAAATAGGCAGTGATATCATAGCCCAGTTTTTGATAATCAACCGTCAGGCTTGCGCCTTTTACAATACCCAATTGTTCCAGTTTTTTCATTCGGACGTGAATGGTGCCGCTGGATACAAAAAGTTGCTTGGCAATATCCGTGTAGGGCGTTTTCCCATCTTCAACTAATTTTGCCAGAATCTGTTTGTCCAATTGATCAATTTCCGGATGTGCTGTCATATCGAAGGCTATTGATGTAAAAGATTAAGGATACCGTCACAAAACGGCTGCGATTTTAGAAAGTTTTAAATGAATTTTAAATTTTAATAGCGATTTTAAAAAAAAATCTGCGATTCACATGACAGATCAATCGTCACCCAAGATACAAACCGGACTTCCCTTGTTGCTGGCGCTCGTATTGGCCGCCGGCATGTTTATTGGACAACAACTGCCGCGATACGACCAAAACGTACGCGCCTGGTCATCCGGCCAACACGCCGGCTCCAACGACAGCGCCCTGGATGAAATCCTGCGCTATGTAGAAGCCAAATATGTCGACAGTGTGAACCTCAGCGACATAAAAAAAGATGCCATCACACGTTTGCTCGAACAACTCGACCCGCACTCCGTGTACATCAGCCCCGAAGAATTGCAACATGTGGAAGAAGACATGAGCGGCAATTTTGAAGGCATCGGCATCGAATTTATCCTGGTAGACGATACGATCCAGGTCGTGACGCCTTTGTCCGGCGGCCCTTCAGAAGCGGCGGGCGTGTTGCCGGGCGACAAAATCCTGACCATCGCCGATACTGTAGTTGCCGGCGTGAAAATTGACAACGCCACTATTTTCAAACGTTTGCGCGGCGCCAAAGGCACGCCGGTGAAAATCGGAATCCGGCGTGGCCACGAGAAAACGCCCCGTATCTTTAATATTACCCGCGATATCATCCCGGTGCGCAGCGTAGATATTGCCTACATGCTGGATGAGCAAACTGGCTATGTAAAAATCAACCGCTTCAGCGCACCCACGTACCAGGAATTTATGGAATCCGTACGCCCGCTGGTGGAGGACAAAAACATGAAAAACCTGGTGTTGGACTTGCGTGGCAACCCTGGGGGCTACCTGAACGAAGCAACCGACCTGCTCAGCCAGTTTTTTTCCGAAGGGAAACTCCTGGTGTACACCCAGGGCCGCACCGAAGAACGCCGCGACTACAAAAGCAACGGCCGCGCCCGGTTCAAACTAGAAAACATTGCCGTCCTGATCGATGAAGGCTCTGCCTCGGCCAGCGAAATTGTAGCCGGCGCTATTCAGGACCACGACCGCGGCTGGGTCATCGGCCGCCGCTCCTATGGCAAAGGCCTGGTACAGGAACAATACCCCCTGAGCGATGGCGGCGCTTTGCGCCTTACTGTATCGCGCTATTATACCCCAAGTGGGCGCTCGATTCAGCGGGATTACAAACATACCGAGGACTACACCCACGAGGCTGACCGGCGGCTCCGCAACGGAGAGTTGTCGGATGCCACCAAAATTCAACAGGCCGATACCACCAAATACTACACCGGCATGGGCCGCGTGGTGTATGGCGGCGGCGGCGTGACGCCGGATATTTTTGTGCCCCTGGATACTTCCTTTGCCAACGACTATTTTTTCGCCGCCCGCCAACTGCTGCCGCAATTTGCAGCCCGCTGGATGGAAGGCCGCTCCCGGAGCAGTTTGCCGACTACGTTGGACGCCTTTATGGGGCAATTCCAGGTGAGCGACCAGATGTTTGGCGAGTTTATCGACTATATAACCAAAGAAGGAACGGCCCGCAACGATGCAGAATTGGCCAAAGCAAAAGCCGAACTGCGACACCAACTCAAAGCCCGCGTGGCCAAAATCCTGTTCCACGACGAAGGCCTCTACAAAGTCCTGAACGATGACGACCCTGCGGTGGAAAAAGCCATGCAGGTCATGCGCAGCGGCCAACAGGTGGCCCGGAAGTCCTGAGCAAGACAGTAGTTGTTCAAGTAAAAGGGGTGGTTTTCGCGCGAAAACCACCCCTTTTACTTGGAATACCACCTAAAAATTGAAGGTTCCCGCTATCTACTGCGGAATAAATTTATTCTTTTTCTGATCGGCTGGTGTTGGGCTTTGTTTGGGCTTGTCCGCCTCACCCCGGCGCCGCAGTTCGTCGTCTGTCAGCGGCATTTCCGGCCCGTTCTGAAAGCGCAATTCCAATTTGTATTTGCGGCCCAGGCCTTTGACGACCGGCCCCAGCATGAGTTGCATGACCGTGTCGGCCCGGGCTTTCGCTTTTTCCAGCACGTGTTCGTTTTCCAGGGCGTCTTGCCGGAATTGGCGGCGCAAGTCGTTGAAGTTTTTGTTCATTTCTTCGCCGCTGATGCCCGCCAGGAAACCGACGTCGAGTTTGTCCACCTTTGGGTATACCTCGTGCGAAAGGATCGTCGGCGGCGGCAAGGTGACGTACACAATGCCTTTTTTTGGACTAAAAGTGACGTCAAACTGCTGGTCCAGTTTGAAACCGGCTTTGACGACGCTGATGGCTTCCACCCGGATATCCGTTTCCGAAACTGAAATACCGAAGATCTTGTAAGACAGTGTTTTATCCAGGCCCAGCCGGCTGCGCAATTCGTAGGTGCCCAGTTCGGCGATGCCTTTTCGGACCTTGTCCTTGAGCAGGCCGCGCGAAGCGCTGAAATCCATGATGGCAGCCCGCGCCTGGAGGCGTTCCACCATCGGGCGCAAGCCTTCCGACAGCGCGATGCCGCATGGATTGTCGACGTCTTTGCCTTTGGCCAACAATCGCCCGCCGTTGGCTTTGAGCAGCGTGGCCATGATTTGGGTGACGAAGAAGCAGGTGTACTTGCCGGCTACCTCGTTGAACAACTGCACGGCCTGGTTGGAATTATCGTTGTACCAGGTTTCATAGAGATTGGCGGTGGTGTCCTTGAGGGCCACAAAATCGCTGTAGTACAGATTTTTGAGGTACTCGTGGTGCTTGCGGTACTCGGGTTCGAGCCGGCGCTTGAGGCTGTCGGGCAAATTCATGCGGTTGGACACATGGTACAGCAGCGACACGTTAAAATTGTACACCAGATCGTCGAACTCCTTGTGGTATTTTTCCGGCTCTGACAAGATTTGCAGGGTGGCCGCCTCGTCGAGGTTGGGCTGGAAATCGGAGGGCACATAGGTCAATTGCACCCCTTTCGGACTTTGAAAAAAATTGGATAGCAGTCCGCCTCCCGAACAAGTTTTATAAATCATAATGCCGGCGACGCAAATAAGCGCCAGCAACAAAATTTGCCTGCCAAAAATGACGCCGGAACCTTGTTGTGGGCGGGGTGCATCAGGTTGGTGAGTAGCCATAAGAGAGAAGGTGGATGGGATGATTATTTTCCGCTCAGGTAGGCCTTGACGGCTGCCCGGGCTTCCTTGGCGGCTTGTTCGTTGTATTTCGGGCTGCTGGGGTTTGCAAACGCGTGATCGGCGTTGTACTCGTTCACGGTGAGGTTTTTACCGGCGGCTTTCATGTTCAATTTAAACGCAGCGACGACTTCATCGTTGATCCATTTGTCGTTTTTGGCATGCACCATAAGCACATCCGGCGCCAGGGTTTTGAGTTTTTCCACATCCTTTTCGGGCATGCCATAAAACATCACGCAGGCTTTTACTTTGTCTTTCAATTGCAGCGCGCCTTGCAGCGACCAGCCACCGCCAAAGCACCAGCCCATCGTTCGAAAATCCGCTTTCCGGCCGGCGTATTTTGCCGCACCGTCGATGATCGCCAAGGCCCGGGCGGGCACACAACCTTGCATTAATTTGCCCGCCTCGTCGGGATTCGACGTCACTTTCCCATCGTACAAATCCACTGCCAAAACATTGATATCCAATTCTTTGCTCCACATGGCGGCTTCGTTGCGCACGTAGTCGTTCAGGCCCCACCATTCGTGGAACAACAGCAGGTATTTGTTGCTGCGGTGCTCGGCTTTCACCAGGTAGCCACGTCCTTTGGCGCCGTCTTTTACTGAAAATTCAATGTTTTTGCCGGCATGGGTGAGCGCTACGGGCAAGGGCGCCGGGTGGGCGTCGCGAAACGATTTATCACTGGCAAACATCGCAAAAGCGGTGTTGGGGTCGTGGCACATGGGCATGCTGGGCTCGGATTGGCAGGCTGCCAACAAGGCTACCACGGACAGGAAAAGTAATTTCTTCATGCTTTTTTATTTAAAGGTAAGCAAGTTATCGGGTTAAACCGCTGCCCCTATTCTACGTAAAGTACCAGGCCTTTCAAATAGGAGCCTTCCGGGTGAAACAAACTCACCGGGTGGTCGGCGCCTTGCGTCAGGTGGTGCAGCACCCGCACCGGGCGTTTTACCTCCATAGCGGCGGCTACGATGGTGTGGTAAAACAACTCGCGGTCGACCACCTGCGAGCAGGAAAAGGTAAACAAAATACCGCCGGGCGCCACCCGCCGCAAAGCCGCTTCGTTGAGGCGTTTGTAGCCCTGGACTGCATTGTGGCGCTTGTCGATGCTTTTGGCAAAGGCTGGCGGGTCCACAATCATCACCTCGTAAGGCTCTTCCGAACGTTTCAGAAAGGGCAATACATCCTCGGTAAATCCTTCGTGCTGGCCGGCAAACGGTGCATTCAGCGCTACATTGGCGGCAGTCAGTTCCATCGCGCGCGCCGAGACATCCACGGAGTGAACCAGCCGCGCGCCGGCGCGCAAGGCGTAGGCGGAAAAGCCGCCGGTATAACAAAACGTGTTCAACACGGTTTTGTCCCGGGCAAAGCGAGCCAGCAACTGCCGGTTGTCGCGCTGATCCAGAAAAAAGCCGGTTTTTTGGCCCGTTACCCAGTCGACCTTAAAAGCCACGTCATTTTCCAGGACGGTAGCCGGCCCGGCCTCGCTGGGTTCGCCCAACAAATAGCCGTTGTCCATTGCTTCGGCGTATTTGGGCGGCAGCGCCTCCTTGCTTTTGTCGTACACCGCCCGAAGTTCTTTGCCAAGAACCTGTTGCAAGGCCTCCGCGATCAGCAGGCGTTGGCGGTGCATACCGATGCTGTGGCACTGCAACACGACGGTGTCGCCGTAACGGTCGGCCACCAGCCCCGACAGGCCATCGCCTTCGCCGTGCACGAGCCTGTAGCAATTGGTACCGGCAGAGCCGGCCAGGCCGGCGGTTTGGCGCACTTGCAGGGCCGTTGTCAGTTTCCGCACCCAAAAACCGGGACTGTTCAGGTCGGCTTCGCCGAAATGGAGCAGACGCACCGCGATACTGCCGTGGTGAAAATGGCCCAACCCGAGCAGGCGACCGTTGCGGTCGAGCACCTCCACCACATCGCCGTCCTGGGCATGGCCTTCCTGGCGTTGAATGGCGCCGGAAAACACCCAGGGGTGAAAGCGGCGCACGGGCTCTTCCTTGCCGGGCTTCAGAAATATTTTGGGTACTGTCATCATCTTGCGTGAAACGGGATTGGGGAAGCAAAAGAGTGCCTTGCAGCGTTGCGGCTGCAAATTCGGGTTTTTACCGGATTTTCCGGAAATACTTATCTTGCCAGAGTATGCAAGAATTGTTCAAAACCCTCGTCATCCTGTTTGCCGTGATCGACCCCATCGGCACGATTCCTGTTTTCCTGGAAGCCACGAAGACCTTTGACAACCCCACCAAAAAACGCGTAGCCATCAAAGCCGCCTGCCTGGCCTTTGCCATCTTGTTGTTTTTTATCGTCACAGGTCAGATCATCATGGAGGCGATGCAAATTTCGCTGGCGGCCTTCCGGGTGTCTGGCGGCGTGGTGTTGTTTATTTTTGCGCTCACCATGGTGTTTGGAGAGGGCAAGCCGGAGGAAGAAAAACACATGATCAAAGATCACCAGCACGTCGTGGTTTTCCCTTTGGCGATCCCGTCCATCGCCTCGCCGGGGGCGGTACTGGCGGTGGTGCTGCTTACCGACAACCACGTGTACACCGTTTGGCAACAATTTTTGACCACCCTGGTCGTGCTACTGGTGGTAGCCTGCACGGCGGTATTGATGTTGGGGGCGCGCAAAATTCAGGACCGCGTGGGCGAAACCGGCATCACTGTGATTAGCAAAGTGATGGGTTTGATTCTGGCATCAGTGGCGGTGGAGAGTATTTTACAGGGTTTGAAATTGTATTTTAACCTCTGAACGCCTCATCCAAACTTTTTTCCACCACACCCCGTTCAGTCTTTAAAAATTAAGCAATCCTCCATTGCGGCTTATTTGAAGGGGGATTTGAAAAATTCACATGATATATGCCTTCTTCGCTTAACTTTGAACAATGGAGCTGCCTTTTGACGTAAATAATTTCTTCCAGGCATTAGATCGAAGCCAAATTTTTTGGCGAAAACATACGATTCAACGAATGTTGGAGCGTAGAATCAGCCAAAAAGAAGTCAAAGAAACCATGAAATTTGGAGAGATCATCCAAATTTACAACTATGATAAACCTTTTCCGAGCATTTTGATGTTGTGGTTTCCAGACAGAAGACCAATACATGTAGTCTGCTCATTTGATGAAATTAGTGGCTTGATTTATGTCATTACAGCATATGAACCAAGTCTGACTATCTTTGAATCAGATTTCAAAACAAAAAAATCCTAAGCATGCAGCATATTCCATCCCAGTGTCCAATCTGTAGTGGCGAGGTGACGATGGGTAAAACTACCTTTTCGTTGGACTTACAAACCGGTGTAGTGATTGTGCGAAATGTTCCTGCTTTGATTTGCGAACAATGCGGTGAAGAATGGATCGAAGATTCAACTGCAGCGCATTTGGAAAAAATTACCGACAAAGCACGTAGTGAAAAATTACAACTGGAAATGGTTTCCATGTCCTAAGCGGTCAATCTTCATCCGCTGAACACCTCATCCAAACTTTTTTCCACCACACCCGCTGCAAAATCCAGATCCCCATCGGTGTGCGCCGCCGAAATAAAGCCCACTTCATAGCCGGATGGCCCGAAATACACGCCGCGCTCGAGGCAAGCCAGGTGCATTTTTTTGAAAAATGCCATACCGTCGGGGTCAATATCACCGGCACGGCGTTGTTGGAGGCGGGTGAAGGTCGGCCAGAAAATGGACCCGATATACGGGAACGTCACCTCATACCCCCGCTGGTCGCAGAAGGCTTGCAGGCGCCCCGTGAAAGCCGCTGTTTGGCGCTCCAAGTGTTCGTAAAAACCCGGTTTCAGCAATTCAGTGAGGGTGGCCAATCCGGCCGCCATGGCTACGGGGTTGGCGCTGAGCGTGCCAGCCTGGTACACCGGGCCTTCGGGCGAGATGTTTTTCATGATGGCAGCACTGCCGGCATAAGCGCCAACGGGCATACCACCCCCGATGATTTTACCGAAGGTGATGATGTCTGGCTGTATGCCGTAGTAGCCGGCAGCGCCTTCAAAACCCACGCGGAACCCGGAGATGACTTCGTCAAAAATGAGCAACACGCCGTATTCGGTGCATTTTTCGCGCAGCAACTGAAGAAACGCGCGGTCTTGCAACAACAAGCCGTTGTTGGCGGGAATGGGCTCGATGATGACGCAGGCGGTTTCGCCGGCGTGTTCGCGCAGGGCTTGTTCAAGGGCCTCAGGATCGGCCAGCGGCACGACGATGGTTTCGCGGGCGAAGGATTCGGGGATGCCCGCTGAACTGCTGATGCCGAAGGTCACCAGGCCCGAACCGGCCTTGACGAGCAGGGAATCGACATGCCCGTGGTAGCAGCCGTCAAATTTGATGACCTTGCTGCGCCCCGTCACGCCGCGCGCCAAGCGGATGGCGCTCATCACGGCCTCTGTGCCGCTGCTCACAAAGCGGATCATTTCGATGAAGCGATGGTTGTCCAGCACGAGTTTGCCGATGCGGTTGTCGTGCGGCGACGGTGTGCCAAACGACATGCCCCGGGCCGCCGTTTCCTGCACGGCGTGCAGCACGGCCGGGTGGCAATGCCCCAGGATCAAGGGTCCCCAGGAACAGCAGAAATCCACAAAACGCTGATTATCGACGTCATACAGGTGGCAACCCTCGCCGCGTTCAAAAAAAATAGGCGGCCCCTGTACGCTTTTGAAGGCGCGCACCGGCGAATGGACCCCGCCGGGGAAATACCGTTTGGCTTCTTCAAACAATTCGGCGCTTCGGGCGCGGGTAAAGGTTGCTGGCGTAGGATACGACGTGGTTGACATTCCGCAAAAGTAGGCCTTGCTTCGATTTCAGCGGCCGGTTTTTTGCAGGAAGCGCTTACCTTGGCAGCGCTATGATTGAATTTGAATTAAAAAAACACGATTTTATTCCGCTGAATGATTTGTTGAAAACGCTCAATCTGGTTGGTTCAGGCGGTGAAGCCAACATCCTGATCACCCACGGCGAAGTGCTGGTGAACGACGCGCCCGAAACCCAAAAGCGCAAAAAATTGCGCGACGGCGATGTCGTGCAATTCCAGGGGCAAACGATTGTGGTCCGGCAGAAGGCATAACAACGTACCTTTGACCCAGATCAAGATCCACCCATGCGCTTCGAAGAGTACCACATCGCCGTAGAAATCAGACGAAACCTGGAAGAACTGGGCTTCAAACGGCCCACCGACATCCAATACAAGTCCATTCCGCCCATTTTGAAAGGCGAAGACGTGCTGGCCATTGCCCAAACCGGCACCGGCAAAACAGCGGCCTTCGTGATTCCGATCCTGCACGTGCTCCACGACCGCAAAAAATCGGCACGGCCCGATGGCATCAAATGCGTCGTGATGGTACCCACCCGCGAACTGGCTATTCAAATCACCGAAGTGTTTCTGAAACTGGGCCAACACACCCGAGTGAAAACCTTTTGCGTGTTTGGCGGCGTCGAACAGGCGCCGCAAATCGCCCGGCTCGCCAAAGGCATCGACATCCTCGTCACCACGCCGGGCCGCATGTTCGACCTCGTCAGCCAGGGCCATATTCAACTGGAAAATACCGAGATCCTGGTGCTCGACGAAGCCGACCACATGCTCGACCTCGGTTTTATCAAAGATATCCGCGACCTGATCAAGTTCCTGCCGCGCAAACGGCAAACCCTGTTTTTTTCGGCAACGATCAACGAAACCATCAAAAAACTGGCCTATTCGCTGGTCAACAAGCCGATTCGCATCCAGTTGTCGCCCAAAAACCCCGTGGCCAAAAACGTACGCCACGCCGTGGCATTTATTGAAATGGACGACAAGCGTTTCTTCCTCGAACGCCTGCTCACCGAACGGCCCGAGCAAAAGGTGCTGGTGTTCGTGCGCACCAAAGTGCGGGCCGAGCGGGTAAGCAAAGCCATGGAGCGGGTGGAAATAGTGTCGCAAACCATCCACGGCGACAAGGAACAAAGCGACCGCCTGGAGGTGATGCGGCAGTTTCGGGAGGGCAGCCTGAAAGTCCTGATCGCCACAGATGTCAGCGCCCGGGGTATCGACATTCCCAATGTGGACCTGGTGATCAACTACGACTTGCCCGATGAAGCCGAAAATTACGTGCACCGGGTGGGCCGGACCGGCCGGGGCACCCAAAAAGGAGACGCCATTTCGTTTTGCAGCGCCGAAGAAAAACCCATGCTGGCCGAAATCGAAGAATACATTGGCAAATCCATCGCCGTGCTGAGCATTGATAAAAATGAGTACGCCGAAACGATCAAACTGTCGCAGGATGTGCCCGACAAGTGGAAAGACGTGATGAAAGACATCGAAGAGGCGGAGAAATGGCG
>JADLDL010000305.1 GCA_020846655.1 Saprospiraceae bacterium | reverse complement strand
TTTTATACGCCTTACTTACGTGAGCATGTTCAATGTCCAATGACTACTGTTCAATGCTCAGGTACAGGTAGAACAGCCGCATTTCCCGCCTTCCTACCGCCCCAGCCCCGCCAGCAAACCACCCAGCAATTTCACCGCATTTTCCACCACAGCAGCGTTTTCCACCGGTATTTTCAGGTAGGTTTGACCGGTCTGTTCGTCGGTAGCGACCAGCGACTGCACCAGTTCCTGGGTTTTTTCCGGGCTACTCAGGGTTTGCGCCAACCCGGAAAAAAACGACACGCCGGATTGGATCAGCGCCTGTGGCGTGGCCGGCAAAGGGGCCTGTGACTGGGGCTCCGAAACCCGGTTGGGCTTCGGCGTAGTGTTGCGCACATCGTCGTCGCCGGCAAAGGTCTCGGGGGCGGAGGCCGGCGCGGGTTCGGCAGCCGAGGGGGCGGGCGGAAGTTCGAAATCGTCGCTTTCGGCCGGGTCGGGGCTTTCCGGCGCCGGCACAGCCCCTTGCCAGCCTTCGCCGGTGAGCGTCTCGACGTTTTCCATAAATTTTTTGAATTTCGACTCCGACATAAAAATGGTATCGTCGCCATCGGGATCGAGCACGCCCTGCGCCATGGATGCTTTGAATTCGAGCACGCCGAGCATCCGGTGTTCGATACTTTCCGTCGATACCATGTTGATGACCGTCACGTTGTTGGCCTGTCCCATGCGGTGGATGCGGCCGATGCGCTGTTCGAGTACGGCGGGGTTCCAGGGGATGTCGAGGTTGATGAGCAAAGAAGCCGATTGCAGGTTGAGGCCCACGCCGCCGGCATCGGTGGAGAGAAACACACGGCAGCCCGGCTCGTCGCGAAAGCGGCGGAGCAAATCGGCCCGGTCGGCGCTGGGAATGCCGCCGTGGAGGTAGGCAAAGCCGGTGTCGCGGGCTTCGAGTTCGCGGGCTACCAGGCGGGTCATGCGCTCCCACTGGCTGAAAATCACGATTTTTTGCTCGGGATCGGCCAGCGCTTCTTCAAAAATGCACATCAACTCGTCGATTTTGGTATCGAAGCGCGTTTGCTGGTCGAGCACAAAGGTGCTGTCGGCCACCATGCGCATTTGCGACAGGCAGAGGATGAGCCGGCGGCGGTCCGCTTCGTTGAGGAAATGGAAGCGGCGCCATTTGGCCACCAGGCGGGCTACGGCGTCGGCCAGATCGCGGTGGATGTCTTTTTGTTCGCGGGTCATGGGCACGAACAATACTTTGTCGAGGCGCTTGGGCAAGTCCTGGAGGACTTCTTTTTTTTGGCGGCGCAGGAGGCAATCGGAGAGGTTTTCCCCGATTTCCTTGAGGTTTTTGTAGCCGCGTACCTGCCCGTTGTCGCCCAGGATCTGGTAGCGGTCGAGGAAGCGGTACAGCGGCGGCAGTTTGTACTGGTCGACAAACTGCGTGACGGCGTACAGGTCTTCGAGTTTGTTTTCGAGTGGCGTGCCGGTCAGCACAAAACAATACGGTGTTTTTATTTTTTTCAACTCGATGGACACCTTGGTCCGGAAGTTTTTGATGCGCTGCGCCTCATCGATCACGAGCAACTCGGCGCCCAGCACCTGGAGATAGGCAGCGTCATTGGTGACGGTGTTGTAACTGGCGATAAAAAAGAAGGCCTCCTGCTGCTCATATTGCTGGAGGCGTTTGTTTTGCGGGCCTTCGACGACATGTACTGCCGTGCCGGCAAATTTTTCGATCTCGGTTTTCCACTGGTATTTCAGCGAGGTAGGGCACACGACCAGCACTTTCTGGATGCCGAGTTCGCGGCGCAGGAGTTCGGCGCCGGCAATGGCCTGGATGGTTTTGCCGAGGCCCATTTCGTCGGCCAGCAGGCAGCGGCCGGCATTGGCGGCAAACCAGGCGCCGCGTTTTTGGTACGGGAAAAGCGGCACGCGGAGCAACTTGTCGAAATACCGGTCTGTGGCGCCTTTGGGCAGCCGCGTTTGCAGCAAGGCTTGCCGGCGCAGGCGCTCGCGCGCAGCCACCACCAGTTCGAACGCATCGTCAGAACACGTGAAGCCGGCTTGCAGGCTGCGGGCTTCTTCCAGCAGCGTTTCGAAAGACGGGAGGCTGTCCGGATGCAGAAAACCGTCCGCATCGAACCACTTTTTGGCCCATTGGGTCAGTTTTTTCTCTTGTTCCGGCCCGATGTACAAGCGGACCCTGGGCGCCTGCCGGTAATCGGCATAGATACCCGACAGGGGCGGGCGGAAGCCGGCGGACAGCGCTTTTTTGGCACCCCAGCGGCTTTGTACCTGCTGGAGTACGGCGCTGATGTGTTTGCAAAGCCCGAGGCGGTTGGTTTTGAAATCCTGGCAGGAGCAAAAATTGCCCACCTGCGTCAGGGTATTTTCAGGCGGCAAGCCTTTTTTGGGCAAAGCCCGGCGGATACCGACGTGGTAACTGTTGGCAGTAGCCGGGTTCCAGACGATGAACTCGGAGCACACCGCTTGCGTGCCGGCGTTAGTGATGTGAAAGGTGTTTTCTTCGCCAAATTGCTTGCGCAGGCCCAGTTGCCACAAGTCGAGTTGCATATCCTGGGGGCGGCGGTGGTACGACACGCGGGCCGTTTTTTTGGGTTTTGCTTTTTTAGAAACGGCTTTGGAGGCCGGAGTGGCAGTTTTGGCCATGGCAAATTGTTTTCGATGCTGCGAAAGGTAAAGCGAAATCCGGATTGGGGGGATATTGGATATTGAGATATTGGGGATATTGAGATATTGGATGTTCGGTGTTCGATATTCGATATTTTTAAAAGGAAAAACATCGGGGAATGTCGAATATCGAACACCGAATTTCCAATGCTGAAGTGTTCCATAGAACTGATCGACCCCACGTAACGCCGCTCCCATTTCCCAAAAAACACCCTTTTGACTTTTACATTTTACATTTTGCCTTGCCTCCTCCGATATCCGTGGGTCTTCAGACCCCAAAATAAATGGCGGCGTTTCGCGGGACAACCCCACCCCCAACCCCAGAGCCGATCAGTTCTGGGTTTTGATACTTCGATATTGAATATTCGGTGTTAGGAGTGTACGAAGGATTAAAGTAATCAAAAAACAAATCAATTGGAAAATTCAAGGGCCTCTTTTTAGATAAATCCTGAGAACTTTTTTGAGTTGTTCCAACCCCTTTTCTGTTTCAATCAATT
>JADLDL010000304.1 GCA_020846655.1 Saprospiraceae bacterium | reverse complement strand
GGCGGCAGCGGCTCGGGTACGGGTGGGGCCCCCTGGGGACTAAGCGGTATTTCCACTTCTTCCTCGGCCACGGGCAAAGGCTCCATCGGTGCGGCGGCTAATGCAATGGTGCGCTCCACCAACAACACCTATTTGCGCTACGCCGCCTCGATCAGCCTCGACAACCTCTCGGATGGGACCAATACTTACAACGTTCGCTGCGGCTGGATGGACGCCTCCAACCCCACGGGCGAGCCATCCAATGGGGTGTACTTCCGCTACACCCACGGCACCAACTCGGGCAACTGGCAGTTCGTCGCCAGGGCAAGCGGAACGGAAACGGTGATCAATACCGGCACCGCTCCGCTCACGGGAACCTCGACTATGCAATCGCTAATCGTCGCTGTTTCACCCAATGGCAGTGCCTGCGAAGGGTACATTGACGGCGTGAGTGTGGGCGTAACAACCACCAATATTCCGACTTCGGCGAACATGGGCTATTATTCCCAAATAGAAAAAACGGTGGGTACGACTGCCCGGACGCTATACCTGGCCGGCGCCAACGTACTGGTCGTGGCCAATAAACGACTTTGACAAAACCATGAATCTCGAAAAAATAGCCTCCTACGTCGCGGCCGGTGTGTTCGGCTGGATTTTTATCTCGCTGCCCAAGGTGGTGCAAAAGAAAATGAGTTGGCTCACGCTGCTGTCGAGCATCGGGCTGGCCGGGGTCGTGGGGTTTATCGGCGGCAGCGTATTGTCCTACGCCTTTCCGCACCTGCCAGCCGAAATCGTCTGCAGCATTACCTCGATCCTGGGCGCCACCTGCCAGCATTGGATGAATCGCTTCACGCATTTTGCCGACCGCGCCGCGGATAGGGTGGAGGAGGCTGCCCTGGACATGATCGGCAAAGACGAAGCGGAGAAACCCGATAATGAACCTGAAAACTCGAAATGAATCATTCACCAATAAAAATGACTCCCAAAATGAAATTTGTTCGCAACATCCTTAAAAGCTCCCTCTCCCTGGCAGTCTTGGCCACCGTCAGCCTATGCGCCGTTTTTGCCGGCCCCGACTCGCTCGGCTCGGCATTCGACAGCCTCAATGTGGTCAGTTACACCGATCCTACGTCTTTTGTGACGCCATCGGCCACCAGCAGCGTGGAAGTGGCTATCACCATTTTACTCGGCCTATTCGCCGGCGCAATCCCCGGGCTCAAGCGCATTCCCAAAACCTTCGTCCGTAGTGCGGCGGCAGCCTTGCTGGTGGCCGGCGGTGCGGCGACCTTCAAACTGGGCTTTTTAACTCAGGAGAGCTTCGAATACGTGATCCAGCAGTTTTTGCCCAACTTCGCTTACGCCGGATTGGTGTACAATGCCTTGAAATTCGGGTTGCCATTCATCGGCAAGATGCTCGGCAAGGATTGGAATTTTTTCCAAAGTATCAAACCCGCTCAGTAATACACCGCGATCTTAATAACCCTCAAAACCGCTCCATGCCGGTTACCCCGGTATGGAGCACCATTTATCCGGTGATGAAAAATGACGCTCTGAAAAACATCCTGCTGTGCGCTCTTTTGGCTGCCTGCGCTTTCCTCCTTCGGGGAGGATGCGACGGGGAAAAGTCCCTGGAGACAATCTATGTGCCGCGTTACGATACTATCTCCCAGTGGAATATCCCCCAGACGCCGGTGCAATGGCAGGAACTGATCGCCGGTAATCCCGAGATCAAACAATGGCTTCAGGCGACGTTTCAAAAGGTGGTGTACCGGCGCGATACCATTCGTGACCGGGTGTTTTTCAGCGCCCCAACGCCGGTAGATACCCCCTTACTGGTTCTTCCGCAAGCAAACGAATGGGCGGAGGATATCCGGCTCTTCGAAGGCGAAGTTCAGGGCGATAGCGGGCATTGCGTGTTCCGATACCTGGCTGGTGTCGGGCACGACTCCCTGCAATTTATCGCCATCGAGGGCGCCTGTGAACACAAGACCCAAGGTTCGACCCTGGATTTTCCACCAGACTTGCCGCTTCGGTTACTGGCCGGAATATCCGCAGCGCCGGAGATCCAATTGGGCGCAAAGGTTGGCTGGTCGCCACAAGCCAGGGGAGTTCGTTACGGGCTTCATTCTTCCTGGAAGGGTATTTACGGAGCGGCCAATTACGCACCCGGCGACAAATCCTGGCTGTTCGAAGCGGGGGTATTGTTGCCGCTTGGAAAACGAAAATGAAAAAAATCAAAATCATCCGCAAGCGAACTCAAAGTACCTGAAACATCCCCAACCCTGCCACAATAACAGGCGCGGATTGGTACGAACTTGAACCCTAAAATACACTGCAAATGGCTTGTGCAAACGGATATATCGAAGTCAACGGCGACGGCGTGTACGCCTTCGGAAACCAATCGGGCGTCAGTCCGGACGGAACGCCGCTGCCCCAAAACCAAGGCGGCGGGTTCTGGGACTGGGTAAACAAAAACCTGCCCGACATCCTGGTCGCCGCCGGCTCGGTGTGGCAATCGAGCCAGCAAAACAATAACCAGCCACCCACTACCTCCCCTGGCCCGCAACCGCCGCCGCAACAGCAAAACGCCATCCCGGTCTGGGTGTGGATTTTGCTGGCGGTGGCCGGGTTGGTTATCCTGTTCCTGTTGCTGCGCAAACAGGGGACGCCGGCGCCGGTTTAACCTTCAAATTACGCCTATATAATATGTGTACCTGTAAAGATCAAAACAACAACCCTTGCCCCTGCTGGAAAAAGTAT
>JADLDL010000303.1 GCA_020846655.1 Saprospiraceae bacterium | reverse complement strand
AGCCAGGCGGAGTATCGGTCTTTCGGAAACGTGGTCAGTACATGGCCGGAGGCTATGATGGTGCCATTCGAGAGCGTACCGAGTCCCGCAAGGGTGGTAAGGGAAAGATGTGCGGGGTCCCAATTGACCTTTACCAGGTTCGACCACAAGGTGTCGCCGTTTTCCGTCATTTTAAGTATCCAGGCGCCGCTTTGAAAGGGCTGAGACGATACATACTGGCCGCCTACGGTATATCTCCCGCCCACTATAAAAGTGTGATCCTCCAAAGGCTCCAAAAAAGAGAATCCATTCGCCGGAGCACTCGGATTACCCAATATCCTGCGCCACTGCTTGTTAAAGCTACTATCGACTTTTACGACATAGCAGCGCGTATAGCTGCTCACCAAGCTGGAACTATCCAAATAACTGCCGGCATAAATCCACCCACCATCACTAGTGGGAAAAATAGGGCCTACGCCGCTGTACTTACTGGATGATTGGTCAATAAATTCATTGACCACAACTCCACTGGTGTCGACTTCTAAAAACCAGACGAAATTTTTCCAGGGTTTGCTAAAACAAACGTTCGATTTTGTCCCACCAATTAATAAATAATCGCCTTTCTTGATAATTGAAGAAGCCAGCTCACAATTGTCCTGATCTCCATAAATCTTAAAAAAAAGCGTTTTGCCTTTGTTATCCATTTTCCAAATGAACATATCGTTATCGCCAAACTTGTTGACGGTACCGATAGCATACAAGGCATGATCATCTTCATACAAGGTAAATACTATTATAAAATCCCATCCTAAGGGGGGAGTGATTTCACTGATGAAATTTACCTGACCATTGTGGCCTACACACATTACGAGCCCTGCCTTCCCGTTGTCAAGTGATCCACCAAAACAGTAGCTTCCATTCGAAGTTTTTACGATATTGGTGTGATCCAAATAAATATCTCTACCCGCATTGTCGAAATACTTGAAAGACTTGATTAACTGACCGCAGGAATCGAAATACGACAAAACAGCGCCCTGCTGCACCGGCGCCGGGTCGTTGTCGGCATAAGTGACACCAGCACAAACGATAGTGTCCCGATCGATCAATTGGGCGTAATGGGTGCAGGAGGTGGCGTTGTAGTCGAATACGCGTGGGAAAACGATTTGGGCTGCCGCCGGTCGGATGAAAGAGAAGCAAATTCCGATCAGCGCTGTTGTTTTGAAAAAAGTGTGCATACCTGGCGTTTTTAAGTGTGGGCAAGGGGAGTCATTCAAAAATAAAAACCAGCCAAACAATTCAGTGGAATTAGCCGGCATACTAATACCGCCCCTTCACGATTTTCCCTCCATCGATTACCCGGCCGCCGGCATACACTTGCCAAAAGTAAATGCCGGCCGGCAAAGCAGCCGTGTTGATGGTTTCCCCGTCTCCTGCGCTGACCTGAATGTCGTCAAGCAGCCGGCCGATGGGGTCAAAAAGCGCCAGGCGGCAATCCTCCGGCGGCAGGGGGTGGCTGCGGATCGTCAACCGGTCGTCGAAGGGGTTGGGATAAATCTCCACCGTACGAGCGGCCGGCGCGGCATCAATGGCCGGCACGGAAACAGTCGTTTTGCAGGTATCGCCAGTGGTATAGGATTTCCCTTCCGGTGTCAGCTTTGTCAGCCAGGCGGAGTATCGGTCTTTCGGAAACGTGGTCAGTACATGGCCGGAGGCTATGATGGTGCCATTCGAGAGCGTACCGAGTCCCGCAAGGGTGGTAAGGGAAAGATGTGCGGGGGCCCAATTGACCTTTACCAGGTTCGACCAAAGGGTGTCGCCGTTTTCCGCCATTTTAAGTATCCAGGCGCCGCTTTGAAAAGGTTGTGACGATACATATTGGCCGCCTACGGTGTACCGCCCGCCAATGAGATAGGTATGATCGCCTAAGGGTTCCAAATGCGTAAATCCATTATTCGGACTGGTTGGGTTACCCAGTTTTCTGCGCCATTGCTTATTGAAATTGCTGTCCACCTTTATGGCATAACATAGGTTGTAGGAACCCGAAGTTTTAAAGCTGTCTAGGTACGCTCCTACATAAATCCAACCTTTGTCCTCAGCCGGGCACAACCCCAGGGCGCCGCCATACTTGTCTGAGGATAAATCCTCCCATTCATTTTGTACTTCGCCGTTTTTATCCACTTCCAAAAACCAGGGGTGCGTTTTCCAGGGAATATTATTACATACGTTTGATTTACTCCCTCCAATCAAAATATGATCGCCTTTCTTGACTATAGAAAGAGCGAATTCACAATCGTTTTCACCTCCGTATAGTTTGAAAAAAATAGTGCTACCCTTACTGTCCATTTTCCAAAGGAACATATCGATGTCGCCAAGCTTATTGACAATGCCGATAGCGTATAGTGCACTATCTGCTTCAAATAAAGTGTATACTATCACAAAATCCCATCCGACGGGAGGGGGCATTTCACGGATGAAATTTAGCTCACCGTTGTGGTCGACACACATGACAAGCCCTGCCTTCCCGTTGTCAAGCGATCCTCCAAAGCAGTACGCTCCATCCGGAGTTTTCACGATGTTGGTGTGGTCCAGGTAAATATCCCTGCCCGCATCGTCGAAATACTTGAAAGACTTGATCAACTGGCCGCAGGAATCGAAATACGACAGCAACGCGCCCTGCTGCACCGGCGCCGGGTCGTTGTCGGCATAAGTGACACCAGCACAAACGATAGTGTCCCGATCGATCAATTGGGCGTAATGGGTGCAGGAGGTGGCGTTGTAGTCGAATACTTCCGGGAAAACGATTTGGCCGGTTGCTGGTCGGATGAAAGAGAAGAAGATTCCGATCAGCGCTATTGTTTTGAAAAAGGTGTACATACCTGGCGTTTTTAAGTGCGGGAAAGGAGTGCGCTCCCCTTGCCCGCGTTCGAAATTATGAATATGACGCTAATTTTTTACCAAAATTCTGCCGGCCTCTACATGGCCGGAAGGGTCGGCAACCCTGTAGATATAGACACCCGATTGCAGGTCTGAAATATCCAATGAAATACGTCGATGCCGATTCCGGGATAGTCGTATGTACCACCATGTTACTAAGCGTGTTGTACACGGCCAGGTCTTTCCTGCCATTTTCGCCGGCGGCTTCAAAGACAAACTGCACGGAGCCTTTGGAATATTGAAAATTAGGCGCTACCCACCACCCAGAAGGGTAATGCAGCAGGCCAGGGTTAGGCAGCATTAGTACAGAGGGAAATAATGGGGATTAAAAGACGGCCGTCATGCCCAAATCAGGAATATTGCGCTCACCAAAAATATGATTTGAAGATCGGCTTTCCAAGCATCTGCGAGTGGCAAGGCCTAAAATAAAAATCGCCGGAGCGATTCTATCGAATCTTCCGGCGAATGAAAAATTTATAAAAAGGGGAAATGCAAAGGCGGGGAAAACCTAGTCAGGCATATTTTTAACGGCATTTTTGATGCGTTCCCGTAAGGCCTGAGGAGCCTTGTGCCTGGGTAGCCTGTTTTGCAAAAAGCTGCGGAAAGATTCTTCTTCTGGTGAGGATAGTTCGTGGGGCGTACTGAAATCCACGGCGGGGTGGGAGATAAACGGAAGATCGAGAAGGTCTTGCTGGGAGTTCTTGATGGTTCTGGTGAGCGTACCAACCTGATTGACGGTTGATTTACGAGGGTTTTTCATGTTGCAAAACAAATTTGTGTCGTCGTGCTGCCGTTGGGCGGGCTGCTGCATCAAAAAACCTACCGGTGTACAGGCAAACTGCACGGCCCCGCCCGGTTGCCAGCCGGCCTTGGGGCTATATCGCGAAACTTGCTTTGGACTAATCGGACTGTACCACATATTGGGTTAATTTGAAGCGGGAAGTTGTTGTAAAAAGGGAAAATAAAAAGGATCGGGCGGAGTTTTTTAGTCCGGCGTTGCCTGCTGTTTGTTCGATTTTTCCTTTTTACACAACGGCCTGCGGTGAAACGATGACCGGTTAACGAATAAGCGTTGGTGAAATGAAATGTTGAATCGTTGTAGTGTGTCTTAAATATTTGAAGCGTAAAAGCGAAGGGTTTACCGCGGGGCCAGAAGCCTAACCGGGTAAACCCTTCCTGTTTTACGTCAGCAATGTGTTAAAGCCATCCTGCGAGAGGGCGGACATTTCTTCCGTATCATCTACATCGACCGGGTAGCCGTGCGCTACAGCGTAGGCGCGCAGTTTTTCGGCCAGGGCGGTACGGGCGCGGTGCAGACGCGAGCGCACAGTACCGATCGGTATGCCGGCGATGGCAGCGATTTCTTCGTAGGTAAAATCCTCCAAATCAAGCAATACCACCAGGCGGGCTTCCGGCGACAGGGCGTTGATGGCCCGGGTTACTTCATCGCCAATGAGCCGGCCTCCGACTTCTTCGTGCAGGCCGAAGTACGCCGGCGACACCGGGTCGTCTTCGTTGTGATAGACCACAATGTCTTCGTAGTCCACTTTGCGCGGTTCGCGCACGGTAGAGCGATACTCGTTGATGAAAGCATTGCGGCAGATCCGGAACAACCAGGCTTTGGCGTTGGTGCCCTCCAGGTAGCGGTTCATGAAACGCCAGGCTTTCAGATAGGTTTCCTGCGTGAGGTCTTCTGCCCGCGTAGCGTCGTTGGTCAGGCGATACGCGAACGTGTACACGGCATCCAGGAGCGGATAGAACTCTCGCTCAAAGATGCGGTCATAAGCGGTTCGTGTGCGTTCGTTTGCCATGATGGTAAAGGTTGCCATTTCGGGTGGTTTTGATTTTGGGTGAACCGTTGCCGTTTCACCCGATAAAAAGGCGTAACATCCTAAGCGGGTGCAAAGGTTCCCGGCTTTTCAAAAAAAAGCAAAAAAAATTTGTGCCACACCCGGCACGCAGGCGCAGGTATGGCACAAGTGGTCTTTCCCATCCGAAAAGCGGGGAAATCCTCAATATGCTCTTAGCCGTTCATGCTCAAAATTTTGATTTCTACCCGTTGGTTGCGTTTGCGGCCATCTACGGTGGCATTGGTTTCGATCGGGAATTTTTTGCCATAGCCTCTGTATTGCACCCGTTCGGCCGTTATGCCTTTGCTGATGAGCCATTCGGCTACCGATTTGGCACGACTGGTCGAGAGAGTTTGGGCAAATTCTTCTGTCGGGCGGTTGTTCGTATGCCCGCCAATCTCCAGAATCACGTCCGGGTTTTCACTCAAAAACGTGTACACCTCCATGAGCGCCGGCACGCTTTCTTCGCGAATGATGTATTTATCCGCGTCGAAATAGACCTTGTCGAGCCGCACGATACTGCCTTTTTTCAGGCTGGCCCGGTTGATTTTGGCGGGTGCGCTGGCGGTAGCACTGGGTTTGGGCGTTTCGGGCCGTTTGATTTCATTGGTTTTCGTGGGCGCCTTGGGGGTCCGGGTCATTGGCGGCTTGCCGGCATCAGCCAAAGGCTGCGTATTCGGTTCGTTCTCCGGCATGTTCATCATGTTGCATTCGATGCGTTTGATGGGAGACGCATTGTCGACCAGGATGTTGCCGTTGTAGGCAAATAAAGAAGGGGTCTTAAAATACGATTCGATAAAAATAAAGGAGTAGGTACCTTTTTTGGGGCTGATCCGGAAGGTGTAGGTCAGCCAGCGGGTAGTGGTGATCAGGGGCGTCTCCCAGAGCAATTCGCGCTTTTCACAGTACCCCATGCCCCCCCAAATACGAATCTTGGCGGGTGTGGCGTAATTCACTTCCTCACCGGTCGTACGGCTCAGGCTCAGGTACAGCTCGGCACGGCACAGGTCGAGTGAAAACTCGTAGCACTCGTTCATTTCGAGGGGTTGGCTGATGCGCTGTGCGACGCCTTCCCAGGTTTCATTGTCCCGAACCACTAGGCCCAGGTAGGTTTCTCCATTGCTGGGCGTTTTGGTAACCTGAAAACTACCGGGCTGGATATCCGGTGGGCTTTCTTCTGATTTGCCGCAGTTGTACCAGCCGGAGGGTGCTTCGCAACATTTGGGCAGGTCTTCAAAAGAAGGGTTGGCAAAATGGATCAAATCGGTTTTTTGTTGAGCCGATAGCATGGCGGGCAGCAGCACAGCCCATAGAACCCTGTGATATTTACTTGTAAATGGCATACGCGGATGTTTTTTGTTGAATATGCAACAAGGGCGTTATCAAAAAAAATCGTGCCGAAAATGTCAGGTGCTTGACCGAAACGGGTGGTTTCTACCAGAATAACCGGCATGGTTACCCAAGTAAACGTCAAATCCTTCCTTTTATGGCCTCTTTTCGATGAAAAAAGGCGAGCGGGGGGTGGATGAAGTGGTAAAGCGGCTATATGAAGCCCACCTGAAATAATATGCCAGGGTAAAGCAGAAGGGTAGAGCGGCTGCGGACTTGCAGCGCTCTACCCTTCCGGTGGTAGGTTTATTTAAACGCATCGAGGCCGGTCACGTCGTGGCCGGTGATGAGCAGGTGGATATCGTGGGTACCCTCGTAGGTCAATACCGTTTCGAGGTTCATCATGTGGCGCATCACCGGGTACTCGTTGGTGATGCCCATGCCGCCGTGGATTTGGCGGGCTTCCCGCGCGATCTCCAGGGCCATGTGGACGTTGTTGCGTTTGGCCATCGAAATCTGGGCTGCACTGGCCCGGCCCTCGTTGGCCAGGGTGCCGAGGCGCCAGGTCAGCAGTTGGGCTTTGGTGATCTCGGTGATCATTTCGGCCAATTTTTTTTGCGTGAGCTGGAAGCCGCCAATGGGCCGGCCAAACTGCACGCGCTCTTTGGAATAGCGCAGCGCCGAGTCGTAGCAATCAAGAGCCGCACCAATGGCGCCCCAGGCAATGCCGTAGCGGGCTTTGGAAAGGCAGGTGAGCGGCCCGCGCATGCCTTCGACGCCAGGCAGCACATTTTTCTTGGGCACGCGCACGTCTTCAAACACCAGTTCGCCGGTGATGCTGGCGCGCAGCGACCATTTGCCGTGGATTTCGGGCGCCGAAAAACCTTTCATGCCTTTTTCCACAATCAAACCGATGACACGGCCGTCTTCGCGTTTGGCCCAAACCACGGCAATATCAGCCACCGGGGAGTTGGTGATCCACATTTTGGCGCCGTTCAGGATATAGGCGTCGCCGTCGTCTTTTACGTTCGTCACCATGCCACTGGGGTTGGAGCCGTGGTCGGGTTCGGTCAGGCCGAAACAGCCGATCATCTCGCCTTTGGCCAGTTTGGGCAGGTAGTGGCGGCGGTGCTCTTCGGAGCCAAATTTGTAGATGGGGTACATCACCAGGGAGCCTTGCACCGAGGCCATGGACCGGATACCCGAGTCGCCGCGTTCCAGTTCCTGCATAATAATCCCGTAAGCGATTTCGTCCATACCGCCACAGCCATATTCGGCCGGCAGAGAAGGGCCAAAAGCGCCGATTTCGGCCAGGCCCTTGAACAAATGGGCCGGGCATTCTGCCCGGTTGGCGTAGTCTTCGATGATGGGGCTGACTTCCGACTTCACCCAGTCGCGCACGGCGTCGCGGGCGAGCAGGTGTTCGGGCGACAACAGTTCGTCCATCCCGTAGTAGTCGTGGTGTTGGTAGCGATCTTCCCGGGCGGTGCGGGGTGTGGAGGCGGTGCCGGTGCCATTGGATTGCATATGTTTCTTCAATTTTGGTTAGGCGATATTGAACGGCAAAGGTAAGATAAAGTTCGTAGCCACGGATCGCCACTTTTGTGCAATTGCGCAACTTGGCGAAACATTATTTCTTAAAACAAAAAATAGAGTGGCGTTTGGCAAACAGTGTTTGGCAAAAGAAGGCAAATGAAGGTTCACCATTCCCAGCCTTCCATGTCTTTGAGGGGTGCGGGCTTGAGGGTTCGCTTGGTTTCGGCGCGTTGTTTTTGACGTTCGAGCACCAGGCGGGCGAGGCCCCAATTGGCCGGCTCCGGAGCGTTCGGGTGCATGACGGGCAGGATTTTTTTCTCCAGCACATCCAGCCGGTACAGCATACTCATCAGGTATTCCGGTTGTTGTTGCAGCATATCGGCGATGCGTTCGGCCAGCATAGCCAGGAGCTCTTCCTCATCGGCTGGTTGGCTGCCTTGCGGCAAATCGAAGGGTTCGCGGATCAATGCCGCTGTTTGAACTAAAAGATCATCGTTCATAGGCTACAAAGGTACAGTTTATCGTTTTGATCCGCATATTTGAGCGGAGCAATAACCAGTGTAACAAAACCGGGGTAGATCAGGCTGTTGGGTGTGCGACATTTTCCCAAAAAACAGCAGATCTCCCCTTTCCCGGCCAATATTCGGCACGAAGTTTTATCTTGTTACCAAGACTCTGGTTCCTGCCCGCCCTTCATCCTTTCCGCCCTCCGTACTGAAGCATAATTCACCCAATAATGTACATGTATGAAATTTAAACCACCCATTTCCGAACGATTACTATGTCTCTTTTTCGCCCTTGCCGCGGTTCCGGTATTTGCGCAGCGGTCTTTCTCCGTCCAGTTGAATGGCACGCGCACCCGGGCGCCCTTACAGTTGCCGGAAGGCGTATCCAGGGTATCCGTGTGCCATCTTACACCGGGCAATACCTACCAAATAGTGGCGGGCGGCGCTTTTTATGGCCAAAAAACGACGCTCGAACTGGCGCTAGACCCGGCTGTTGCCGACCAGCTGCAAGTCCTTCCGGCAGAGCCACAAAACCTGCGGTTTATTGCCGCCGCCGGCTGTGCCGAATTGCTCCTGAAGGCCAGCGGAGGCGCCCGGACGGGCGAAATACCGGCCATGTTATCCGTGTTTTGCGAAAATTGCCTGAGCGGCGAAGTCTTGCCGTCGAAAACGGTTGCGGTGCCGGATGCGCCCAACATGACCGTGCAGCAGGGCATTCTTCCGCTGAGCCTGGTCCAGAACACCCTCATCGGCGGCGATTGTTTTGAGGTATCCAATGTCACGTCCTTCGGACCGGCCAATGCGTTCAGCACCTTTGGCAACGGAAGTTCCAGCATCGGGATCGAGAGCGGCATTGTTTTGTCGACCGCCCGGGGCAGTTTTTTGCCGGGCCCTAACGACGAAAATGGCGGCATAGACGTCGGCACAGGTTTTAATATAAACAGTGCCAATGACCCCAACCTGGCTACGCTGACCACCGGCGACCAGTGGGACGTCGTCAAACTGGAATTTGATTTCACCCCAACCTCCAACACGGTTCAGTTCGACTACGTGTTTGGCTCGGAGGAGTACTGCGAATTTGTAGGCCAGGGCTTCAACGATGTTTTCGGCTTTTTTATCAGCGGCCCCGGCATCAGCGGCACCCAAAACCTGGCGGTGATTCCCAACACGAACACGCCGATCACCGTGAACAACATCAACCAGTTTGCCAACAACCAGTATTTTGTGGCCAATGACTTCCTGTGCCTGCCGTTTCTGCCCTACAACCCGGCAGACTGCCAGTTGGACGGCTGGACGGATGTGTTTACCGCCACCGCCAATGTTATCCCCTGTTCCACTTACCACATCAAACTCGCCATCGCCGACGTATTCGACGGCGGCTGGTCCTCGGCGGTGTTTTTGCGGGCCAATTCGTTCAATGCCGGCGGGGCGGCCAGTGCAGCGGCCATTTATCCGGCCAACCTGAACGCTGCGCCCGAAGGCTGCACGCCCGGGCAAATCCGGTTTAGCCGCGACAACAACGACACCAGCACGCCGCTGGAAATACATTTCACCGTATCCGGCACCGCAACACCAGGGGTCGACTATGGGGCCATTACCAGCCCGGTTGTGATTCCGGCCGGCCAAACAGAGGTATTCGTGCCCATCAACGCACCCGACGACGGGATCGTGGAAGGCCCCGAAACCATCCTGCTCCTGCTCGACAACCCCTGCTCCTGCGACCAGGCCGAAGCCCAGTTTCTGATCCAGGACGCCCTGGCCACCCTGAGTGTGGATTTGCCTGATCTCAGCCTGTGCAGCGGCTCCACAGCCGTGCTCACGCCTGTCATTACCGACGGGGTACCGCCGTACAGTTACCTATGGGGCGGCGGACAAATTACGCCCTCCATTCAGGTCGACTCGGCAGGGGTGTACACCCTTCAGGTAACAGACGCCTGCGGTGCGCTCGCCGCCGCTACGAGTACGGTGAGCTACGCACCTTCGGTAGAGCTGACGACCAATATTGCCCTTTGTGCCGGCAGTTCGATCGAAATCGACGGGATCATCTACAGCGGACCGGCTACCCTGGTGGATACTTTCCCGGGCCTCAACGGCGCCTGCGATACCATTTCCAGGCTCGTACTAACGGAAGTGCCCGTGCCGGCGCTTACCGATACCATCGTGTTTTGTACCGGCGATTCGATTCTGGTGAATGGCGCCTACTACAGCGGTTCTGCCACAGTGCTGGATACCCTCGTTGGTCAGAACGGCGGCTGCGATACCCTGCTCACCTTTGTGCTGCAAGTGCTGGAACGCCCGACCCTGTTCGACACCTTGTATTTTTGCCCGGGCGGCTCGGTCCAAATCGGCAATGTCAGCTACAGCAGTCCCGGCACGGTGATCGATACGCTGCCCGGCCAAAATGGCAATTGCGACACGACCGTCACCTACACGCTGTTGCTGTTGCCGCAGCCCACGCGTTCGGAAACCCTTTCGCTATGCCCCGGCGCATCGGTGACCATCGGCGGCACGAAATACTCCGCTCCGGCTACGGTCACCGAGACCCGGGCCGGCACAGGCGGCGCCTGCGACACCCTGGTCACCTACACGCTGTTGCTGTTGCCGCAGCCCACGCGCTCAGAGACCCTTTCCTTGTGTCCCGGCGCATCCGTGACCATCGGCGGCACGAAATACACCGCTCCGGCTACCGTTACGGAGACCCGAGTCGGTACGGGCGGCGCTTGCGACACGATTGTGACGTACACCTTGCTGCTGTTGCCGCAGCCCACGCGTTCGGAAACAGTTTCGTTTTGCCCCGGTACTTCCGTGACCATCGGCGGCACCGCCTATACCCAGCCGGGCACGGTGGTACTGACTCAGCCGGGCAGTGGCGGCGCTTGCGACACGATCGTGACCTACACCCTGGTGTTCAGCACGCCGGCGCCGTCGACAGTGAAGGTGCTGTGCCCGCCCAGCATCGCGCAAACCGTTGGTGGCCCCACCAACATCACATACGCCCCACCAACGGCCACGAGCGATTGTCCCTGCCCGGGCATGACGCTCCAGTTGAGCAGCGGATTGCCCTCCGGCAGCAGTTTCCCGACAGGGCTCACCAAGGTGTGCTACACGGCTACCGACGCCTGCGGCAACACAGCCTCCTGTTGTTTCGAAGTCCGGCTGGAGGAAACCACGGCCTGCGACATCAAGGACATCGGTTGCCTGAAATTCGAGTTGCTGAGCATTACCCGCGATCCGGCCGACAACCGCAGTTACCGCATCCGGGTGACCAACAAATGCAGCGCCCCGTTGGTGTACGCGGCTTTCCAGTTGCCCAAAGGCCAAACGGCCCTCGAACCGGCCAACGGCTCGGTGTACACGGCGCCCAGCGGCCGGCAATACCTGGTGCGCAACCCGAATGCTACGCCTTTCCATTCGATCCGGTTTACTTCGTTCAGCGACCCGATTGCTTCCGGCGAGTCCGATATTTTTGAATACACCCTGCCGCCGCAAATCAAGCCCACCTACATCCAGGTAATTGGCCGGGTGGCGGAGCAAACCTACTACGAGGCCTACCTGAACACCTTCAATTGCCCAATCGGCATTACGCCCGGCCCGCGCGAGAGCCAGGTGGCCGAGGGCTTTGCACCGGCCGCGCAACTTTTCCCCAACCCGACCGACGGACGCCTGTTTGCCGACTTGTCGGCCTGGGCCGGTGAAGCGCTCCAGGTACAGGTATTCGACAGCCGGGGTGCGCGGGTACAGCAGGAGCGCCTGAGGGCTGAAACGGAGCCACAGGAAATCCAACTCCCGACGGCACTCGCCGATGGCTTGTATTTCCTGCACGTGCAAACGCCAGCCGGCGAGCGGCAGGTGCTGCGTTTTGTCGTACAACGCTGAGTAATGTAAAATGTAAGATGTAAAATGTAAAAGTCAAAAGGGTGGTTTTGTGGTGGTGGACGGCTGGTGGCATATACGCCACCAGGTCCCTACTCCGTGAATCACCCTTTTGACTTTTACATTTTACATCTTACATTTTGCCTTTCCTCTTTCCTCTTTCCTCGTTATATTTCCGGTCTGAAAACGCATCCGGATGCCCGCCTCAGCACAACCAACGTACGACATTTTCATTAGTTACCGTATTGCCGACAGCGCGGTGGAGGCGCGTCTCCTGTACACCGACCTGGCCAATCACTTCGGCCCGGAGGCGGTGTTTTTGGATAAAAAACGCCTCTATTCCGGCGTCGACTGGCCCGACGAACTGGAACGAAACCTGCGGCAAGCCAAGGTGTTGTTGGTGCTCATCAAAGACGAAGCCCGCTGGCTGGGGGTGCAACGGCTCGGTGGCCGCCGTATGGACGAGGCGCAGGACTGGGTGCGGCTCGAAATTGAAAAATGCCTCGCCGACGGCCAAAAAACCATCATCCCGGTGTTGGTGGATGGCGCGGTGCCGCCGCCGGAGGCTGTTTTGCCGGAACCGTTGCGGGGCTTGCTGCGCAAACAAGGCAAAAAAATAGCCACCGACCAATGGGACGCCGGGCTTGCGGCCCTTTGCGCCGATCTTGAAAAAATACTGCCGGCCCGACCAGCCAGTCCGGGTACTCCCAAAACAGACCCGCTGGCCGAGTACCCGCTGCCGGCCGATTTGCCCGATCCTTTCGAGCACCACCCGGCGCCCTACCTCGGGCTGCCGTTTTTCAGCCGCACGGCCGCGCGCTTGTTCTTCGGGCGCACCCGCGAAATCCTCGAAATGTTCAGCCTGCTCGAAAACCCGGAGATCCGGGTCATCCGCCTGTTTGGCCACAGCGGTGTGGGCAAGTCCTCCTTTTTGGCCGCCGGACTGTTGCCCCGGCTCGAAGAGCGCTGGCAGGCCTTTTACGAGCGCCGGAAAAAAACAGAAAAAATCGGCCTCGCCACCCAACTGGAGCGCCTGCGCCGCGTAACTAAGACGCCTGGCCAAACGCCCGTGTACCTCCTCGACCAGGTCGAAGAACTACTCACCGATCCGCTGAGTGGCGAGGCAGAGGCGTTTGTCCAAATCCTGCGGGCGACCGTACAGGAAGAGCCTCTGGCCCGGATCGTGCTCGGCTTCCGCAGCGACTACCAACTCGAACTCTCCGACCTCCTCGCCCGGGTAGACTGCCGGCAGGAGAATTTGCCCCTGCGCCCCCTGGGCCAGTCCGCCCTGGTAGAGGCCATCGAAGGCGCCTGGCGCGACCCTGTGCTGGCCCGGCGCTACGCGCTTGAGCTCGAAAAAGGCTTTGCCGATTTTGTGGCCCGCAACCTGATGCACCACGAAAGCGGCGGCGCGGCGGCCATCCTGCAAAACCGCCTGCTCCGGCTCTACGACAGCGCCAGGGCACGCCGCAGTGCCGCCGAGCCCCTCGCTTGCCTCCGCATCGCCGACTACGAAGCGCTCGCCCAAAACAGCGCCGCCGAAGCGGAATTGCTCGATTTTCAGATCCAGCGCCTGCGCGAGGAATTTGGCATCCAGGTCGATGAAAAAACCCTGCTCGAAACCCTCGACCAATTCGTCGTGGACAAACCCACTGCCGGCACCTTGCCCAAAAACAAACTGCCCGACGACCCGCAGCAGCTGCGCGAGGCCTTCCGGAAAGTGAGCCTGCTCACCGAACTGCCCGAAAGCCAGGCCATCCGGCTCTCGCACGACCTGCTGGCGCCCATCGTGCGGGAGCGCTACCAGCAGTTTTTGGTGGATGAAACGGAACGGCTCGAACTGGAGAATACGCGCCTGCTCCTGCGCGATGCGCAGCAACACCTGCTGAACATCGAGTTTCAGGAGGCGCTGGCGGTGTTGCACCAACTGACCCAGCGCAAGGTACTGCCCGAAGAGTGCTGGAAACTCGCCTTCGAGATCGCCTTCGTGATGCTGCAAGCCGGAAAACAACAGGAGGGCGCAGCAGCCCTGCTGCGTTGTGTGCAGTACCTGGATTTCGCTCAAAAAATCCGCCCGCCCTTCCCGGCTGAACATTTCCCGGAGCGCCACGAGGGCTCCGAGCGGCTCGAATACCTGCGGCACTGCGAGCCGGCATTTTTTCAAAAAATGGAGCGCCGCTACTTCCCCACCCTGCTGGCCATCGAAGGCGGTACCTACCAGATGGGCGATGTGCTGGGCGACAACGAGTACCCGGATGAAGAACTGCCGGTACACGAGGTGACGCTGGACCGCTATGCGCTGGCCGAAACGCCGCTGACGTGGCATCAATATGGCCTGTATGGCCTGGCCACCGGCATCGAATTGCCCGACGACAGCGGTTGGGGCCGTGCTGACCGCCCGGTGATCAACGTCAGTTGGTACGACGCCGTGGAATACGCCAACTGGCTGAGCGGGGCACAGGGCCTGCCCGAAGCCTGCGGTATAGTGCCCGGGGCCAACGACCCGGACAACGAAAACAGCAGCGACGAACGGAAAGCCCTGGTCCGTTTCGATCGCCAGGCCGCCGGCTACCGGCTGCCCACCGAAGCCGAATGGGAATACGCCGCCCGCGAGCGCGGCCGGGCCGTCCGGTTTGGCAACGGCCAAAACAGCGCCGACCCGGCGGAAATGAATTTTGATGCCAGCAAGGACTATCAAAAACCCTATTCCCAGGCCGGCGAATACCGGGAACAAACAACGCCTGTGCGCTACTTCCGGCCCAATGCCCTGGGCCTGCACGACATGAGCGGCAACGTGTGGGAATGGTGCCACGATTGGTACCGCACATATGACCCGGCACTGCAAATCAACCCGATTGGCCCTGTTTCGGGCTCCTACCGTGTCGGGCGCGGCGGGTCGTGGGACGGCTACCCGCAGGGTTGCCGTGTGGCGTTCCGCGGATACGACGCGCCCGGCTTCCGCAGCGACGGCACGGGCTTCCGCCTGGCCAGGACCTTGTAAAACTTTGGTTCTTTTACTCTTTTACCCTTGGTACAGAAAAGGGATTAGACAGGCAAAAAGGGAGGCGCAACAGCCTCCCTTTTTTGGTGTGGAACGCGTGAATGCAGCGTAATCTACGTTTTGTGGCTTTTCACGCCGAGAGAACCCCACCCCTACCCCTCCCCAAAAAAGGCTGTCGATTACCCACAAGTTGATAAAAAAGATTGTCAACTAAATGATATTGAAAATCAAAAGAATAGGTTCGCTTTGAGGATGACCTCGGAGAGGTCAAACGTTGGTAGAATGGGAATCCCTCGGGATCATACGACCTCGGAGAGGTCGAACCGGTCTGATCGGGCACAAAAAACAAACGTTCGACCTCTCCGAGGTCGTGCAAATCTTCATTTTTGACCATTCTACCTACGTTTGACCTCTCCGAGGTCAGTTGCGATTTTTT
>JADLDL010000302.1 GCA_020846655.1 Saprospiraceae bacterium | reverse complement strand
CGAACGTTCATTTTACCGTCGAATCGCCCATCAGCGGCGAACTGAAAGTGGACCAAAGCGTCAGCCACAACGGCGCCTGCCTCACGGTAGTGGCCACGGGCCGGCAGCCCGATTTCCATGTCGTGACCGCCGTGCAGGAAACCCTCCTGCGCACCAACCTGGGCGCCTGGCAGGAAGGCACGCTGGTGAACCTCGAACGCTGCCTGCCCGTCGGCGGCCGGCTTGATGGGCACATGGTGCAAGGGCATGTGGATACGCTGGCCCAATGCATCGAAGTACTCGAAACCGGCGGCTCCTGGCGCTACACGTTTCGCTACTCCCCCAGCCCGGAGCACCTGCTGGTCGACAAAGGTTCTGTATGCCTCAACGGCGTGAGCCTCACCGTTGTGGAGCCCCGGCAAGACTTGTTTTCGGTGGCCATTATCCCCTACACTTGGGAACACACCAACTTTCAACGCCTGCAAGCCGGCGATACCGTCAACATCGAATTTGACGTGATCGGAAAATATATTTCCCGCTATCTTTCGCTGTACAAGTAAAAACCCGCCCCTGCCGGGTGGGTTTTGTGCAAATGAAAACCACTTGTCATGCGTTTTTTCTACTCCCTGCTTCTCGCCGTTGGGGTGATCGCCCCCTTGTCCGCCCAAACCATTCGCGGTGTTGTCATCGATAAAATCACCGAATCGGCCTTGCCCGGAGCGCTCATCGACCTGCCTGGCCTTGCCGAACCCCGGGGCGCCGTCACGGATAGCCTCGGCGGGTTTGTGATCAAAAACCTGGCGCCGGGCCGCTACCAACTGCGGGTGCGCTACCTGGGCTTTGACGATGAAATCCTGCCCGACGTGCTGGTTACCAGCGGCAAAGACGCCGACCTGCGTATTTTGCTGGAAGAATCCACCCAAGCCCTACAAGTGGTCACCATTACCGGCACCAACAAAGCCAAACCGGTGAACCGCCTGGCCAAAGTGAGCGCCATCGCCCTCAACCCCGAATCGGTGATGCGCTACAGCGGTGGCCGCAACAACATCGCCCGAATGGCGGGCAATTTTGCCGGTATCGGCGTCACCGACGACTACCAGAACGACATCGTGGTGCGCGGCAACTCACCTACCGGCCTGCTCTGGCGCCTCGAAGGCGTGCCGGTGCCCAATCCCGGTCACCTGAGCACCTACGGCAATACCGGCGGCTCCTTCAATGCCCTCAACCCCAACCTGCTGGGGCAGTCGGATTTCCTCACCGGCGCCTTCCCGGCCGAATACGGCAACTCCATCGCCGGGGTGATGGACATGAATTTCCGGACCGGCAACAAGGAGCGTTTCGAATTTACTGGCCAGGTAGGCGCCTGGAGCGGGGTGGAAGCCACAGCCGAAGGCCCACTCTGGCGCCGCCAAAACGGCTCTTTTCTGGTGGGCTACCGCTATTCCTTTGTCGACCTGCTGCAAGGCCTCGGCGTGCGGGCTGGTGGTAACTACGTGCCGCAATACCAGGACCTGAACTGGAAACTCGATTTTGGCAAAGCCAAACACCGGTTTTCACTCTTCGGCCTGGCCGGCAAAAGCCATATTTTTGTGAGCGGCGCCGATGTGGACCCCGAAAACCCCTACCACCCGCCTACCCGCGATTCGGAACTGGGCTCCGAACTCGCCATCGTCGGCCTGCGCTACCAATGGCTGATCGACTCGGTCTCCTACTGGCGCACCGTGCTGGCCTTCAGCCACAACCAGATGTACTCCAAGGGTTGGGAACGAGATCCCGGAACTTCGGCGCGCACCCAATGGCTCGAGGAGACGAACCGCGAAGACGGGCTGCGCCTTTCCTCGCTCTGGCAACGCCGGCATACCAAGCGCCTTACACTGCGGGCCGGCATACTCCTGCACAGCAATGCCATCGACACCCGCCTGCTGACCCGGCAGCAGACGCCCGACTTTGCGCCGGTGCGCGACTACGAGGGCCGGCTCTGGCTCTACGAGGCTTTTGCGCAGGTGCAATACAAGGTGAAAAAACGCTATTCCCTCAACATCGGCCTGCATACGCAGCACCTGCCGCTGAGCGGCAAAACCAGCGTGGAACCCCGCGCGGCCTTCAAACTCAAACTGCCCAACGACAACGACCTGATTCTGGCCTACGGCTACCACAGCCAGACGCCGGCCACAGCCGCGCTGTTTTTTGCCGACAGCAGCGGCGCAGCGCCCAACCACGGCCTCGATTTTTTGCGCAGCCAGCAGTGGGTGCTGTCTTGGGCCAAAAAATGGGACAGCGGCTGGCGCTTGCGCGGCGAGGCGTATTTCCAGGGCCAAAGCCGGGTGCCCGTGCGGCAGCAAGCCGACGGTTTTTCGCTGCTCAACTTCGGCAGTTCGTTTGCGCTATGGGATTTTTCTGACCTGCGCAGTACGGGCAAAGGCCGCAACTACGGCCTCGAAGGCACCCTGAGCAAATCCTACAAAGACGGGTTTTACAGCCTGTTCACGGTATCCCTGTTTCAGTCGGAATACCAGGGGAGCGATGGCGTTTGGCGCTCCACGGCTTTCAATAGCCGGTATATTGCCAATGCCCTGATCGGGAAAGAATTCGCGCTGGGGCGGCGCCTGGTGCTGACGGCCGATACCAAACTGAGCCTCTCGGGTGGCCGTTGGTATACCCCCATCGACCTGGCGCAAAGCAAACTTTTTGGTTCCGAAGTGTACGACGAACAGCAGCCCTACAGCGAGCAGTATCCCCTGTTTTTCCGCTGGGATGCCAAACTGGGCCTGCGCTACAACGCCCGGCGCCTGACCCACCACCTGTTCCTCGATTTTACCAACCTGAGCAACCGGCGCAACGTGTTTGCCTACCGGTATTTCCAGGGCATGGATACCACCAGCACACAGTACCAACTGGGCTTTACGCCAGACTTTGTGTACCGGATTCAATTTTAAACGTTGATATCCAATGGATTAAAACGTTGAAAAACTATTTTTAAGTTAAATAACTAAAATTAAGTTGATAAACTAGATTTTAGTTTTACATTTGTACTCACCAATAAATACAACCTGTAGTATGAAACGATTGAATCACAAGGAAGAGGAGGTAATGACCATTCTGTGGCGTCTGGAAAAAGCCTTCGTGAACGACATTCTGGATCAGATGGAAGAGCCCAAGCCGCCGTACAACACGGTATCCTCCCTGGTGCGCAAACTGGTGACCGAGGGCCACGTCGGGTATGAGGCTTTTGGCAAAACGCACCGGTATTTTCCGATTTTGAAAAAGGAAGACTACCGGGCCAATGCGTTCCGGCGCTTCATGGACAACTACTTTGGTGGCTCGCCCTCGGCCCTGCTCTCCTATTTTATGGAAGAGGAAAAACTGAAGCCGGAGGAACTGGACAAACTGATGGATCAAATCAAAAAACGGGACGAATAGCCCATGTTTAGCATCCAATATATCCTCGAATCGGCTTTTTGCCTGGCCTGTCTGTACGCCCTGTATTGGCTTTTTTTGCGGCGCGAAACCTTTTTTCAATGGAACCGCGCATACCTGTTGTTGGCGCCGCTGGTGGCATGTATGCTCCCGGCCCTGCACATCCGCTTGGAGCAGCCGGCGCCCGTTCCGGCGGCTGTTGTTCCGGTAGCGCCGGCACTGGATTTGCCTGTGCTGATTGAGCAGGCGCAACGTGCGCCGCGGGCTGTAGGGCAGTCGTTGCACCAATCTGTGGGTGGCATTTCGCTGGGTGAAGTCCTGTGGTGGGTATACCTGCTGGGCCTCATATTGTTTCTGTTGCATTTGGCGGTACAGTTGTTTCGCATGGCCCGGTTTATCCGGCAATGCCGGCGCGTGGCGCAAGGGGGTGTCGTGCTGGCCACCGGACCAGCCGAAACGCCGCTGGCTTCGTTTTTTGGCTTTGTGTTTTGGCATCCCGGCACGGTAGATGAGCGGGAGCAGCGCTTGATGTTCGAACACGAGATGGTGCACGTGCGCCAGTGGCACAGCCTGGATGTGTTGCTGATCGAATTAATGATTGCCATGCAGTGGTTTAACCCGCTGCTGTATATGTACCGGCGGAGTTTGCGCACGGTGCACGAATATATTGCCGATGCCTACGTGGTCAGCCGGACGCGGCAACGCCTCTCGTACGCACAATTGCTTGCCGACCAGATCACCGGAAAAAGGGCCCAACCGGTATTGGTCAACACCTTTCATTCGCTGATTCAAAATCGCCTGATTATGCTTGCCAAATCACCTTCCGGCCCTTTGCGCCGCGCCAAATACCTCTTTACGCTGCCGCTGTTTGCGGCGCTGATGCTCTTGTTTTCATTTCGTCTGGTTGAGCGCCTGCCCGAGGCGGCACCCTTGCGGGCTGCCCTGCAACAAGCCGAAACGTTTGCCGAACAACTGAGTACCGTAGCCATCACCCCCGCACAGGCCCCGGCCCTGAGCGAACCGACGCCGTACATCTTTTACTGGGGCAGCCTACAGGGCAAATTGTTCCGGGAAGAGGGCAGCCAACACTATGTCGCTGAAATTCACACCACCCCCGAAGAACTGCGCCGGGCAATAGATCGCGAGCCGCGTCTCTGGAACGGCCAAAGCCTCGAACAAACCCTCCTGTTTTCGCTGGACAAACTGTCGGTGCGCAGCGATTACTACGATCCCAAGGTGTACGATTCGTTTCGGGCGAAACTGTCCGAGCAGTTTGCCGGTCTTGAATTCGGACAGACGCTCACGCTGCACGATATTCCTATGCCGCAACAAGCTACGGCTACCATTCTGTTGATGTTGGATGGCGCCCGGCCAGGCTGGTTACCCAAGCCGATAACGGGCGATACGGCGCGCCCCAAATCAACGGTGCTGATGCGCGCGGAATGGGGCGGCAAAACATTTACGGACCACGACAAGGCGTTTATCACCCTGAGCCAACTACGGGCACTCGTTCAGCAGAAACCTACTTTGTATTACCTGGACGGCGGGAGCCGGACGCCGGAAAAATTGAGCATGAGCATTTTTCAAAAGGGCATTCCCCTGGTAAAATCCCTGAGCGAAAAAGCCGCAGCCAATGGCGTAGCGCTGGATATGCTGCCAGCACTCCTTGAACAACACCAAGCCCTTTTGCAGCCCGAAGCCGTAGTGGATTTTAGTTATGAAATGGTGCACTATCCGGTAGTTCCGGCTGAGCGGGTTGACACAATCATCACCTTCAACCCGGAAACCTATCAGGAAAAAACAGAGATTCGGACGCAGACTTTTGCCGAACGAATTGAACTCAATCCCCTGATCGTTCGCTTTCACCTGGTGCCCGACAATGACCCCCGGCTGGAACTTCGCGCTTCAGATAAATCGGATTTCCGGCTGGACTGGACGCCCCTGTATTCCAACGGTTTCCTGCAGCGCTACGGACAATCCATTGTGGTGGACCCTACCAAACCGGCTATCAGCGCAGACAATGCCATAGAAACCACCAATTTCATGCTGACCGCTTCCGATATCCTCGGGATGGTCCGCGAACCGGCCCGCCTGTTCCGGAACAATAAACCCGTAGAACACTTTGAGTTTGTGCTGCGGTATCGAAATACCGAAACCCTGGTGACCGACGGGCAATTGCCTGCCAGCCTGGTGCGGACACTGGAGCGCAACCTGAAAGCCCGGGATACCCTGGTGATCACGGGCATCCGCTCGGCTACCTTCGACCTGAGCAATGTCACCATGAACCTGGAGATTCGTTCAGAAGATCCCAAACCTCCGCTCCGTTCGCGGTTTAATTCCAGAAAGACGGCGCCCGACAAGCCCGCCGGCATCGGGCTGAGTGTGAGCCCCAACCCGGCGCAGGAGCAGGCTACGGTCACCTTCGACCTGCCGAAAGAGGGCTGGGGGCTGTTTACCGTGACGGATGCCCAGGGCATGGAACACTATTCCCTGAAAACGGATTTTCACGTCGGTGAAACCCCGTTCCGCCTGCCGCTCGATCAGATCAAGGCCCGGGGCACGCTGTTTTTGCGCCTTGAAATGCCGTATGGCAATGCCGTGGCGAAGTTGATCGTGGAATAAGTTTTAAAAAGAAGAGCGGGCATCCGGGTACAGCACTGTCCCCGGATGCCCGCTCTTCTTTTTAAAAAAAGCTCCTGCGGTGGTTCTGGCTAGCCGCCGCCATCAAATTCATCACCAAAGGTTTCCTTGTTGGCGGGCGATTTGGCTTTTCCTTTGGGCACGAGCTCGCCGGAGGGGTCAGTGCCGCCTTCCTGGATTTCATCGTTGTAAATATCCGGCGCAAAATCTTCCTCATCGCCGGGGAGCGGGCCTTCGTTCAGGTATTTGGAGCAGTCAATTTCGATGCCCAGGTCGCCGGCCGGCCGTTCGAAACGGGCGTTGTAATCGTAGCCGGACTGTGGGTCTTTTTCCAGTCGCTGGATAAAATTGGCGAGAATGGGCCGGGCCATACGGGCGCCTTGTCCGTCGGTGATTTGCAGGAACCGGATCCAGCGGTCGTCGCCGCCTACCCAGGTGCCTACGACCAGGCGGGGCGTGACGCCCATGAACCAGCCGTCGGTGTAGTCGTTGGTGGTGCCGGTTTTGCCGCCAATTTCGCTTTTGAGTGTCGTGATACCGGGCGCGCCACGCAGGTTGTATTTGAGCATATCCAGCAGGGCATAGTCAACGTTGGCGGGCAGGGCCTGGCGTTCTTCGGGCATCGATTGGTAAATAACCCGCCCGTTTTTGTCTTCTATTTTTTTGATCACATAGGGCCGGGAATAGAGGCCTTTGTTGGCAAATGCGGCGTAGGCGGCCGTCATTTCCCAAACGGTGAGGTCGGCGGCGCCCAGGCAAATGGAAGGTTGTTTGGGAATCCGGTAATCGCCGTCGGGGCGTCGGGCACTGGAATCTACGCCCAGGTTGTTGAGCAGGCCGCGCACCGGCTCTGTGCTGCCCATTTGTTTCATCAAAAAGGCACTGACGGAGTTGACGGAGTTTTTGAGGGCTTCCTTGAGGGTCAGGAGTTTGCCAGAGTAGTCGCCGGTGGAGTTTCTGGGCGTCCAATCGGCGATGGTGGTAAAGTTTTGATACCGCGCAGGAATCGTGACGGCCTGGTCGTACACCTGGTAGCAAGGGCTGATGCTTTGCTGGGCCATGGCGGTGGAGTATACGAAGGGTTTGAAGGTAGAGCCCACTTGCCGCATGGTGCGCACGTGGTCGAACTGGAAATACTTGAAATTGATACCGCCCACCCAGGCTTTCACTTCGCTGGTGGTGGGGTCTACGGCGAGTATCCCCGACTGGAGAAACATCCGGTGATAGCGGAGGCTGTCGTAGGGCGACATGAGGGTATCGGTTTCAAATTTGGGGTTGTTCCAGGAGAACACCTTCATTTTTACCTTGGTGCGGTACTTGGTCATCGTGGCGGCTTGCAGGGCGGCCCATTGTTTTTTGATGTCGGGCCAGTCTGCGCTGTCCATAATTTTCCGGTAATTGGCTGCTTCCTGGGGTGTTAACCAGCCTTTCGACACAAACAGGGTGATGGTTTTGCCGTCTTTTTCATCGGTCAGCATCCGGAGGATGTCCGAGTCTTGCAATTCGAAGCCGTATTTCTCCTGTATTTTATCGCTGGCGGCGCTCAGGTATTTGGGGCGCAGCTGCTGGTAGCGGTCGCTGCCCCGGATCAGTTTCCAGAGTTCTTCCTTGCGCTGGTCAATTTCGGCAGGTGTGGAGGTTCGGGTTTTGTGGGTCCAGGGGTCGCGGTTGTGCCAAACCTCAAAAAAACGTTTTTGGGTTTTCCGCATGTGCTCGACCATGGCGGCTTCCGCGTATTTCTGAAAAATGGGGTCAACGGTGGTATGGATGCGCAGGCCGTCGCGGTAAATGTCGTATTCCGTGCCATCGGTTTTGCGGCATTCTGGAGCATTCAGGATATTTTGAACGTCCTTTTTCAGTTCGGAACACATGTAGGGCGCAGTATCTTCGGTAAAGGTTACCCGTTTGAAACGGCTCATATCGAGGGGCAACACCTTCAGGCTATCGTATTGGGTTTCGGTCAGAAACCCGTTTTGCCACATTTGATACAGCACGATCATCCGGCGAAAAATGCAACGCTCGGGGTAGGTATTGGGGTTGTAGCGCGAGGGGTTTTGGAGCATGCCCACCAGGGTGGCGGCTTCTTCGATTTTCAGTTCGTCCTGGCCTTTGCCAAAATATACCTCGGCTGCGGCGCGAATGCCGTATGCATTGTTGACAAACTCAACCTGGTTGAGGTACATGGCCAGGACCTCTTCTTTGGTATAACTTTTTTCAATTTTGATGGCGGTAATCCACTCGCGGAGTTTCACATAGAGCAGGTTCCAGATTTTTTCCAACTTACCCATGCCCTTGAAATCGCGGTTGGAATACAGGTTTTTGGCCAACTGCTGGGTGACGGTGGAGCCGCCGCCCGCACTTTGATCGCGCATCAAAATGGTGCGGACGATCACCCGGGCCACCGCCTTGGCATCCACCCCGCTGTGCTGCCAGAAGCGCTCGTCTTCGGTCGCCACCAGGGCGTGTACCAGGTGCGGACTCAGGTCTTCGTAATCGACAGGTACCCGGTTTTCTATAAAATAGCGCCCCAACACTTCGCCGTTGTTGGCCAATACCTCGCTGGCCAGGGCAGAATTGGGGTTTTCCAATTCACGAAACGAAGGGATGGCAGTCAGGCTGATGGTCAGCAACAAGGTCAGCACAGCCGCTATACCCAGCAAGGTGAGGCGCCAGGTCCAGCGGATCAGTTTCCGGTAGGTCGGCATGCGCTGCTGCTGATGGGCTGCTTTGATCGTAATCAGACGTTGCGGTTCGGACATTCGGTAAAAATTAGGAACTTGGGAAATCAAAAAAACAAAGCCGTGGCGGAGTCCTCAACACCCGGGCAAATAATTGTACAAAAGTAGGCAAAATAATTTGTGTCGTTTTGAGGCCCGGGCACTTGTTTGCATTTTCGCCGCTGCTTGACTATGCTGACCGGATACTTCCTTTTTTCAACCGCCCTCGCGCTGGTGTATGCCGGCCTCCTTCACCGCTACGTACGAGCCTGGCGCCGCTTGCCGACCTGGGAATTGCCCCCGGATTTTGAGCCCCAAACGCCGGTCTCCGTACTGATTCCCGCCCGCAACGAAGCCGCCACCATCAGCGCCTGCCTGGAGGCCTGGGGCCGCTGCGCGTATCCCCGTCACCTGCTGGAACTCCTGGTGATCGACGATAATTCCAGCGATACAACCGGCGATATTGCCTGGAAAATTGCCGCCAGCAGCAACCTTAACATCCGGGTGCTCCGGCTTTCGGAGGCGCCAAGCCTCGAGGGGCACCCGCCCACCGGCAAGAAAAAAGCGCTGGAATGGGGCGTGGCGCAGGCCCGGGGCGCACTCATCGTCAGCACCGATGCCGACGCCCAGCCCTCCCCCAAAGGCCTGCTGTTGCTGGTGTCGCTCTTCGAAACGCAGCAGCCCAAAGCGATAGCCGGCCCGGTGCAGCTGCGCGAAGGCCACACCCTGTTGCAACATTTTCAGGCCCTGGATTTTGCCGGCCTAATGGGCATCACCGGCGCCGGAATTCAATTGGGCTGGCAACACCTGGGCAATGGCGCCCACCTGGCCTACCCCAAAGCGGTTTTTGAAGCAGTGGGCGGCTTTGCCGGTTCCGAAGACCGCGCTTCCGGCGACGACCTGTTTTTGCTCCAGAACATTGCCCGGCGCTGGCCCGACGGGATTCGGTTTCTCAAAAACGCCGAGGCCACAGTGTTGACCGATCCCTGCCCCGATGCCCGCTCGTTTTTTCAACAACGGCTGCGCTGGGGCACTAAAAACGCCGCCCTGCCGGAAAGGCCCGTCAAACTGGTATTGGCCCTCGTGCTGCTGTTTTGCTGGTCCATCCTGCTCAACGCCGGCCTGGCCATTTTTTATCCGCCACTGGCCTGGCTACTGGCCGGCCAACTGGCCCTGAAAGCCATCGCCGACTTCCGATTGCTGGCCCCGATGTGCCGCTTTTTTAAAGCCGGGCGTTTGCTGCGCTGGTTTTGGCCCTCGTTTTTGCTGCACCTGCTCTACATTGCCGGCGCCGGCCTGGCCAGCCTGTACTGGAAAGAATACGAATGGAAAGGCCGGCGGCTGCGCTGAGTGGCGGAGTGCGTGTTTCGTGGTGCGTGTTTCGTGGTGCGTGGTGCGTGGTGCGTGTTTTGGGTGCGGACATTTCAAGTTTTTGATTGGCTACGCCATTTTTTTACTGGAAAAACTCAAACCTGATCTTCAAAAAGTACGCACCACGCACCACGAAACACGCACCACGAAACACGTACCACGAAACACGCACCACGAAACACGCACCACGTTTAAAACAAACTCACATAGCCCAGGTGAAATTTGGGTGTCCGGAAATCGATGCCCTGGCCAGCGTCGCGGCGGCCGACGGCCAGGCTGATGCCAAAAATGCCGGCGGTCGTTTCAAAGTTCAGACCGGCGCCCATGCCCCAGGGGCGCAGAAAAAGCCGGGTCCGGTCGGTGATATTTTCCAGGTACCCGTAGTCGGTAAATACGGCGAGAAAAGAATTTTGGGCGAGCAAGAGCCGGAATTCGGCGGTAGCCACGGTGTAGCGGGTCGCAAACAGGCTTTCTTCGTCGAAGCCCCGCAACAATTTGTTGCCGCCCAGGCGGTATTGTTCGTTGGCAAACACGGGTTTTTCTGAAAAAACACCGCCGCCACGCAGGCTCAGTTTGAGCGTACTGCGCAAGAAAAGCGGCAGGTAGCCTTCGACCCGGCCTTCGAGCCGAAAGCGGGTGCTGCGCCCGGCCAGCGAATCGTACAGGCTGGCAAAACGAAACTCGGGCTGCTCGGGGTCGCGGAGCGCCTCGATTTGGTTGTTGCGCAGCACGGTGTTGAAACCGGCTACGCCGCGCAGGAGCAGGGCCCAGCCGCGGCGCGGGTTGAAGCGGTAGTCGAGGCGGTTGAAGGCGGTTTCCAGGCCAAAACCGTTTTGGCGCAGGTCGAGTACGGCCGGCAGCCGATGCGTTTGCAAGAGCAGAGCCGTGTCGATTTTTTGGAGCGATGAAGATTTGTTTTCCCAAAAAAACTTGAGGTAATCGCCGCCTTCCAGCAGGTATTGCACCCCTACTTCGCTTTGCGCATCCACCCAGGTGCTGTCGCGCCGGAAAATACCGAGCCGGGCGTCTACCCCAAAGGGCAGTCCAAGCACGTAGGGAATGCTGGTTTGAACATCCAGTTTTTGGGTCTCGGGGCGCAGGCGCTCCAGTTCTACCGACAGGCGTTCGCCCAGGCTCAGGGCATTGAGAAAAGCGGCGCTCAGGGTGCCGGTGAGGAGCAAGCGGCTGTCGGAGGCGGTGGATTGTGGGAGCAGGCCGATGATAAAATCGAAACGACTGGCGCGTTTTTTTTGCAAAAACAGGTTGAGGGTTGCTTCGTTGCCGGCAAACGTAACGGTGGGGTTGGCGACCGATTCTACAAACAAGAGGCTGCGCAACCGCTCCTGCAGGCGGAGTATTTTGGCGCGGCTGTAGGGCATCCCGCTGCGCAAGCCCAGGTACTGCGGCAAATAGGATTTGGGCAGGCGGATGTTGCCTTTGACGTTGAGTCCGCGGATGGTAAAAAAAGTGCCGCGGTCAAGGCGCAACGCGGCGCTTACGGCGCCATCGGCCTGAAGTTCGATACTGTCGAGCCGCACGGCGGCAAAGGGGTATCCGTTGTTTTCGGCTTGTTCGAGGATGGCTTCCTGCTGCCGCAACAGCAGGTCGTAGCGCAGGGCTTTGCCGCTGAACAATTTTTCGCGAAAACCGGCTGCTTCGAGCCAGCGCTGGTTTTCGGCGCCCGCTGGGCGCAGGCGCAGCCAGTACAAGGGCGGGCCGAGGTAAAGCCGGGCGGTGGCCAGGCTGTCGTGGAGGACGTGGAAACTATCGATCGAAGCACTCAGGTACGCTTGGGCGCGCAACTGGCGCAACAGCTGTTCGCCGGGCCCGGTCAGGCTACTGCTGTCGCTGCTTTTTATCAGAAAAGTATCGGCAGCAAGGGCCAGCGGCCGGGGCGTCAGGCTCGCTTGCAGATTGCCCCAAGCCGCTGCATCGCGGGCATCGATGCACAACCGGAGCGTTTGCGCGGGCAAAAATGCCGGGCTTAACAACAGCAACATGCCCAGGAAGGCGGCCCGCCGGGCTGGGTGATGGAAAATACAGCTACACATGACGCCCACAAAGGACGTCAAATTCCGGCCACGCGTTGCCCGGCCGGAGCACTCGTTCAGGAGGTGTTCCTAACGGCCAGGCCCGACAACCGGGATATTCGGCACGATCCAACTGGTTAGTTTTTCGGCGAGCCAGAGAATTGGAAACCAAATGACCAGGAGGGTCCAGATGGGCAGGTTCAGGAACACCAGCCACATGAACACATCGATGAGCAAAATAATGGCAATAATCCAGGTGATAATGAGCAGCATGGCAGCGGCGTTTTGATGCGCCGAAACGATCCAACGCCCCACGATGATCCGGCCATAGCTGTTGATCAGGCTCTCGCTGGCGGCTGTTTTGGCTACATAGCGGCAGATGCCGGCAAAGCAAATCAGCATGACAATCAGGCTGCTGAACATCCACATGACAAACTCCCAAACCGGCTGAACGGACTGCCACATTTTGCCCTTCCAGCCGGTAATTTTTTCCTTGGCGTCGTCAAGATTTTGCGCCACAGTGCTGGAATCGGGCAACTGGAGGCCACCGCTACCGGGATTGGCTACAGGCTGTCGGGGGCGCACCGGATCAATGCTGGTGGCTACGGCGGCGCGCACGGGGATGGGCTCGGCCTGGTTGGATGTTGTTGAAGCCGGCGCACGGTTGACCACTTTGGGCGCTGGTTTGGTGGCGGGTTTGGCCGCTGGTTTTTTTACGGCCGGCGCTTCTACCTCATCGGGGTCGGTCGGCGATTCGGGTCGTACCGTTTTGGTTTTTCCTTTGTACACGATCTGGATCCCGATGAGCCGGCCGGCGTTGTCTCGGTTGGAGAAAAAACGCTCGTTGTAGAGCAGTTGCTCGTAGGTTTTTTTGCCATCGCCCTGGCGTTTTAACACGGCATCCTGGAAAATAAATTTTACGGTGCCGAGTGGTTTGTCGTTTTGGTAGCGAAAACTACCCAAATAACGTTCGACCTGCTCCGACTTGGTGGCGGCGTGCAATAGGGCAGGCTGCGCGCACAAGGACAAAAGCACTGCAAAGAACAGTAGAGGGGACTTTTGCATAATACGTAAGGCAGTGTAATTGTTTCGATTAATGATTATTGTCTAATTATCTAGTTATTAGGAACTTGGCACCCTAAAAATCGAGCAAAAATCAGTCCAAAATAGCCCAAAAATGGTACATACACATTTCGCCGGTTTCGTATTTCAAGCGCGGGTCCGTAGGGTTTTTATTGGATGTACTGCCCGATGAGTTTGTTTTTCTTGGCTTCCAGGGCGAGGTAAATTTCCCAAATCGTGATTTTACCGTCGCAGGCTGCGCGTTTGTGAAAAATTTGCCGGCGTCCATCCGGGGCGGGCGCCACATACCAACCATCTAGTCCGCTGTTTTTGTAATAACTGGGGTTCTCGAAGCCCTGGTACACCACCTTGTCAGACGGCGCCCCGATCAGGGCCGGGGCAAACAAGGCCAGGTAGAGGTCGATGGTGTTGTGAAACGATTTCCGGCCCGATTGCTCGTATTTGCGCAGCAGGTAGATTTCGGTCAGGTCCATCATAAACCCGATATCGCGGGCTTCGCAGGCGCGCAGGACATCATCGAAACGCACGGGTTTGCCGTTGTACGTCAGGCTGCCGAGCCCCACCCGGGTAAATTGTATCCAGCCGGCCGCAACCAGGTCGCTGCGCACCTCAAATGGCTTCAGGCCGCACTCCAGATAGGCCGCTTCATAAATGGCCAATGGCGTGGATTGAATCTGTCGGGCGATTTCGCGGGTGCGGCGCATCACTACCAGTTTATGGTAAGGATCGACGCGTTTGGCCAGCTCCGCCTCAAAAATGGTGGTGAGGTGTTCTTCGCTGAATCCGGCGTACTCATCTACATATACCGGTGCAAAAAAACGCTGTTCCAGGTCCTGGATCAGGTCGATCATGGGGTTACTGAACAGCCACAAGACGGTGCCCAACACGGCCATCAGGATCAGGTTGCGCTTGCCCCACACAAACAGGTGTTTGTAACTCTTTTTCAACACCTGTACCAGGAGTTGCCCCAACAACCGGAGCAGCCGCAGGCTTTGCAACAATACATACACCAGCAGGATACAGGCAACCCAGCGCAGCCAGGCATCCTGGGTGAGCAGGTACTGAACAAAATCCAGCAAGGTTTTGCCTTCGGCGCGCGAGCAGGCGCTCAGCAGGCAAAACAACACCAATAGCAAGGCCAGCCGGGCGATCACAGCCCGATAATCTTGTTCAGCAAGGCTGCATCTACGGCGCCGCCGGCAAAATCGTCAAAGGCTTTTTCGGTGACAGTAATGATCCGCTCGCGGATAAAGGGCGCGCCTTCGCGGGCGCCTTGTTCAGCGTCTTTGATGCAGCACTCCCACTCCAGCACGGCCCAACCGTCGTAGCCGTATTGCGCCAGTTTGGAAAAAATACTTTTGAAATCCACTTGTCCGTCGCCCAGGGAACGGAAACGCCCCGGCCGGTCGACCCAGTCCTGAAAGCCGCCATACACGCCGCTGCGGCCGGTGGCATTGAATTCAGCGTCTTTGACGTGGAACATTTTGATGTGTTCGTGGTAAAAATCGATGTATTGCAGGTAGTCGAGTTGTTGCAGCACAAAGTGCGAAGGGTCGTACAGGATACGGCAGCGCGGGTGGTTGCCGGTGGCTTTGAGGAAGCGTTCGAAACTAACGCCGTCGTGCAGGTCTTCGCCCGGGTGAATTTCGTAGCAAAGATCGACGCCCGCTTCGTCGAAGGCGTCGAGGATGGGGCGCCAGCGCCGGGCCAACTCGGCGAAAGCCGCGTCTACCAGGCCCTTGGGGCGTTGGGGCCAGGGGTACACCGTGTGCCAGATAAGGGCGCCGGAGAACGTGGCATGGGCGTTCAGGCCCAGGTTCCGGCTGGCTTTGGCGGCTTGTTTGAGGGTTTGAATGGCCCATTCGGTGCGGCCGGCTGGGTTGCCGTGCAAGTGGGCTGGCGCAAAGGCGTCAAACATCAGGTCGTAGGCCGGATGAACGGCCACCAGTTGTCCTTGCAGGTGGGTGCTCAGTTCGGTGATGCGTACCCCACAGGCTTCAACGCGGCCGCGCAAATCATCGCAATAGGCCTGGCTTTCGGCGGCCTTTTCGAGGTCGATCAGCCGGCTGTCCCAACTGGGAATCTGGACGCCCACATACCCGAGTGAAGCCGCCCAGCGGCAAATGCTTTCCAGAGAATTGAAGGGGGCTTGGTCGCCCATAAACTGGGCCAGAAAAATGGCCGGGCCTTGGATTGTTGTCATAAACATTCGTTGAACAGGCTAAAAAAGAGTAGATTTCATCCACGGCAAATTGCCGGCGTTAAAGTAACAATTACCCGATTGTGCTGTGGAAAAAACAATAGAATTCCGTTTGCCGCTGTCGCTTACCCTTGGCGGGGTACAAACTTCTTAAAGCCCGCTTAAAATTAAACGGGCAATGTTGCGGATCGTTAGATATGTCAGCCAGGTGTCAGTTTTCTTGGTGTACTGGCGCAATGTTTGTTTGTGTTGGTGTACACAGGCATGTGTATTGGCCTGGTAATCGGAACTCGTTAACTTTTTTACCTTTATGAAAAAAATCTACGTCTTCACCGCCATCGTTGCTGCGGTCTTTTTTGCGTGTAAGAGCGACCCGTTTTGGAGCCCACTTGATTATGAACTGACCCAGATAATTTCTAACCGCACCCAATCCGGAACACTTCAAGAGTTTATTCTCCCGGAAAGCGACGACTATGCAGGCCTGCCCAACCAGGACCCCCAAAATCCGGTTACGGCCCTCAAGGTGGAATTAGGCAGGATGTTGTTCTTTGAAACCGGCCTTGGCCTGGAACCCACCTACCCGGTTTCCAAAGTATCGTATTCGTGCAGCAGTTGCCATATCCCGTCCAGGGGCTTCACCGCAGGCCGTTTCCAGGGTATTGCCGACGGCGCTATGGGTTTTGGTGAAAGTGGCGAAGGCCGTTTTAAAAATACCTTGTACACCGGCGATGAGGTGGACGCGCAAGGCGCCCGGCCTTTGCCGGTGATCAACACCACTTTTGTTACCAATGCGTTGTGGGCGGGCACCTTCGGCTCGTTCGACGCCAATGAGGGCACCGAAGCGGCTTGGAATCAGGATACCCTCGTAGAAATCAATTTCAAAGGCTTGAAAGGCCTGGAAGCTAATAATGAGCGGGCCCTGATCGTACACCGCCAGGTGGTAAACAAGGCTGTGACGGACTCCTTGGGCTATACTGCTATGTTCGACGCCGCATTTCCGGAAATTCCGGTAGACCAGCGCTACACCCGCCAAACGGCCGCTTTTGCCATCGCTGCCTATTTCCGCACGATCCTGACCAACGAAGCGCCGTTCCAACATTATTTGAAAGGCGATAAAACCGCCATGACCGAGCAACAGAAAAAAGGCGCCGTTCTTTTCTTTGGCAAAGCCGGCTGCGTGAGCTGCCACAACAGCCCCTCGCTGAACGCCCTGCCGCACAAGTTTTTTGCCCTGGGCGTCCATAACCTCTACCAATCCGGCCAAGAAGTGTTTCGCACCGGCCCTGCCGACAAACGGAACTTGGGTCGCGGCGGCTTCACCGGACAAGCAGAGGACATGCACAAATTCAAAGTGCCTCAGTTGTACAACATGAAAGACATCGATTTCTACTTCCACGGGGCCAGCAAAACCTCTCTGAAAGAAGTCGTTGAGTATTTCAACAATGCTATTCCGGAAAATCCCGATGTGCCCAGCAGCCAACTTGCGCCGCAGTTCCGCCCGCTTGGCCTGTCAGAACAGGAAATCGACGACCTGGTGGAATTCCTGGAAAATGGTCTGTACGACCCCAATTTGGCGCGCTATGCCCCGGCGCAAACCATGTCGGGCAACTGCTTCCCGAACAACGACCCGGTGTCGCGCTCGGAAATGGGGTGCAATTAAAATTCAAACAGCCTCGCAGACAGAATCAGGCATTAAAAATGGGTCATTCTTCCTAAGAATGACCCATTTTTAATGTACAACAAGGATGAACCAGGCTCTCGCTGCGCCCCTGACAACGGGTTTTACCGATACACCCGGACGGTTTCGATTTTGCGGTCGCTGACCAGTTCGAGGACGAATGTTGTTCCATCCAGTTCCAACTGGACGCCTTGTTCGGGGATGGTTTCGGCCGTCGTCACCAGGTAACCCGACAAGGTGTGGTAATCGCCCGGCGGAAAATGCAATTCCGGGTATTTTTCGTTGAGGTAATCAATTTTGAGCCGGCCAGAAAAGAGGTATTCCGTTTCGCTGACCTGCACGTCGATGAACTCTTCCTGGTCGTGTTCGTCGTCAATTTCACCAAAAAGTTGTTCCAGGGCATCCTCCATGGTCACCAGACCCGCTAAACTGCCGTATTCATCCACGACACAGGCGATGCTCGTCCGCGTTTTGATAAATTTTTGCAGCAAGTCATTCACCGAAATCGTTTCCGGGACGAAAGAGATCGGGAGCACGATATCCCGGATGTGAACGGGTTGTTTGAACAATTGCTGGACGTGCACATAGCCGAGCACTTTGTCGAGTTCGCCGTCGGTCACCAGAATCCGCGACAAACTACTTTCCATAAACAACTGGCGCAGTTCGCTCACCGCAGCCGTCACGTCGATGTACACGATTTCTGGTCGGGGCGCCATGCAGTCGTGCGCCCGCAGGGTATTGAGTTGGAGAGCATTTTCGAGCAGTTCGGTGGCTACTTCTTCCTCGCCGTTGTGTCCTGTGTTTTGTTGTACAAAATATTCGAGCAAGGCCTCGTCGCCTTCGGCGGGTTGTTGGTAAAAATTGCGCAGCAATATTTTCCGAAAGGCAGCCAGGAGAAAAAATACGCCAAAAACAACGCTTAGGGGGGCAAAAAAACCGGTGCCAAAGACAAAACGTAAAAAAGGCGCCCAGGAAAGTGCTGCCATGCCTGTGAGGGCAATCAGGCATATATTGACCAACAGCCCGCGGCTACCGAGTTGCATAGCCGTCCAGGGGGTCTGTCGTAATCGAGATTCGTCCATATAGGTTGGTTTTTTACGCTGGTCTAGTCTACTACCTGGTTTAGTTGTTGCGATTTGATGGTGCCTTTGGGGACCGTTATTTTCCAGAAACTAAAATCCTGATTGGCCTCCAGGCCGAAGCCGTAAATCAGCTCGCCGGGTTTGGTGACTTTGACAAATTTTTCGGTGTACACCTTTTCTGTTTTTTCATTCCAGATCAGTTCTTCGGTTTCCAGTTTTTCCTGTTCTACGGTTTGGAGCACGACGCTGTCGCGCGCGGTGACGAGGCTGCTGTTGTCCTGCCGGACGGCTGTTTTGGCCGTCAGCACGCTGCGCACCTCCAGGGTTGGCGTCAGAAATTCGACTTTTATGCCATCGGGAAACTCTTGCCGGGGGTTGTCCCGGTCCACATAGTACAAGAGTGTAGGTGCCGTAATGCGCACGCGCACCACGGCGCTGTCCGAATACAGGATTTCCACATCGTGCGCCACTTCCACGTTGGTATCCTCTTTGGTAAATTCGCGGGCTTCGCGCCGCAACGCCGAGTCACAAGCCGGCAAGGCCGGCAACAACAGGGTAAGCCAACAGAGGACCGGGAAAAATTTTCGTCGAGGATGCTCGTCCATGAAGTAGTGCGTTTTTCAGGCAATCAGTTGCCGGAAGCCGTAGCGGAACACAATCAGCAAGCCGATCACAATCAACACCAGGTACTGCACCGGCACAAAAACCAGGGCCACCAGGTGCAGCCGGTTGAGCAGGTACATCAGCACAAATACAGCGCCGATGGTCATCATCAGGCTCGATAATTTGCCAAAACCAGGGATCGTTTCGAATGCTACATTCTTCCGGATGATACTGAGCGACAGGACCATAGAGATCACCGGAATGACCTGTGTCAGCATATTGGTATTCATAATGCTGCCGCCCCGTTCGAACAGAAACAGGTAAACGCTCAGGGTCACCGAAAAGATGCCGGGAATACACACGGCATACACCAGGAGTGAATACAGGTATTTCCAGGGGCTGTGCTGCCCTTCGCCCTGGCCGACCCAACCGGCCAGCAGAGCGATCAGCGGAATGACGAGAAAAAACCCTGCGATAGCCAGCGGGTGTTCGCCGAGGTAGTTGAAAAATTCGCCCAGTGTCATGTAGTATGGCTGCGGTGTTGTTGCTGCTGTTTGTTTGGTTCGCAGGGGGTAAAACCTGACCTTTGCCGGTACGCGCAGGCAGGAAACTTTCCGCAACGCCGGGAACCAGCCACAAATGTACCGCATCTATGCCCGGTAGCAAAGACCGTTTTGCTGAATTCTGTCAGGAGGGCTATGTTCCCCTGTCGCACCAGCCCTGGTGGCTCGACGCCGTATGCGGCGGCCCGGAACACTGGGACGTGGCCCTGGTCCCGGCCAGGAAAGGAACAGTGCAGGGCGCCTGGCCCTATTTTCGCAAGCGGCGCTGGGGGCTGCCGGTCATCCAATTGCCCCCGCTGACGGCCTATGCCGGCCCCTGGCTGCGCTACCCGAAAGCCGGGCGCCTGGCCTTTGAAAAAAAGATCATAGCCGGCTTGATAGATCAGTTGCCGCCTGTCAGTTTTGTGCAGCAATGCTGCCACCCTGAGCTCCAAAACGCGCTTCCGTTGCTCTGGGCCGGCTTTCGCCAAACCACCCGCTACACCTATGTTTTGGCCGATACCCACGAGCTTCCGAAATTATATGCAAACCTGAAACATGGCCTGCGCACAGAATTGCGCAAAGCCGAACGCAGCACGGTGCTGGACAGGGCCGGAGCGCCCGGGGAGGTTTTCCGGCTGAACCGGCTTTCGTTTGGCCGCAAGGGCCAGAGGCAGCCCTATTCGGAGCAGGCCTTCCTCCGCTTGCACGAGTGCTTGCAGGCGCGAGGGCAGGCGCGGTGCCTGCTGGCACTCGACCGCCACAGTGGCCGGCCCGCTGCCGGCTTGTACCTGGTCTTTGATGCGCGCAGCGCAGCGGTGTTGCTGACGGGTTTTGACCCCGCCTTCGGACAGCAGGGCGCCTTGCACGGACTCTACTGGGCAGCGATCCGGTTTTGTTCGGAACACAGCCTGCGGCTTGATTTTGAAGGAAGTATGGAGCCGGGAATCGAGCGGGTTTTCCGGGCTTTTGGCGGCCAACTACAGCCCTATTCGTACATTTGGAAAGCCGGCAACCGCTTGTTGGATCTTTGTATCCGGCACTAATCAGCGCACCATGCGCAGGAAAATGTTGGAAAACCAGTGCGAATCCGCCTTGATCAGGGTATCCAGGGTTTGGTTGGCTTTGTGCGACAACATCCGGATATCTTTGACCACTTGGCAAAACGACTCAGATTCAGGGCAGTTGGCTTCCACGTTGGCTACTTCGTCGAGCACTTTGAGCATGGGCTCAAGTTCTTTCTTTTTGCGCTGCACCATGATCTGCCGCACAACGGTCCACATATCTTTTTCGGCATAAAAAAACTCCTTGCGCTCGCCGGACTTCAATTGTTTGTGTACCAGGCCCCAGTCCATCAGGGCGCGCAGGTTCATATTGGCATTGCCACGGGAAATCGAAAGGCCTTCCATCACCTCGTCGGCTGTCAGGGGTTCCGGGGCGATGAGCAATAAGGCATGTACCTGGGCCATGGTTCGGTTGATGCCCCAATCACTGGCCATCTTGCCCCATGATTCAATAAATTTTTGTTTGCCTTCCTGGATATCCATAGTTGTGCAGCAAAGAGCGTTGGAAAAATACCGGATTTGATTCGGGTATCAAAGTAAATAGAGTTTGAGCGGAATTTGTTTTCAAAAAAAATTGAAAACAGTGAAATTGTCAAATGAAGTGCAGACTTGTGGCGCTGCGGATAACTTTTTCTTTCGCGCAATGTTGCTTATACGGAAAAGACAAAACTACATTTTCGCTCGCTATGACAGCCAACGACTCCTACCTGGAATCTGACGCAGAGGGCGCGTATACTGCACAGATGACGCGGTTGCTGCGCGACGCCGAAACGGACAACTGCCCCTTGCTCCTCGAACTGATGGAAGGCGGCGGTGTCAACCGGCGTTTGTTGGGGTATCTTTTCGGCATTGCCGTTTTTCACCCGATACGGGAGGTATCTGCCCGGGCCCTGGGTTTGTTGCAGCGGCATGCGGCGCCGGAAACCGTGCGGCAAGCGCAAAAATTGCGCGAATCGGCGGCCTATCACTACGACGAAGCCGAATACTTCAGTCGCTACCAAAGCGCCGAAATCGATTTGTTCGACCTCTTGCTGGCCAGTAAAATGTGCCTCTGGCACCGCAACCGCCCCGGCCGGGGCAGCAATACCCTGGCCGCCCACCAAACCCTCGACCTGCGCCGGCTGGCCGTCAACCACCTTTCGCCAGCGCTGGCCACCCTTGATTTTTTAAAACTGGTGGCCTTGCCGGCCCACAAAGATTTTGACCTGGCTGCCGCCATTCCATTGCTGCTGCAACTGCCGCTCGAAATCCTGATTATTGAAAATATCCGCGTCGATAGTTTTCCGGTCGAGTTGTTGGCCTTGCCCCGGCTCACCACCTTTATCCTCCGCCGGGGCACCTACCGGCCGCGTGTGCCGATGCAAGTGCCCGAAGGCGGCCCCTATGGCCACCCCGGGCTCGAAAAATTGATCATCGAAGGGTATCCTCTCTGCGGCGAAGAGTGGCTGGGCCCCTTTCCGCGCCTGCGCGAAGCGACCTTGCTGCGGTGCAACCTCAGCCGGCTCGATTTTTTGGAACAATCCCAACAACTGGAGCGGCTCAACGTAAAATTCAACCAACTTGAAACCTTGCCGGCATTCCTTTCCGGCTGTACCGAACTGCGCTCGCTCGAACTGAGCGGCAACCCTTTCCGGAAAATTGAACTGGACCTCGAACCCCTGCGCAACCTCGAAGAACTGGACCTGAAAATGCAAACCCGCCTGCCCGGCAACTTCCGCCTGAACGGCAAGTAAACCCGCCACTCCACTTCCGCTGTACGCATGCCTACCGCCCGCATTCTCGACGAACTTGCCCGTACTGGTATCGACCTGCTGTTGCGGGAGCCGTTTTATGCGCACGTGTTTGGCAGCCTCAACAAGGAAGTGGTGGGCAAAGGGCACCCCGTAGATACCCTGGCGGTGGGCCTGGGCTCCAATGCGCTCACCCTGTACGTCAACGCCCATTTTTGGGATACCCAACTGACCAGCCCCAGCCACCGCTATGGCGTGGTGAAGCATGAAATGCTGCACCTGGTGTTTCGCCATTTGTTTGTGCGCGAACCCTTTCTCGACCCTCTGTTGCTCAATGTGGCCTTTGACCTCGTGGTCAACCAATACGTCGAACGCCCGTTGCTGCCCGACGACAGTATCTTTCTCGAGTCTTTTCCTGACCTGGCCCTGCAAGTCGGGCAAACCTGGTTTTATTACTACAAAAAACTGGAAGACCTGCGCCAGGGCCGCGGCGGTGAAGCCTCCGGCACACCCGAACAAGATCTGCTCAACAACATCCGCTCTGACTCGCATGGCCTCGAACGGCACCAGCCCTGGCGAGAACTCCGCAACCGCAGCGAACTGGAGAGCGACGCCGCCGAAATGCACCTCGACAGCCTGATGCGCACCGCTCACCAACGCACCAGTGCCCATGCCTGGGGCGCCATGCCCGGCGAGGTGCGCGAACGCCTCGAAAGTGCCCTGCAACATCCCGCGCCAGGCCTCAACTGGCAACAGGTGTTGCGGCTGTTTGCCGAAAGCGCTTCCAAAACCCGGCTCAAAAACACCATCAAACGCCCCTCCAAACGCTATGGCACCGTGCCGGGCCTGCGCATCCGCCACCGCCGGCGCCTGTTGGTGGCAATCGATACCTCCGGCAGTATCGGACAGGAAGACTTGCTCGTTTTTTTTCATGAAATATTCCACCTCTGGCGCGCCGGCGCCGACGTGGAGGTGCTGGAAACCGATACTAAAGTGTACCGCCAATACCGCTACCAGGGCGAGCCGCCGGAAAGCGTGACCGGCCGCGGCGGCACCGATTTCAACGATGCGCTCGAACGCGCCAACCGCGAACAGCCCGATGCGCTCATTTTTTTTACAGACGGCTATGCCGACCGGCCCCGCGTACGCCCCCGGGTGCCGGTGCTCTGGGTCATCTCCAAACGGGGCCTCGAAGCCAAGGCGCCCGCCTGGACGGCCCTGCCTGGCCGGAAGGTAAAGATGCGTTGAGGGGCATTGCATGGCGGTTCGCCCGGAACTTTGCCCTTTCCACCACAAATGCCCCTGGAAATCCGTTCTTTATGGCACAGTGGCGCTATTTTTGCGCCCTACTCAGACACCACACAGAAATCGCCATGCAGAGTCACGTGGACATCGAATCCCTGAATTATCAAATCCACCAGGAAAGTGCCTTTCTCGCCGATCTTTCGGCCGAAACCGGTAAAATTATCGTTGGCCAACAAGCCATGCTGGAACGCCTGCTGATCGGGCTGCTCACGCGTGGGCACATCCTCCTCGAAGGCATGCCGGGCCTGGCCAAAACGCTGGCCATCAAAACGCTGGCCCAGGCCATCGACGCCCGTTTCAACCGCATCCAGTTTACCCCCGACCTGCTGCCGGCCGACATCATCGGCACACAAATCTACAACCCTGCCCGCTCTGAGTTTACGGTGCGCCAGGGGCCTATTTTTGCCAATTTCGTGCTGGCCGATGAGATCAACCGCGCGCCCGCCAAAGTGCAAAGCGCCTTGCTCGAAGCCATGCAAGAGCGGCAAGTGACCATTGGCAACGAAAGTTTTCCGCTCCAGGAACCTTTTTTGGTGCTGGCTACGCAAAACCCGATCGAACAGGAAGGCACCTATCCGCTGCCCGAAGCCCAGGTCGACCGGTTTTTGCTCAAAGTAAAAATCGGATACCCCGACAAAAACGAAGAGCGCGCCATCGTCCGGCTCAATCTTGAAAAAGAACACCCCAGCATCCGGCCCGTTGTCAGTACCGAAACGCTGCTGCGCGCCCGCGACGTGCTGCACCGGATTTATATGGATGAAAAAATTGAGGAGTACATCCTCGATATCGTGCTGGCTACCCGCGACCCGGCGAAGTATGGCCTGAAAAGCCTGACGCCCCTGATCAGCTACGGCGCTTCGCCCCGGGCCAGCATTTCACTGGCCCAGGCCGCCCGCGCTATGGCTTTTTTGCACCGCCGGGGCTACATTATTCCGGAAGATGTGCGCAGCATTTGCGCCGACGTCCTGCGGCACCGGATTGGCCTGACTTACGAAGCCGAGGCCGAGAATGTGAGCCAGGAAGATATCATTGCCAAAATTTTAAATACGGTAGAGGTCCCATAAGCCGTTTGCAACCTGAAATTTCTTTTTTCATCCTTTTCAAACTCAAACCGTATTTGCCTGGTGACGATACTCCCGATGCTGCGATGTTTGCCAACCCTCCTGCTGGGCGCCCTCCTGCTGGGCGCGCCGGCTTGTTTGTTTGCCCAAAAAACAAACCCACCCAAAACTACCAAACCCGCTGCTGCGCCGGCCAACCCGGCGGCAAGTGCCGGCAAACCGCCGGCCAGGGACACGGCGGTCGTGAATTTGTTTGACGCCAAAGCCAACCTGCAATGGATTCGCTTTTTCAGGGGGCGCCTCGACGACGCCACGGAGGTGCTGCTCTCGCTGGGCTTCGACGGCAGCAACTGCCGGGGTTACCTGAGCTACGCCAAAAGTCAGGAGCGTTTCCGCCTGAGCGGCACGCTGGAAGGCGTAGTGCTGATTTTGGAGGAATACGACCGCAAAAACGCGGTGAGCGGCCACCTGACCGGCAGCCTCCAGGGAGAACAAATGGAAGCCGAATGGACCAACGCCAGCAATACCCTCGGTTCCCGGTTTGAGGCCAAGGAGGTGCCCACGGCCAAAGCCCTCAATATTCCCTGCGGCGACAACAAATGGATCCGTCGCTTTGTGTCGCGCTGGAACAACGGCCGGGTGGATTTGGTGCTGGCCCGCGTGAACAACAACATTCTGAACGGCTATCTCTGGATCGAAACCGACGATAAAACCTATGCCCTGGCGGGCAAAATTTTTCCGGACGAACACTACGAGATACAGGCCATCCTGCCCAACGGCAAAACCGCCGCGCACCTGCAAGGCAGCATGAAAACGCCTTCGGCCAACGATTGCAAATGGATCGGATCGGGTGAAAAACGCGAGATCAAACTCACCATGCGCGAAAACTACGTGGTGGGTTGCCTGGAATATGCCGACTACACCAGCAGCTACGATGCCCTGTACCCCCGTACCCGCTGCGAAGCCTGCAACACATCGCTGGACCGCCGCATCAACGATTGGGTGACGAAGTGCAAAACCACCATTGGCGCCCAGAAAAAACCTGAAACGCCGGCCAACCGCAATGCCCTGCGGGCCAGCGCCTGGTATGATGTGACCTGCTGGACAGAGACCTTGTTCTGTGGCTACCTGACCTTTGCCGAATCCTGGAAAGATGCCACCGACGGTGTTTCGTTTAATTTTGACCTGCGCAGTGGCAAAGAAATCACCTACGAAGATTTGTTCAACAAGAATTTTAACGCCAAAGAGTGGTTTGGGGAGTACACGCGCAAGGAGATGCCGAAGATTTCAAAATTTGCCGCCGACCCCAAGTTTCGCGAATGGCTGGCCAAAGACGGCTTCCAGATGTTTACCATTCGCCGCGACGGCTTGGAACTCAGTTCGCAATTTCACCCGGTGTATGGCCAGCAACACCTGATTGTGCCCTACTCTACCCTGAAACCGTACATGCGCCGCGACAACCCGATTGCTGATTTGGTGAAATAAGGCCTTTGTGGGTTCAACATAAAACGAGATACCTGCGTCTGATGGCGCAATGGAACTAAAAAAAAGGATACCGCCGAACTGCTCAAAAAAGTGCGAAAGGTCGAAATCAAGACCCGGGGCCTAAGCCGCAACCTGTTTACAGGCGGCTACCACAGCGCGTTTAAGGGGCGGGGTATGTCGTTCAGCGAGGTGCGGGTGTACCAGCCGGGCGATGATGTGCGGACCATCGACTGGAACGTGACGGCCCGCACGGGCGAAGCCCACGTCAAGATTTTTGAGGAAGAGCGCGAGCTATCGGTCATGCTGCTGGTGGATGTGAGCGGCTCTTCGTTTTTTGGAAGCACGGGGCAGTCCAAACAGGAGCTGATGACCGAAATCTGCGCCGTGCTGGCGTTTTCGGCGATCGCCAACAACGACAAGGTGGGGCTTCTGCTGTTTTCCGACCGGATTGAGTTGTTTATTCCGCCGAAAAAAGGCCGGCAGCACGCCCTTCGGCTGGTCCGCGAACTGCTGAACCTGAATCCTGCCGGCCGCGGCACCGATGTGTCGGGGGCGCTCCAGTATGCCCGCAATGTGTTGCGCAAACGCAGTGTCTGCTTTGTCTTGTCCGATTTTTTGACGGATACGTTTGAGGCGCCGCTGCGCATTTTTGCCAAACGGCACGATTGCATCGGGTTGCACTGCTGGGATCCTCTCGAACAGCGCCTGCCGGATGTGGGCCTGCTGCGGGTGGCCGATGCCGAAACCGGCGCCTTGCATTGGGTGGATACCACCGACCCCGACTTCCGGCGCTTGTACAACCGACAGTTTGAAAAACGAAAAACATTGGCCGAAGCCTTGTTCCGGCGGGCCGGCGCCGATTTTCTGAGCCTGCCCACCACCGATTCGTACGTACAAGCCCTGTTGCATTTTTTTGAACAACGGGCACACACCATCATGCACGGATAAACCTTTTCAGAGCGATAAAAAAATATGTTGCGCGCAGCTTCTTCTCCTACTGCCATCCCATCGCCGGTGTTCCAGGCTGCCCGCAGGGCTTGCTTTCGGATACTTGGGTTATGGCTGGTTGGTTTGTGTCTGAGCCTGCACGTACAGGCGCAGACGGAAGATGCGGTGGCCAGCTTCGACAGTCAGTTTGTAGAAACGGGCAATCCTTTTTTGCTGCACCTGGCCGTGCCACGCCAATATGGCCAACCCTTGCGCATTGCCTACGAGCCCTGGGAATCTTTCTTGCCCTCGGCCAACATCCTGCACCGCAGCACCTGGAAAGACGAAGGTGATATTTGGGGCCAACACATCACCTTTATTGCCTTTGATTCTGCTCATTTTCAACTGCCGCCTTTGGGCATTGTACTGCAAAATGGCGACACCTTGTACACCGCTCCGCTCGAACTAACGGTGTTGCCCACGCCTTCGCCCGATGACCCGGTGGACATGCTCGACATCAAAGGCATTTACCAGGAACCCGTAGAGTGGCAGGATTACATTGGGCCGGTAATGCCCATCGCGGTCGGGCTGCTGATCCTGAGCCTGGTGATCGCCTGGGTCATGCGCCGGCAACGGACATCCGGGCTCCGCAAGGTGCGGGCGCTCCAGTTGCCGCCGCACGAACTGGCTTTGCGCCAACTGTCCGAACTCGAACGGCAGCAACACTGGCAAAACGGTCGCATCAAGGTCTACTACTCCGAACTGAGCCATATTGCCCGCGAGTACCTCGAAGTCCGCTACCAGATTCCGGCCTTGAAATCGGCTTCTGCCGAAATTATCCGCCTGCTGGCGCGCACCGATGTGCCGGCGCCCTTGTTGCCGCCTTTGTCCGAATTTCTCAGCCTCGCCGACTTGGCCAAATTTGCCAAAAGCATCCCCCCTGAAACCTACCACGCCAAAGCCCTGCAAGAACTGCGGTACCTGGTGGAACAAACCAAACCCCGGCCGGCGGCGGAAAACCAGTCCGCCACACCCACTGAAAACTCCCGCGCACATCCCTGATCTGCCAATACCTGTACCTCAACACTCTGACCCAATCGTCGCACACCGTATGTCTGTCATTTAAAACCTGGTCTATCCAGTTGCCTTGTGATACTTGCTCAACCCATTTGGCTTTTGCTGCTCCTCATTGTCCCCTTGTTGGTCTGGCGCCAACGCCGGCTGAGCGGCCAGCGTCAGTTGGTGCTGGTGATGCCGGGGCAGGAAGCCTTGCGGCGGGGCGCCACCTGGCGGGTATGGGTGCGGCGTTGGCTGCCTCCCATGCGTTGGGTGGCGCTGGGCTTGCTGGCGGTGGCTATGGCGCGCCCCCAACAGCAGTGGCAGGAAGAAAAAGTACAGGCCGACGCGATCGATATCGTCCTGGCGCTGGATATTTCGCCCAGCATGCTGAGCAAAGATTTTGACCCAGATCGCCTCCGTGTAGCCAAACAGGTGGCCAGCGATTTTGTGGAAAACCGGCCCTACGACAGGATCGGTCTGGTGGCTTTTTCGGCCGAAGCCTTTACCCAATGCCCCCTGACTACCGATCGCCGCGTAGTCCAGCAGTTCCTCCGCGACTTGCAGGTGGGGCGCCTGGACGACGGCACTGCTATTGGTATGGGCCTGGCAACGGCCGTCAACCGCCTCAAAGACAGCCCCTCGCGCAGCAAAATCGTGATCCTGCTCACCGACGGTGAAAACAACGCCGGCTATATCGCCCCGATGAAAGCCGCTGAAATTGCCAAAACCCTCGGCATCCGGGTGTACACCGTGGGCGTGGGAACGACCGGCGTGGTGCTGTCACCCGCCCGCCGCAACCCCGACGGCAGTTACGACTATTCGCCCCGGCAGATGGAATTTGACACCGAACTGTTGAATGAAATGGCCATCCTGACGGGCGCCAAGTTTTATCGGGCCTGGTCCGAAAAAGACCTGGCAGGCATCTACGACGAAATCGACCGCCTCGAAAAAACCAAAGTGGACGTCAGCATCCTCCGCCATACCACCGAGTTGTACTACTGGTTTATCGGCATTGCCGTCGTATTCCTGCTCCTGGAAACCCTGCTGCGCTGGACCCTGCTACGCTCTGTAACGATCTAGGAGAGGGATTGGATGGTTAGAAGGTTGCTGTGCGCCACAACGTTTTAATGTTTACGTGCGCCGCAAAGTTTTGTTGCCGTAGTTGGCGTCCCCGCCAACTACATTCGAGACCCTGGCATGCCCTCGCTTCGCCGTTGCTGTTGGCGGACGCCAACAGCGGAAAAAAAAACGATGCTGGTGAGAGTCTCCAGACCCTCAACTCAACCAGCAGTTCTACTCCTCCAACTATCCAACCTTCTAACCCTCCAACCGTCTAACCTTCATTCTACTTTTACGCGGGCGCTTTGGTCGTCGGAGCCGGTGCCACGGCGGCGGGCGTTTTTGAGTTCGGTATTGCCGAAGCGGTAACTGAAGGTCAGGCGCGCGTTGCGGGAATCGTTGCGTTGCGAAAAATTGACGAGGACGTCGGAGTAATCAATATGAATATCCGAGTTTTGGGTGTAGAGAATGTCGTTGAGGGAGAGCGAAAGCCGCCCACGTTTGTCCCAAAAGGTTTTGGAAACCCCAAAATTGAGTCCGCCCATGGTGCTGATGTCAAAAAACTCTTCCAGGAACTTGGTCATGTACCAACCGCCGAGTTCGAGTTTGAAATCGCCTGGTAGGTTGACGTTGATTTGGGCATAGGCCAGCCAGTTCCAACGGCTCCGGTTGTAGCGGGTATCGAGGTATTCGGCATCGTAGGCGTTGTAGATAAACTGGTTTCCGCCGTAGCCGTCGATGAGTTTTTTAAATTTTACAGGAAAATTCAATTCCAGGGTCCAGCGTTGGTATTCTGCCAGGTTGGCGGCGGTGGTAAACGTGCGCGTGCCCTCGAGGCGCGGCGCGTTTTCGATAATCACGTCGCTGGTTTTGCCGTACGACACTTTGAAAAAAGGTTGGCCATCGTAGGTCACGGCCAATTGGGTATTGTCGGTGATTTCGGGGCGCAGCAGCGGGTTGCCCTGGGTGTAGGTCAGGGAATCGATGAAAAAGGCGAAGGGGTTTTGCTGCTGGAAACCGGGCCGGTTGACCCGTCGGCTGTAGGCGCCCTGCACCGCAAAGTGCGAATTGATGTTGTACACCGCACTGGCGCTGGGAAACCATTGGAGGTAGTTGCGGTCCAGCACCTTTTCGCCCATGGTTTCGCCGCTCACCACCGTTTGCTCGGCCCGGAGGCCGGCATTGAAGTCAAACTTTTTCAGTTTTTTGGACAGGTTGAGGTATGCCGCGTTGATGTTTTCATGGTATAAAAAACCATTGGATTGGGCGGTGTCCAGCACGCCACCGCGCAGGAACTGCAGGTCGTTGTCGATTTTCGCAAAACTGGCCTTGGCGCCGGCCTCCAGTTTGAACGTGGAGTCGAGGGGCAGGGCGTAGTCGGTCTGCCCGACGAAGAGTCGGATCGGTTGGTTCAGGTTCTGGTTGGAGAGCGAGGCCGGGCCGCTGGAAATCAGTTGGTAAATAGCGAGTGCGCTGTTGTTTTGGATATCGTACTGGCTGTAGTCCAGGTCGAGGTTCAGGGTGTGTCCGGCCTCGGCGTCGAACTCGTGTTTGAGGTTCAGGTTGCCCAAGAGGTTCGTGCGGTCCGACTGTGTATTGTTCTGGGTGATAAAACTGCCCAAGCCCTGGGTTTGGTCCTGGTTGAACACATCCGTCACGTTTTTGGAATTGCTATTGCCCGTTCGGGTAAACCCGCGCAGCAGCACGCCGACCGTCGTTTTGGGGCTGGCAAAAAAATCGGCGCCAAGCCGGTAGTTGTGAATGCTCCACGAGGAGGGGTTGTAACTGACCTGCTTGTAGGTTTCATCGGCGATAAACCGCTCCACCTGAATGACCGAAAACGAGCTGCGCTGCTGGTAACTGTACGACCCAAACAGGTTCCACTGGCCGCTCCGGTAGTTGAGCCCCAGAGAGGGGTTGAGGCGGTAAAAATTACGGTCATCCGTGCCGGCATACCGCAGATCGTAGGTGCTCCCACCGAGCGTGAGGGCTGCCGTGCCGGTGAAACCCAGCTCGGCATTTCGTTTGAGGATAATGTTCAGGATGGTGCCGCCTGCGGCATCGTAGCGGGCGCCGGGCTGGGTAATCAGTTCCACGCGGTCGATCTGGTCGCCGGGCATATCCCGCAATACGGCATTCATATCGGCATACTGCGAGGGTTTGCCATCGATCCAGATTTGCAGGCTTTGGCTGCCGGCCAGGGTTACGCGGTCCTGAACGACCAGCACACCGGGTATTTTCTGCAAAATTTCGAGTGCGGAGCCGCCGCTGGCAACGGGGCTGTTGGCCACATTCATGATCAGCCGGTCGGCTTTTTGTTCGAACAAGGGGCGCTGGGCTACCACCGTTGCTTCCGACAACACCGTGCTCGCCAGCTGCAGCCGGATGTCGGCAGTTACATTTTTACTATCTGCCTGTACCACAAAAGGATCAGTGTACTGTGTGGCATAGCCGAGCAGGGTGGCGACGAGCCGGTAGTTGCCGGGCAGTACGGCCGGAATGGCAAAATAACCACTGGTATCGCTCAGTGCGCCTTTTACCAGTTGGGAATCCTGGGCCGACACCAGGGCTATTCCCGCAAAAGCGAGGGCATGGTTGTTATCATCCAAAATTTTTCCGGACACGGTCACTTGTGCAACAAGTGGGTGTACCGACAGTGCCAGGCAGAGCAGCAAGAGTTTGTTTTTCAGCATACAGGAGGATATGGGTAGTTGTTGTGTGTAGCACGAGGCTTGGATATGACATAGACAATACGAACAACAGAACGATGCAAACCGCACATTTCGCTTGCTATGTTTTTGAAAAACAAAAAAGAAGTGCCGGACTTTTTCCGCCCTTTCCGAACCCTAAAGCGGAAAAAGCGGCGAAGAACGCGCTAAAACTCGCAAAAACCACCGAGCCGTGGCAATTTCCCCCGTACCTTTGTCGCCGATCCGAACAAACGCAACGCATACCTGATGCCTGAAGTCTCACAGCGCAGCGCCCGCGCCCACAGCTCTCCCATCCGCAAACTGGCCCCTTTTGCCGACCAGGCCAAACAGGCCGGCAAGCAGGTCTGGCACCTCAATATCGGTCAACCCGACATTCGCACGCCGGAAAATGCCCTGCAAGCCCTGCGCGACGCCCGCATCGACGTGCTGGCCTACAGCCCGTCAGGGGGGGTTCCCAGCTACCGCCAAAAACTTCCGCACTACTATCAAAAATTCGGGATTCAAGTAAGCCCCGACGATATTCTGGTGACCACCGGCGCCTCCGAAGCCGTATTGTTTGCCTTGCTGGCCTGCCTCGACGCCGGCGAAACCGTGCTGACGCCCGAGCCGTTTTATGCCAATTACCTCGGCTTTGCAGGCATGGCCGGTGTAGCCGTCAAACCCCTGCCTACGAGCATTGCCGACGGTTTTGCGCTGCCCACAGTAGCCGATTTCCGGCAGGCTCTTTCGCCCGATGTGCGCGCTATTCTGCTCTGCAACCCCAACAACCCCACTGGCACGCTCTACCCGGAGGCCATGCTGCGGGCGCTGGCCGAAGTGGTGCTGGAGCGCAACCTGTTTCTGCTGGTCGATGAGGTGTACCGCGAATTTTGCTACGGCGACACCCCGTTTTTCTCAGCCCTGCAATTGCCCGGCCTGGAAGAACACGTCGTGGTGCTGGATTCGGTGTCCAAACGGTTTAGCGCTTGCGGCGCCCGCGTGGGGGCGATCGTGTCGCGCAACCATACGCTCCTGACTGCCATTCGGAAATACGCCGAGACGCGCCTGAGCCCGCCTACCTACGGGCAAATTTTTGCGGAAGCCACACTCGATACGCCCGAGCAGTATTTTCAAACCGTCAAAGCCGAGTACCAGCGCCGGCGCGACTTGCTGTTCAGCCGGCTGAGCGCCATGCCGGAAGTGATTTGTTACCGGCCCGACGGCGCTTTTTATGTCTTTGCCCAACTTCCGGTCGACGATGCCGACCGCTTTTGCCAATGGCTGCTCGAAGCGTTCAGCCACAACAACCAAACCCTGATGTTGGCGCCGGGCTCTGGTTTTTATGCCACACCGGGCCAAGGGCGCCAGGAAGTACGCCTTGCCTATGTGCTGAATTGCGACGATTTGTCGAAAGCCATGGATTGCCTGGCGGTGGCTTTACAACAGTACCCGGGGCGCAGCAGCGTAGTGGCGCCTGCGGCGCTTTATTCAATGAGTTGATACACGCCGGGCAGGTTGCGGCCCAGACCCTCGTAGTCGAGGCCATACCCGACCACGAAGCGGTTCTCGATGTCGAATCCGGCATGGTCGACCTGTACCGGAAAGGCCAGCGCCTCCGGTTTGCGGAGAAAGGTGACGGTGCAAATAGAAGCCGGGCCCTGGCTGCGCAAATGGTCGAGAAAAAAATGTAGGGTGCGGCCTGTGTCGACAATATCTTCCACCACGATCAGGTGGCGGTCTTTCAGGTCTTTCTCCAAGCCCATCACGGTTTGCACCCGCCCGCTGCTTTGCGTACCGGTGTAGGAGGAGAGTTTGACGAAGCCCACTTCGCAATTGCCGTCGAAATCGCGCATGAGGTCCGAGGCGAATACAAACGCGCCGCTGAGAATACTGATAAACAAGGGCGTTTTGTTGTGGTATTGCTGGCTCAGGGTGGCGCCGAGTTCGCGAACGCGCTCCCGCACTTTGGCTTCTGAAAAGAGCGGAACAAACAGCAGATCGTGGAGTTGAATATGATCGGAGGGGTGTGCGTAGGGCTGCATAGGCCGGTTGATTTGTTGGGGAGCAAAGTTAGGGCAAGTTTGGCAGTGGCTCTTCCCCTTTTGTACCTTCACCCGAAATTGCGCCATGTTACTTTCTCATCACCTACCCGGGCGGCCGGAGGCCGGTTGTGACGAGGCGGGCCGCGGATGCCTGTCGGGGCCTGTTTTTGCGGCAGCGGTGATCTTGCCCGAAGATTTTTCCCACCCCTTGCTCAACGATTCCAAACAACTCAGCGAAAAGCAGCGCGATGCCCTGCGGCTGGTTGTCGAAGCCGAAGCCCTGGCCTGGTGTGTCGCCCAGGCCTCGCCGGCGGAGATCGACCGGATCAATATTTTGCAAGCCTCCTACCTGGCCATGCACCGCGCCCTCGATGGCCTGCAACGGCGACCCGAATTTATCCTCGTCGACGGCAATCGCTTCCGGGCCTATCCCGGCGTGCCGCACCTCTGTGTGGTAAAAGGCGATGGGAAATACGCTTCCATCGCGGCAGCCTCAATTTTGGCTAAAACCTACCGCGACGCCGAGATGTACCGGCTGGCCGAACAATTTCCGGAGTACCACTGGTTGTCCAACAAAGGCTACCCGACTCTCGCGCACCGGGAGGCGATTCGCCGGCATGGGCTCACCGAGCACCACCGACGCTCGTTCCAGCAGCTACCCGAAGGCGAACAGATGGCCTTGTTTGAGCCTTAAAAAAGGGGATTCAGGCGGGGTATTCTACAAAATTGCGCGGGGTTTCGTACAACCGCACGTGCAGGTCATAGCGCTCGGCCGGTAGGTTGGGGCGCAGGATATTCCAGATCACCACGCAAATATTTTCTGCTGTGGGATTGAGATCGCGAAACTCAAGGGTATCCAAATTCAGGTTTTTGTGATCGAAGCGGTGCTCGATTTCATCGCGGATGAGGTCGGCCAACCAACCCAGGTCGACAACCATCCCGGTTTCGGGATCAATTTCGCCGCTCACCCGCACTTCGAGTTCGTAGTTGTGCCCGTGCCAGTTGGGGTTGTTGCAAAGCCCGAATACGGCCTGATTTTTTTCGGCAGGCCAGGCCGGATTATGCAGCCGGTGGGCGGCATTGAAATGTGCTTTGCGGATAACGGCAACTTTCATGTAACAAGTCGTGTAGGTGTGTCCAACTGAACAGCACACCCGGCCATTTGTTGTTGGCGGTTTGGCCGGGTAGATTTAGAAACCGGCTGAAAACCCCTGGCGGGCAGTTTCTTAGCGGCGGTGCTGGCCAAAAGCCGGCAGTTCCAAATCTTTGGCCGATACGATGACCTTCGACAGGTCAAAGCCCCAATCGATGTTCAAACTTGGGTCATCGTAGCGGATGCCACCCTCGTGCGCTTTGGAGTAATAATTGTCACATTTATAAACAAACTCAGCGGTTTCACTGAGCACCACATAGCCGTGGGCAAATCCCCGGGGCACCAGCAGTTGGCGTTTGTTTTCGGCGCTCAGGTGAATCGAAAACCACTGGCCATAGGTGGGCGAATCCTCGCGAAGATCAACAGCCACATCCACCACTTCGCCTTCCACCACCCGCACCAGTTTGGCTTGGGCGTGGGCGCCAGTCTGGTAGTGCAGGCCCCGCAAAACGCCCCGGGTACTGCGCGCCTGGTTGGCTTGTACAAATTCGCAGTCTACACCCGCCTCCGCCCATACCCGACGGTTATAACTTTCAAAAAAATACCCGCGTTCATCGTGAAAAACCTGCGGCTCGTACACCAGCAGGCCGGGGATTGCAGTTTGCACAACGGCCATGTCTTTTTTTGCTGCAAATATGGCAAAATGAAAACACGGATGGAGCAGCACGTCGCGGATTTTGTCCGCCTGTTGCTGTTCCATCCGTGTTGTGCCGGCCGGCTCGTTTTTTAGAATTTGAATCCGACCGTCATCAGCAGGTTGTGCGCGATGCTTTTGGTTTTTGCCTCCGGGCCGTCCCGATAAGCGGCGATAACGCCCTCCCCGCTGCTCAGGCGATAGCCCAGGTCCAGGTAAAACGATTCGCCCCGAACGCCTGCGCCTAAGGAATAGCCCATGTTGAAGCCGCTTTCATCGGCGTCGGGCTTGCCCAGCAGGTTGACGCCGGCCCGCAGCCGGAAGTTATCCAGCACCGCTTCGCCGCCTACGCGGATGTTTACGGCGGAGCCGTAGTCTTTTTGAATAGCCGTATTGAGCTGGCGTTCAAAATTCTGGTTGTCGTTGCTGGCAATGTCGGAGGTCAGGTTGAAACTGTTGGCACTGTAGTCGACCCATTCCACATCGGCGCTGAGAAAGCCGTATTTTTTTATCAACATGGCGGCACTCACAGCGGCCCGCCAAGGGGTGGCCAGTTTGTAATCGAAGGTGCCCTGGGGCGAACTGGCGTCGGTGGTGGATCGGCCGTTGTTGTCGGTGTAGGTATAGGAAAACGAGTTATCAAACTTGTCGGTCAGGCTCAGCCAGGTCGGCGTGTGGAAACTGGCGCCCAGTCGAAAGGCCTGGCTCACCTTGTAAATCACGCCCAACTTGAGGTTGACCCCAATGCCATCGGTTTGGAGGTATTCGTTGTAATTCAGCTCGTCGAAATAATTGACCAGGTTGTCGGGGTCGGTCTCATCGTAACTGGTATTTTGACGGTACTTGACGAAAGGCACGCCAATCGTGGTGCCAACCATCAGTTTTTCGTCGTAGTTGCCAGCAAACGACAACACCATTTCATTCATTGCGCCCGACAACACGGCCAGTTGCGAACGTTCGATGTTGACGTTTTCATTTCCAAGAAAATCATAGGACAAGGCGCCGTCCTGGTAGTAGATGGCGTTGGCATCGTAGGCCATGCGCGAATGGAAGGGGTCGAGGTCGTCCTCAGTGCCGGTAGCAAGGGTAGACTGTGCTTCGGCAAACCAATCGTTCAAAACGGTGCCGGAGGCCGTGCCACTGTAATAGACGCCCCGGTTAAAGTTGTTCAGTTGGTTGTACCCGAGCCCCACGTTGAAGGTTTTCCAGCGGCTTTTGCCCGGGTTGGTATTGAATACAATGCCGAGGTTGCCGAAGTGAAAATTGCTTTTCGTTTCATTCAGGGTAGGGTTGGATCCGGCCAGGGTCGCATCCGTATTCGTAAACCGGATGGAGGGGCTGAACATCAGCTCGTCGGTGCGAAACAGCGCCAGGCCGGCTGGGTTTTGGCTCAGGGTACTAAAATCGGCGCCCAAGGCTCCGAATGAGCCGCCGGCGCCCAGAAAACGGGCGGTGCCGCTGGGATTCAGGTAAGAATATCGAAGCACATCCTCGGGGTTTTGGCCGAAGGCAGCGACGGACAGAAACAAGAAGGAAAGCAAGAGATGTCGTTTCATAGAAAAGGTCCAGGTTGAATGAATTAGGGCAAACATACAGATTCGCTGGGGCCAATAAAAAATGGGTGGAAGGAGGTGTCAGGACCGTTTTCCACCCATCATGTACATGATAAGACAGGGATTGGGATTGAGCGTTTGTTCCTTCTTTTATCCCCGGGTTGCCAGGCTGTTGGTAGCAACCCGGGGATAAGAAAGAAAAATCAAGCCGGCGCGATTAGTCGCGGCCGCGGCCACCACCGCCGCTGCGGCCGGAGTTGCCACTGCTGCTGCGGCCCGAATCGCCGCTGCTCCGGCTGCTACCGCTGTCGCTGCTGCGGCTGGGCTGGATGCTGCGTTCGTTGCTGCTGTTGGAGCGCGAGGGCTGATCGTAGGAAGGCCGGCTGGGCCGTTCTTCGCGGTTGGGCGATACCTCACGGCTCGGGCGGCTGGGGCGCTCTTCGCGGGCAGGCGATACCTCACGGCTCGGGCGAGTGGCCGGGCGCTCTTCGCGGGAAGGCGATACTTCGCGGCTCGGGCGGGTTTCGCGGTTGGGCGTCACCTCACGGCTCGGGCGGGTTTCGCGGTTGGGCGTCACCTCACGGCTCGGGCGGGTTTCGCGGTTGGGCGTCACGTCGCGGGCTGGGCGGGTTTCCCGATTGGGCGTTACTTCGCGGGCCGGAATGGTTTCGCGGTTGGGCTGTACGTCGCGGGCAGTCGGCCGGGTGGTAGTGCCGCGCTCGGGGGTAGAAGTCGGGTCTCTGCGCACGCCGCCGGGTTCTACGCGGCCGTTGGGGCGCTGGGCCGGCATTTCAATAACCGGTACGTCTTTCGTATTGGACGGCGTCAGGCGGTTGGAGCGGGCGGTTTGGCCGGAATCGGCAATACGGGCATACCCCGGATTGACGGTGGAGCCTCCCCGGCGCGGTCCGGTATACGTCTTGGGCTTGTAGCCGTTGTTGTTCCCGCCGTTGTTGTTGTTGTTGTAATAATACGAGTTGTTCACCCAGGCATTATTCTGACAGTAGTAGGGGTTGTAGCCGTTGTAGGTCCAAT
>JADLDL010000301.1 GCA_020846655.1 Saprospiraceae bacterium | reverse complement strand
CGGCAGAAAACGGCACACCCGCTCGCTCACTCCACACAGATATCCATATCTTCGCCCATATGAATGTAATCGTTGCACTCCGGCGCGCCCTCTTGCCGGCCTTTGCGATCCTGGCTGCCTTTGGTTTCCATGCCTGTACGGATGCTACGTCCCGTACGAGTGTTGCGTCGAACCCTTTTCCGGCGGCGCTGCGCGACCCGGATCTGCAAGCCCTCGTCACGGAATACGACCGTTTTTTTGCCGATTCCATGAGCGGCTCCCACACGCCGGGCGCGGCGCTGGTGATTGTCAAAGACAGTGTGGTTATTTTTCAGCGGGGGTACGGCCTGAAATCGACCCGGGGCCAGGATTCGGCGGGGGTGCATACCGTGTTTCGCATCGGCTCCCTGTCCAAGGGTTTTGCCGGGGTGTTGACCGGCATCCTGGTGCAGGAAGGCCAACTGAACTGGGACGACCGGATCATTCGCTACGTACCGGAGTTCAAACTTTCTTCGCCGGAGCAGACCCGGCAAATCACCCTGTCGCACTTGTTGTCGCACACCACGGGTTTACCCTACCACGCCTACACCGACATGATCGAGTCGGGATTTACCCTAAAAGATATTGCGCCCCGTTTTGAGCGGCTGCGGATCTATGGCAAGCCCGGCGAGGCCTTCAGTTACCAGAATGTGGCCTTTAGCCTGGTGGGCGAGGCCATGCAGTTTGCGACCGGAAAAACCTATGCCGAGGTATTAAACGATAAAATATTCAAGCCGGCGGGCATGCAAACGGCTTCGGCCGACTGGGAGTCGATCCACCGCAACACCGACAAGGCCATGCCGCACCATTCCTCGGGAGCCGGCTGGGTACCCGACACCATTTCGCGGCGGTTTTACAATGCCGCGCCGGCGGGCGGCGTCAATGCCAGCATTGCCGACATGGGCCAGTGGCTGAAAGTGCTGCTGGGGTACCGGCCTGATATCGTGTCGAAGACCACGCTGGACCGGGTGTTTCAGCCGATCATCCGGACCAACAACGAGCGGCGGTATTTCCGGCACTGGAGCGGCAACAAGGAAGCCTGGTACGGTATGGGCTGGCGGGTGCTCGTGAACAACAACGACACCATTGTGTACCACGGCGGCGCGGTCAACGGGTTTCGGGGCGAAATCGCGCTGGATCGCCGGCACGGCATCGCCATTTGCGCCCTGTTCAACGCGTCGACGGAGTTGCCCTCGGCCAGTATACCGGCGTTTTTTGAGCGGTACCGGCGGATCGTGGGGGAGAAGGGGAACTGAGGTTTATTGGCGGCCGTGGCTGAGGACGACGCGAAAGCCGTTTTTTTCGCTTTGTGCGGTGGCTTTCATCAAGATTCCGGCGGATGCATTCCACTCAACAGGCTCGTAATACCAGAATGCTCCTTTTACTACTTGTTTGCGGTACCAGATAGGGACCATATTCATCCTGACTTTAGATTTTTTTTCGGTTCTCCAAATCCACTCGCGGGCGTTTCCGCCCATATCAAATAGTTGAAGGGCATTGGGGCGTGTTTCCCCAACCGCATGTGTTTTAAAACCGGCCTTGGTTTGGTTGATCTGCGCATGTTGGCTAAAGCCCATGTCTACGGGGCTTCTTTGGCTTGTTGAATTCCTATTCCCGGCGGCTTTTTCCCATTCCCGTTTAAAGGGCAAGCGGTAGCCCGCTGCTTGTTTGTTTACCCGAACAGATCGACGCAGGTAGAGCACATCTATGAGCAAACCGAAGGAACCAAACGATGAGTTGGACTCAATCTCAGATTTTTTATGTTTGTAAACAGCCGGTCCCTCGCCGGATTTTGTTCTTTTCCCATTTAACCAGGTACAGTAGTCCACGGCATCCCACCAGCTCACCCCGACGGCTGGGTGGTCGCCCTGAAGCCCCCAGGGCGGTTGCACCAATTCCCGTTTGTCAGAGGCAGCAAAGAGGGCGTATTGCCAAAAGGTGACTTCGGTTTGGCCGATGGAGAAACTGGCGTCAATCCGGACGGTTTTGGGGAAATACCGCGCTTCCAGGTGGGCATACAGCGCAGAATCCAGATGGGCGATGGTATTTTCCAGTTGTGTTGGGGTTTCAGCACCGTGGAAGTCCTTAAAAAAACTGCTGAGCGGTGCTGTTTGATCGAGACTATCGATTTGAAGGTGGCAATAGATCAATTCCAATGCAAGCGCCCGCACCCTTTGGCTAAGGGTATCTTTCGGCGAAAAAGAGGAACTGGAGCGGGCAGCATCCAGTTTCAGGGCCTCCAAGAGCAGGACTTCCGCCACGTTGTAATTCAATTCGTAAATCAGTTTTTCTACACTGTTGCAATAGTTGTGCAGTGTGGTTTGGATCAGGAGTTGCATGCTGTCGCGTTGTTGTTGAACAGCGTCCAGTTGTTTGGCGATTACTTCCGCCAAAGAATCCGCCCTTGTTTTTTCACTTTTTGCAATTTGCGTTTCCTTTTCTGCCCGGGCAACGGCGTCTAACAACTTCAAACCAGCCTGTTCTGCCTCATTCGCTGCCTTATCGGCGATACGCCGCTGCCGTTCCGCCTCGTCGCGCAGGTTCGAAATGGTTTGAAAAATTGCTGCGACACGGGCATCGATCTGTTGAGCCTGCGTGGGATCGCAGGTGCGGGCGGCGTTGTACAGGCGGATGGCTTCCGAATACAATTGCCGTTCGGCTTTGCCTTTGGCCAGCCGGATCAGGCAGGGGCAATCCTGGCATTGTTCGTCCAGTTTTTGTCCCTGGCATGTGTTTGTCGCGCCAAGGAGAACGCCCAAAATGGCGAGCAAGCGGCAATATTGGCGGATGGGTAGCAATGAAAATATCGTTTGCATTTTCGGGAGATCAGAAAAAGTCTATTATTTGGGTGGTACAGCACCGGACAAGTTCTTTCTACAGAAGGCGATTCTTTCCTCCAGTGTCTTGTCTTCCGGATTAAGTTCGAGTGCCTCCTGGTAGGCACTCAGCGCCAGAGCAAATTGTTCGGCTTTGATATATACCTCGGCGTTGCTAATGAGTTTGACCGCCTGCAATTTTTCATTTGCACGTTTTTCCTGTAAAAATTGGTTTAGTGCATTTTCAACCACCTGCTTTTGTTGATGAATCTCGACATTTTTTCGCTGAATCTCTACATTTTGTACTTCCACTTCTGATTTCTTTTGCCAGGCAAACCACCCAAATCCGCCGGCCACTAGGGCCGCTACAAGTCCCAGAACAGCCAGATTGGTGCGGTATTTTAATTTTAGCCGTTGTACTTTTTGACGGCTTTCTTCCGCCCGTTTATTTTCTTCTTCCTGCTCTTTTGCCTTTTTCCTTTTTTCTTCCTCCTGCTCTTTTGCCTTTTTCCGCCTTTCCTCTTCCGCAATACAGAACTCCAAATAATCCATATTTTCCTGAAACAAAGCCTCCTCCTGCGCCCCATCGCGGTGGCCCCCAGCGGCAGCATGGTAGCGGGCGGCCCAAAAGGCATTGAAACCTTTGGATTTCCATTCGATCAGGTTCTCCAGCCGCGCACCCTCCAGCAATCCCTTTTCTTCGCGGGCTTCATTGAGCCGGCGGTACAGCCTGGCATTGCGGGCTTCCTCTTCTGTCCATTTTTTCAGCAGGTCCCAGTTTCGGATCAGGCTTTCGTGCGAAATATCGAGGATGGTATCCGGGCGGAGCGGCACTTCCGGCGGCGGCATCAGGAAGGAGGTATCGGCTTGCCGGAACTGGTCGATCACCCGCTTGACATCCTCCGGCGAGGCCTTTGCCATTTGAGCAATGCCGTACAACTCCCGCAAGGGGGCCGGCAAACGGCCGTCGCGCTCTACCAGGCGTTTAAAAATCAATTCAGCCACCGGCTGTAGCGCTTCCGGCAGGCTTTCGTAGCATTCGTTGGCATGGTTGGAGAGCGCGTACTCCAGGTGGACATCCATCGCCTCCTCATCGGGGTTCCATTTTCCACAGACGGCTTCGTAGTCGGCGTGGCCGATGTGTTCGGGCCGGGGGTCCAGTGCGTACCAATGCCGGTAGGTGCGCATCAGGGCGTGCTGGAGCAAAGGGAGTTGGTCCTGGCTGTTGCCCAGTTCGCGCACCAGGCGATTGACCAGCGTCGGGGCGACGGTCGCTCCTACCACGATGGCCGGGCCGGTAATGGCTTGGCGGATGTTTTCGCCACTGAGGCAGGGCACCAGGTACTGTCCTTCGTTGATTAGTTCGGGCAGTCCCCGGTAGCGGACGCAGTCGCCCAGGAATTCGGAGCGCATGGTAATGACGATGTACACCGGCGAATCCGGTTCCCGGGCTGCCGTGAGCAGGAGGTCGACAAAATACTCCGTTTCGTGGTTGGGCCCTTTCTGGAACCGGAACAGTTCTTCGAATTGGTCTATGACGACCAGGGTTTTACATCCCGGTTCGGCCCCTGCTTCTACATCCAGCAAGCCAAAAGAAGTACTTTTGAGTACGTCCAGCACACGATCGATCTCCGGGACCAGGCGGGCTTCATCAGCACTGCCGAGATTGGCTGCCGCCAAGGACGCCGCCAGATTTTGCAGCGGAGTAATGCCCGGTTTGCAAATCACGATCTTCCAGTTGCTTGCCCTTGCTTGTCCTAAACCGCCGTGCAGGGCCGGAATCAGTCCGGCGCGCACGAGGGAAGATTTTCCGCCACCGGAACTGCCCAGCACGCCCAGAAAGTGGCTCCGCAGGAGCCGGTCGGCGAGTTCATCTACTTGCTTACGGCGACCAAAAAACAGCAGGGCTTCGATGCTCCGGAAGGGTCGCAAGCCGGGAAAAGGGTTGTGGTGTGCGTCCCAGTTCGGGAAACCAAGGTTCTGCCCTTCTTTTTGCAATTCGAGGTAATACCCCTCAATATCATATTTCAGCGTATCAGGAGGCATACTGGCGGAGGGGTTTTTTCAGAAACTGGACGATTTTTTGTTCAAAACCTTGCTCGGTGCAGTTGATAATTTCAATACGAGATCGCTTCATCTCTTCAATACGTTTATTTGCCTCTGGGTCTGAAACGCAAATGGCAATTGCGGAAGGCCGTTTTAAAACTTGTTGCGCCAAATGCCTCAAATCGATCAATTTGGAAATGCACCACATCGTAGATCCTTGAGACAATAGCAAAACAGCCCGACTACAAATGGCCCAAGATTTTTCAAAGGTTTCAGGTTCTTCCCTTCGCTGGGCTCCTTCTGCAAACACAGAAGGAAAGACAAAATAATTCCTATTGTAAATCAATTCTTGAATTTCTTCCAGAAGTAAAATCTGTGAATCATCAGGATGATGCACCACGAAGACTCCCTGATCAGTCAGTTCATCCGGCTTAATTTGGTTGTTGCGCTGTTCTTGTTCTGCGACTATTTCCAACAAGCGGGCTTTGAACGCAGTTAGCGAAGTGCCCTGCGGTTGCATTTCCAAGCCATCAAACTCCCGATCCTGCTCGATACTCCTCATAAACTCTCTTTGTAATCCAGAAGCCCCTTCTGTAACCAAACTCCTTACAAGCACCTTAAAATCATTCTTTTCCTTACTCTGGCTGTATTCCCGAGCGATTTGGTATTGCAGGTGCGTAATCAACACATCGGAATCAGCCGCTCGCAAGCCGTCTTCATCATCAAAAAAATGTATAGAAAACATCGACTCGCGCATCTGGTCGTTCAGAATATTTTCTACCTCTTCCCGAGACTTGGTTTTTAGGTTGTCCAACTTGAAAAGACCTTGATCGGGTAGGATAAGGAAAGGGAACTGGTTTTGGTTTTGCAATCGTAGCAATTGAGCCAATAAATCTTTACGCTCTTTTTGCGAAGCGCCGGAGGAGCTCATGGCAAGGAAAACAGATTGCTCGTAAGAGTTGTTTTTTACATCCGGCTCAGGCAGATTACCCAGAACTTGATCAATTCCTTTCACCAACGTTTTGTAAAAATCTGCGACCAACTTGTATTTCTTATCGACTTCCCATAAGAAATGTGAAGCACAATTGGATTGATCACAGAATTTCTGTATCCTAGTAACTGCTCTTTGGGCGTTCGGTACGGATTGCTTACCCTGTATAGGCTTCATTTCCACCGGAAGAATCCTGCAATATTCTTCTGTGGCTGGCTGCTTCAATTGATCCAGAAAAAACAAAAATTCATCCCTGCAACGCTGATCCTGGAAATATTCGGGCGAAAGCAAGGGGATAAAAACCTGAGAATTGGCAATTATTTCTTGGACGCCTACTTTATTTACCCGTTCGCTGTTGAGAATGTTTCTCCGGTTGATGAAAATTTTTAGTTTAGACGTGCCATACTCGGCATGAAATGCGACTAAACTATCATAAAAATCCTGCACCCTATCGTCATCCTCCGATTGGTACGGATAGCTAATAAAAACATCATACGCCATAAGAAGGCAAGGGATTGTTCATTTGAAGTTTAACACGGGCGTCCGGGCAAGCCCGACAAGGCGTCAAATATAATTGAATCGTGAAATTCACCCAGTACAGATGACCATAATTCTGCACGGGTGCCGGCACCGCTTCGCAACAAGCGCTGAATTGCCGGCGGTTCCAGCCCCACAACGTTTACCTTTTGTCCAAACCTTTCCAAATTCCCCACCCTTTCCCACCCATCCTTGCCGCAAAAAGCCGCTACTTTGCCGCAGGCAAAATCACAACACTCTTTTGCCGGCCACTTTCATGCGCCTTTGTTGGCTGACGCTCTTCGCTTTTTGCTGGCTCCCCGCGGCCTCCGGCCAAACCTTTGTGCCCATGCCCGGCCCCTTGTTGCAGCAGGAAGTAGAGCCCGGACTCGCCAACGAGTGCTACATATTCCTGGACAACCCCGGCGGCGACAGCCTCCGCCTCCGCTGGAAAAGTGTGGAAAGCAGTTTCCCCGCCGGCTGGACCATCGACCTCTGCGACTACGGCGCCTGCTACACCGGTATCCCCGCCAGCGGTACTATGAACACCGTAGCCGACACCGTCCAGGCCTACCTCAAACTCATCGTGCAACCCAACACCAGCCCCGGCGACGCCTGGCTGTGGTTCCGGGTCTGGGAAGACGGCCAAGCCACCAATTTTCAAGACGTGTTTTTTAGTTTGTATACCCCCGGCACCACCGGCGCCTCGGCTCCGGGCAGCAGTAGCCTGCGGGTTTTCCCCAACCCGGCGACTGAATTTTTGCACTTGCAAAACGAAGACACACAGCCCCTTCCCGCACAACTCACCGACGTACTCGGCCGCCTCCGCTGGTCGGCAATTTTGCTGCCGCAACAACAGGTACAAATTGCTGTTGATACCTGGCCAGCCGGCGCTTATTTTTTACAAACACCCGGGCGCACGCAACGCCTCCTGCACACCCGCTGATCCTGCTTTGTCCATGAAAAATCTCATCACTTTTCTGCTCTACTGCCTCTCCGTAACCGCACTGATCGCCCAAGCGCGGCAGAGCAGCCAAATCGACGTGCTCTCGGATACCGGCACAGAAACGGTGCTCCAAGTGACCCTCAGCGGCGCCGGCCAACTCGAGGTGCAAACCCCCAGCGGACCGGCCCAGATCCCGGTTTTTGAGGGCGGAACACCCCTGCTGGAAAAAGGCGCGCCCGATGTACCCAAACTGGCTACCTGCCTCCGGATTCCGAACCGGGGCAAGATGGCCGTGGAAATCCTGTCGGCCGACTACGATGAATTTTCCCAGGTCAATATCGCCCCCTCAAAAGGCAACCTGAAACGGACAACCGACCCCGCTACCCTACCCTACGAATACGGCCCCGCCTACCAGCAGAACCAATTCTACCCCGGCCGCATGGCCGATCTGCAACAGCCCTTCATCTTCCGCGACACCCGTGGGCAAGCCCTCTGGCTCTATCCGGTGCAATACAACCCGGTCAAAAAAATACTGCGCGTCTACCGCTCCATGACAATCCGGGTGTACGCCACCGCCGAAGCCGGTGAAAACGAACGAAATGGCGGCCCCTTGGCGCAGGATAGCCGCGCCTTTGCCTCGCTGTACCGGCAACTGTTTGTGAACGGAACCCCGCGCATCAGCAGCCGGGGCGGTAGCGACAGCCCCGACGAGATGCTCATTCTTGCCAAAGACGAACTCCTGCCCGCCCTGCAACCCCTCGTCGACTGGAAACGCCAGATGGGCATCCATACCACCGTGGTCCCGGTGTCGGCAGTGGGCTCTTCCGAATCGGGCGAGGTGTACAATTTTGTAAAAAATTACTACGCCCAGCACCCCATCAGCTACTTGCTGCTGGTGGGCGACGAAGACGCTATCCGGCCGGAAATGCGGCAAGACGGCGATTTTTATTCCTGCGACAACTGTTTTGGCTACCTCGACGGTCAGGACCACTTCCCCGAAGTGCTCGTCGGACGGCTGCACGCCAGCACCCCGGAGCAAGTGTCGATCATGGTCAACCGCAACCTGGAGTATGAAAAATACCCGCTGGCCGACTCCACCCAAAACTGGTGCGCCACAGGCATGGCCTCCGCCTCCAACGAGGGCGCCGGCTTCGGCGACGACAACCAGGCCGACTGGCAGCACGGCAACGAGTGGAAAACCGCGCACCTGGCTGATGGCTTCGAGCAATATTGGGAATTTTATGACGGCTCGCACGGCCCCGATTCGCCCACGCCGGGCAGCGCCACCGCCGACCAGGACGGCAACCCCAGCAACGCCCCTCTGGTCGATTTGATGAATACCCGGGGTGTTTCGTTGTACAACTACACCGGGCATGGCTGGGAACAGGGCTTGGTGAGCGGCAATTTCAACACCAATGCCGTCGCGCAATTGCGCAACCCGCACCGCTACCCGATCCTCATCGCAGTGGCCTGCTGTGCCGGCAATTTCACCAACGGCGAATGCCTGGGCGAAGCCTGGCAACGCGCCGGCGACCCGGCCAGTGGCGAAGCCTGGGGCGGTATCGGCGGTTTTTTCTCCAGCGACTACCAAAGTTGGAGCCCGCCCATGGAAGGCCAGGACGGCATGAACCAATACCTCGCCGATGCCGACGGGCTGACCCTCTCCCCTACCCTCGCGGGCATGCTCGCCATCGGCAATGCCAAAATGATCAGCGCCTACGGCGGAAACGGCGAACTGATGGCCGATTTCTGGAACCCCTTTGCCGAGCCCAGCACGGTGCCGCGCACCCGCTTGCCGCTCGCCCTCTCGGCCAGCCATGTAGCGGAACTTCCCTTTGGCGCCAGCAGCCTGCATGTGGATTGCCCGGTGGAGGGCGCGTTGGTCAGTTTGTTTTGGCAAAACCAAACCTGGGCGGTCGGTACGATCCAAAACGGTTCGGTAGACCTGGAATTTTCGCCCCTGGAAAATACCGGCGAACTGGTGGTGACCGTTTCACAGTTCAACCACATCCCGTACCAGGGCAAGGTGGGGCTACTGCCCGCCGCGCCGCCCTTCCTGCTTGTTCAACAAATTGAACTCGACGACGCCGCCGGCAACCAGGATAAAAAAGCCGATTTCGGAGAAACGGTTTCCTTGCAGATCAAGATCAAAAACGCCGGCATGGCGACGGCTGTGGCTCCACTGGCCCGCCTGAGCGTGCTTTCGCCCTATGTGACCCTGCTCAACGACGAGGTGCTGCTGGCCGACTTGCAGGGCGCCGACACCTCCAGCGTGGTATTTTCTTTTGCCGTAGATGCTGCCGTGCCCAACGGCCAGGGCGTCACCTTTGCCCTGCTGCTCCGCTACAACGATTCCTTGTCGGTGTCGACCAGCATTCCGCTGCAGTTGCAGGCGCCGACCCTGGAGGTGGGTGCCTGGAGCCTCGACGATTCGGACGGCGGCAACGGCAACGGCTATCTCGAAAGCGGCGAAACGGCGCTGCTCCGCATCCTGAACCGAAACAACGGGGGCAGCACGAGTCTGCCGGCGACCGGTAGCCTGAGCACGGCGTCGCCCTACCTGCTCATCAGTTCTGCCAACCCGCTGGGCGCGCTACCGGCCCTGGGCGGCGAACAGGAGGCCGTTTTTTCGCTCAGCCTGACGCCCGATGCGCCGGCCAGTGCAGCAGTTGAGTTGTTGTACCAACTGGAAGCAGGCGCCTATAGCGCTCAGGCAACGATCAGCCCCCTGATCCTGAACCCCGTACTCGAAACCTTCGAGAGCCATACTTTTGATGCCTGGGATTGGGAAATGTCGGGCAACAAGCCCTGGGTGATCTCCTCTTCCGGCGCCTATGCCGGCCAATTTTGTTCGCGTTCGGGGGTGATCACGCACAACCAATCGTCGGCCATGACCCTCAACCTGTTCGTATCAGAGGCGGGCTGGATTTCGTTTGCCCGGAAGGTCAGCAGCGAAGCGGATTTTGATTTCCTGCGGTTTTATATCGACGGCCAGCAGGTGGCGGCCTGGAGCGGCAGTGTAGCCTGGGGTATAGAGGCGTTTCCGGTAGCGGCGGGCGTGCATACGTTTGCCTGGGTGTATCAAAAAGACGACCTCAAGTCGGAGGGCTCCGACCGGGCCTGGGTCGACGAAATTATTTTACCGCCCCACCAGATCATCGTGGCGGCGCCGGAAGCGCCGGCGCTGGCGCCCTTGCAGCTCACAGTAGCCCCCAACCCTACCTCCGGCATTGCACAGATCAGCCTGGAGTTGCCCGACGAGCAAGCCCTGAGCGTACAGCTATTCGATTGCCTGGGCCGGGTGGTGCAAACGATACAGCCCGCCGGCACCCGCAGTCCGGCAGGTACCTGGAACCGCCAGGCAGACCTGCGCCACTGCCCGCCCGGCGTGTATTGGCTGCGCGTGCAAAGCGCCGGCGCCACGCACTGCGTCAAACTGGAGAAAATGTAAAATGTAGAATGTAAAATGTAGAAGTCAAAAGGGTGACTTCCGGGTGGAAAATCAGGTACCGAACGGCTGTCTGAATTTCTATGCGGAAGTCACCCTTTTGCGTGTTTGAGGCCGGGGTTATTGTTTTCACCAAGCCCACTTCCAGCGGCCTGGCAGAGGAATTGGATACGGCTTCTATCCTAAAAAATATCGAATATCGAATATCGAATTTCGAATATCGAATATCGAAATCCAATATCCCAATCCCTCAATCCCCCATCGCCGCCAACACCTTGGTTGCGCGTAGGCGCAGGGCTTGGGAAGTAGTGGATTGTTCGAGGGCTTGGAGTACGCTGCGGGCGGTGTTCGGGTCGCCGGTTTTGATGAGGGCCAGGGCGCTGAAGAACTGCCGTTCCTGAACAAAGCGGTTGCCGGGATTGTCCATTTTTTCGTGTTTGCCGAAGGCAGAAAGGGCTTGCGCGGCCTGGCCGTTGTACAGGTAACACATCCCGAGGAAAAACTGGTCGTCGGGGCTGAATTCCGGCTGGGCCTGGAGTTGCTGCCAGGTATCGATGGCGGTATTGAAATCTTTGCGTTGGTAGGCATCAACGGCCCGCATTCTTTTTTCGAGCACTGCATCGGCGCCTTTTCGGAAGCCGGCGTAGGGCAGTTGTTCTTCGCGGATAAAACTATCGGCTAGTTGCCGTGCCTGGAAGCCGTCCTGGCTGCGGTACATCCAAACAGCCATCACGAGCAGCACCAGGGTGGCGGCGATGCCCATCCAGCGGTAGGCGACAGTGGAACGCTGGGCGACGAGTGGCGTATCCGAGCGGCTGATCTGGTATTGATCTTCCAGTTTTTGCGCCCAATCGGCCTTGGTATCCCGGTCCATTTTCTGGCGGATCAGGTCGTTGAGAAATTGGTCCGATTCTTTTTCGGACATGCTATTGTTTTTGAACAAGGAGAGCCTTTTCATAGGTAGGAAATTTACGGGTTATGCGTATCGGATAAAGAGGCCGCGGAGTTTGTCGACGCAGCGTTGTTTTTGTTTGCGGAGCGCAGCCGGCAGTTTGCCGACCTCGGCGGCCAGGTCGTTGAGTTGAGCGCCGTCGTAATAGAAGGCTTTGAGGAGCATGCGGCATTCGTCGCAGAGTTTGTCCCAGGCTTTATCGAGCATTCGAAAGGTTTCTTCTGAAAACTCCTCTTCCGGCGCCGCCGCATCGGTGGCCTGAAATTCTTCGATTTGGCCGCGTTTCCGCAAAATTTTAAAATAGACCTGGCCAGCCATTTTGGTAAACAGGTAGCGCAGGTTGCCGTACTGAATTTTGCCCGACTTGAGTCGCTGGTAAAATTCGAGCAGGGTGTCCATTGTGGCGTCGTAGGCATCTTCGGGCGAGGCCTGGTGCTGACGAATCAGGAAGAGGCGGCAGCTGCTGAAATGCGTCAGAAAAACCTGTTCGAACAGGTCCTTCTCGTCGGCTTGCAGGGAGACGAGCAATTGATCAAACTCTTCTGCGGTAAGGTTGAAATTCTGGTCCATTTGCCGTTGTAAACTGAGTGCTTCTTCTTTGGCAATGGTAAGAAAAGTGTCCCATTTGACCGTCGTTTCCTCCTTTTTTCTCAGCCGGAGGGCGGCTATCACCCGCGAAAAAATGCGGGCGGCATCTCGTTTTTTACAGATGCCCTGGGCCACCAGCCACTCGGCGACCTCCTGCGAAAAATGTTGTTCGACTTGCTCGATGGTCACGGCATGGGCCGAAAACTGAGCCTGGTGGTGTGCGTATACCCTGATCATACATCTTTATTTTTAAGTATAAAAGCCAGAAAAGGGCTGCGTGTGACAGGCCGGTTGAAAATATTTATTTTTTTCTCCGGGCTGTCACAGCGCCGGGGTGGGGCTGCTTTTACGATCAAATGCTTGCAAGCAAAACGGTCGAAGCCGAAAAGCCGTGAACAGAGTAGGCAACCTTATACATCGAAAAAAGCAGTGCATCATGAAACAGTACTTTCCTATCAGCGGCCTTGTATTGGCCTTTGCCCTCCTGGGCCTGGCTTCCTGCCAAAAAGAAACGCAACAACAACTCAGCAACACCCTCCCGCAAACCCAGCTGAACCAATCCGTGACGAGCCGCTCCTGGTTGGCCCGCCCGCGGCCCTTCGGACCCTTCACCTTTGAAATGCCGGGCTGCTTCGGCGGCTGCGTACCTTCCTTCGGTACTTGTGTCGACAACCCCTTTTCCTGGCCTTCCATCCCCTACGCCAACTTGGCAGGCAATCAGGTAGCCGGGCAAGTATCGCTCCTCGAAGGAGATCAGATTTTCTTCGACATGGCCCCCTCCTCCTTAAGTCCGGATTTTGTGCAAAGCATCATTGAAAATCCGGTTTACCACCTGAGCACCCCCTATAGCCTGCCACAAGCGCTGGTAGACGAACTCTATGCCGAAGCCAATCTGCCGGCACCCCAGGGAGTGGTATTTGAAGCCGGCGACTATCCGGTCGAATTCATCGGCAACCCTACGCCAGGCGCGCAGTTCCTGTTTATCTACTGGTACTACGATATGGCTACCCATAGCATTCATATTGTCATCCAACTTTAATAACACCACCCCAATGCCCCAATACCGCACTATCTCAATATCACACTATCTCAATATCACACTATCTACATCTCACACTTTCACACTATCACACTATCACAATATGAAAACCGTCAAAATTGCACTCGCATCCTTAATGTTGCTGGCTATTGCTATCGTGTATAGCTGCCAAAAAGACAACACCAACACCCTTCGTTCGAAAACCGAAACCCTCAGTTTGCTGACACCGGCCGAGCAGTCGCTGCTGAACAAACTGGAAAGCATTGCGCCGGTCAAATCCCGGGCCATGGATGAAAAAACGAAGAAAGTCATCGGCGCCGATTGCACCGGCGCGGTGGAAGGCGCGGCAGCCGGTTCTATTTTCGGTCCCTGGGGAGCAGCCATCGGCGCGGTGATCGGCGCAGCCGGCGCCTCCCTGACCGCTTCGGCCGCCATCGCCAACCCCGGCACCACCGGCGGCGGCATTGGCCAGGGCAATCCGGCCAATCCGTTCGACGACCTGGGCGTCCACCACAATGCCTACCTGACGATCAACGTACCGGGATATGCCTGCAACGGCGGCTGCAATCCGCTGGTGTATGGGCTGGGTGAAACCTACGTGTCGGCCAATATGGGCCTCGACCCTACGCCCTACCACCCGGTGCTGTTCCCGGCCATCAACGAAGTGTACGACCTGGTCAACAACCTGGAAAACACGGACATCCCTGAAATTCTGAACCAACTGGTTCAGTCCGGCCGGATCACACCGGTACAAGCCGCCACCACCACCCTGTACTACAACAACGTGCTTTCGCAACCCGAAGAAACGTTCTATGCTGCCAGCGTGCAGTTTGAAAACGAAGTCATGAACTCGGGCATCGGCGAAGAAGACAAGAACGCCATTCTTGCCGGATTGGCTGTCGGTCGCTACAGCTATGGCTTTTGGACGGGCGGCAACTAACTGGCAGATGCACTATATAAAAACTTGCTAGCTTTTTTAAACAGGCTGCCGCAATGGTGGCCTGTTTTATTTTTTTTAAAAATGCTGTCACACTGGAATACTTCGTGGCTTTTACCTACATCTGATGAATCAAAATAATTTCAGTCATGAAAAAAGCAGCAAGTTTTATCCAGGTACTCCTGTGTATTGTTTTAAATTTTGGTCAAAGCACCGACGCTCTGTCGCAGTCGCCCTTCAACGGCAACACCCTTTTAATCCGCTTCGACCCCAGCGCCACCGCTACCGATATCGCCAACCTGAAAGCACAATACGGCGCCGTCGAACTCGCTGTAAGCCCGGTTTCCACCGTGCGCAAATGGTATATCCCTACCTTCCCCACCCCCAACAACCTCCCCAGCATCAACGAAGTAATCAAAAACGCCGAAACCAAATCCGAAGTCAACGGCGCCGGCGCCAATTATGAAACAGAGGCCTTTGATATCGAAACCGAAAACAGCACGCCCATCCAATGGAACGGCACCGGCGTCTGCGGGTTCCAATTGACTTGCCCTACCGACCAAACAGCCGTAAAAATTGCGATCCTCGACACCGGCATCCAAACCTGCAGCACCAATAGCAATTTCATCAACCCCGGCTACCCCGGCTATGATTTTGTAAACAACGATGCCAATCCGGACGACGACCACGGACACGGCACCCACCTGTCCAGTATCATTGGCAAAATTGCCACCCTGGCCGGCACACCGCCCCTCCAACTGATTTCCTACAAAACACACGCCGCCAACGGCAAAGGTGAAATTTTCAACATCATCCTCGCCATCGACCAGGCTGTGCTGGATGAAGTGAAAATCATCAACATGAGCTTCAGTTACCGCGCTGCGCCCAGCTCAGGCAAACCAGCCCCCCTGGAAGCCGCCATCGATGTTGCCGGCAGCTACGGCGTCCTGGCCGTTTCCGCCACCGGCAACAATGGCCACGACAACGACAGCGTAACCCTGCCCAACTACCCCGCTTCTTTCCCCTGCGCCAGCCAAATCGCCGTCGCCTCCGTCGATTGCAGCCCCGCGCTGTCCACTTTTTCCAACTGGGGCTACACCCGCGCCGACATCGGTGCGCCTGGCGAAAACATCGGCGCCGAAGCCCTCAACTGCTCCATTGCCGTGAAAAGCGGCACCTCCCAGGCCGCCGCCATGGTCAGCGCCGTAGCAGGCCTGCTCGGTACCAACCTCAACATCGTGCACTGGAGCCCGCTCAAATGCGCCATCCTGAGCGGCGCACAATACCATGCCTCGCTCCAAAACCTGCTCTCCACCGAGGGCGTCGTTCATGCCCCCAGCGCCTATACCGAACTGATGGTCAACGCTTGCGGCGTGGGCTATCGCAGCCCGGCGGCTACTACACCCCAACACAACTCCGGCTTGGAACTGTCGCCCAACCCTTTCTCCCAAATCCTCAGCCTCCGCTACCCGGCTTCGCCAAGCAGCCCCACCACACTCGAAATCTATGACGCCGCCGGCAAACAAGTGCTGCGTGAAACGCTTCCCCCCGCCAACGGCACCCAAATCTGGTATTGGCGCCCCGAAGCGCGCTGCACCGAAGGCATCTACCTGCTTCGAATGACATCTAACACAGATATTTACACGGCTAAGGTTATCTTGCAACGCTATTGATACGCATTTGCCGATGTACACACGCTTCTTCTGTTTACTCCTTGGGGTAGGGTTCTTCGGAGCCCTGCCCCGAGCCGCTGCCGCCAACCCGGATTCCCTGCTCACCGCCGCGCTCGATGCTGCCCAAGGCTTGTTGGACAAACGCGAAGAGCCCAGCACCCGCAAGGCCATCGCACTGCTGCAACAAACCAACCAAAACCCGGTTTTCCAACAAGCCGATTGCGCACTGCGCAGCATGCTGCACCACAAAATCGGGGTGGGCTATTACCGCCTCTCCGAGTACCACAAGGCCTTGGTTTTCCTCCGCGATTCAGCCCTCCAAACCCGGTTGCAATGCCTGGGCAAAACCCACCCCGAAACCGGCAATTCCCTGTACGTGACCGCTATGGCCTACAAATACCTCGAAAACCTGCCCCAGGCAGCCCAATACCTGTCGAGGGCCATCGAAACGCTGGAAGCCCAGCCCGGCAGCGCTGCCAACCAGCAAAAACTGGCCGGCTATTACGAGGAAAATGCCAGCCTCTACGAAAGCCAGGGCGACTACCGGACCGCCGCCCGCTACCTCCGCCAAGCCCAAAAAATGGCCGAACAACTGGGCACTTTCGAGGGCGCCCGCAAAGCCAAATGGCTATTCCGCGCCGGCTCCCTGGCCCTGTCGGACCAACAATACCCATCCGCGCTGGAACACTACTCGGCCGCCCTGGCCCTCTACCAGTCGCTCGCCGATGCCGACTACGCCGAGCCCATCGCCAACTGCCACCAAAACCTCGGCAAAATCTTTCTCTACCACGGGCCAGACCTGAAAAAAGCCGAAGCCTACGCCCTGCAAGCCAGCGCCGCTTACCAGCGGCTGCCCGCCGCCGCCGCCAACCTCAGCCTCAGTTACGAACTGCTCGGCCTGATCGCCAAACGCCGGCGCCAATGGCCGGACGCCATCCGCTATTTTCAAAAAGCATTGTCCCTTCGGGAAAAATCAGGCTCCGCCGAACTGGTTGCCAACGCCTGGGAAAACCTCGGCGACGTATACATGGCCACCCAAAAGCCCGAAAAAGCCCTGCGCGCCTACCGCCTAGGCATCCGCTCCACCCAAAAAACAGATATTCTGCGCGCCGGCCGGCTCCGCGCCGAAGCCTTGCTGCAACTGGCCGCCAGCCGCCCCAACGGCGGTTATCTCGACGAAGCCCTGCTCCTCTACGCCAGCCTCGACTCGGTAGCCACCGAGTTG
>JADLDL010000300.1 GCA_020846655.1 Saprospiraceae bacterium | reverse complement strand
CTCCCCCCTGGGGAGGGCCGGGGTGGGGTTGGCTCGCAAGCGGTAGAAAACGTGAAACTTTTTTTTAGCGTTACTTAAAAACAAAGAACAGCTGGCTGGTAGATTATTTAGGGCAGCCCCTACAACCCCATAGCCATCAACTTAAGGTTTACTTACTTCGACATTCGATATTCTGCGGTTCGATATTCGATATTTTTTAAGCCAACTACGGTGGAATATCGAATATCGAACCGCAGAATATCGAATGTCGAAGTAAAAAAAGCGCCTTCAAACGTTTAAGTTGATGGCTATGCCCTACAACCCCGTCGACCGCTCCATCTGCTCCGTATACCGGCTCCCCACCACCTTGAGGTGCGCCGCCGCCGCCTCAATGGCTGTCCGTTCGCCGGCGCTCAGTGGAATGGCGGCAGCGCCGTTGTTTTCAGTCAGGCGATGCCGTTTGGTGGTGCCCGGAATGGGCACGATGCAGGGTTTTTGGGCCAGCACCCAGGCCAGGGCGATCTGCGCCGGCGTAGCCTGCCGGCTGGCCGCCAACTGCTGCAACACCTCCAGCAAGGCCTTGTTGGCCACGCGGGCTTCTTCGGTGTAGCGCGGCAGGATCTTGCGGATGTCGCCTTCGGCAAAGGTGGTGGTTTCGTCTATTTTGCCCGCCCGGCGCCTGTTCTCCCACCTAATCCACCACCCGCTCATCGGCCAGGAACGGCTGGTGGTACGAGCGTTTGCCGGTGGCTTTGTACAAGGCGTTGGCGATGGCGCCAAACACCGGCGGAAACGGCGGCTCGCCCAGGCCGGTGGGCGGAATGTCATTTTTGACAAAATGCACTTCGATCGCTTTCGGCGCTTCCGGCATCCGGATCATGCGGTACGTATTGAAATTGTTTTGCTCGGGCTGCCCGTCTTTGAAGCGCAGGCCACCGTAAAACGCATTGCCGATGCCATCCGTCACCGCGCCTTCCACCATGTTGCTGGCCCCCAGCGGATTGACGATGATGCCGCAGTCCAGCGCCGAGGTGACTTTTTCTACCGTGATTTTGCCTTTTTTGGCCGTCAGGTCGATCACATGGGCGGCATACGAGTTGTGGCAGAAATAGGCCGCCACGCCGCGCGCGGTCTTGCTTTTTTTGCCTTTGGCCCAGCCCGATTTTTCCCGCACCAACTCCAGCACGCCGGCGTAGCGGCCGGGGTCGTAGTCGTTGTTTTGGCCCACCGGATTGGTTTTGGCGCGTTGCAGGAGTTCCAGGCGGAATTCGATCGGGTCCTTGCCCATGGCCTCGGCCAGTTCGTCGAGGAACGATTGCTCGGCGCCGGCGATGAAGTTGGACCGCGGCGCGCGGAAGGCCCCGATGGTGATGTTAGAGGGGATAGCCCACTCCTCGGCCAGGTAGTTGTCGATGGCCCCTGCGGGGAAACGGTTGGCGTGCAGCGGACTTTCCGGGATGCCGCCGGCCGTCACGTGGAAGCCGATGAGGTTTTTGTCGGCGTCCAGGGCAGCGCGGTAGGTGGCGTGGTAGGCCGGCCGGTAGATGCCGTAGCTCATGTCGTCTTCCCGGGTGTAGATCAGTTTGATGGGGGCATTCAGCCGTTGCGAAATGACGGCTGCTTCCACCATGTACTGGCCATAGGCGCGGCGCCCGAAGCCGCCGCCCATGCGGGCCAACTGGATGTCAATTTTGTCGAGGGGCAAACCCAGTCGTGCGGCGAGCGTTTTTTCCACCATCTCCGGCGCCTGGACCGGGCCGACCAGTTCGGCTTTGTCGGCGGTCACGTGCGCGAAACAGTTCATGGGCTCCATGCAGTTGTGCGCGAGAAAGGGCGCCGAATAACTGCGCTCGATGACCCGGGCAGCGTTTTTAAACGCCGTCTCCGGGTCGCCGTCCCGGCGGGCCACTTTTGCCGACTTGGCGCCTTCGGTCTCCATTCTCTGCTGGTGCCCGGTGCTGTTCTCGAGGCCGCCGGGGATGGTGACTTCCCGTTTTTGGCCGCCCCAGAATTTTTGTATTTCGGTACGGGTGGCGATGGGTTCCCACTCGATGCGCAGGGCCTTTTTGGCATTCAACACTTCCCAAGTGCTGTTGCCGACCACCACCACGAGGTCATTGAAGGTGCAGGTGTCAAAAACTTCCTTTTCATACCCCTCCTGGTACACCTGGATGCTAAATACATCGCGGATGCCGGGCATGGCTTTGGCTTCGGCGGCGTCGAAGGATTTTAGTTGCATCCCGAAGGCCGGCGGGTGCGTCAGCATGGCAATGAGCATGCCTTCCCGGCGGTAATCCATCGTAAACATCGGTTTGCCCGTCACGATGTTAGCGCCCTCCACGTTCTGGCGGGGCGTGCTGACGATTTTAAAATCCTTGACTTCTTTGAGTTGAATTTCTTTGGGCACCGGGATTTGGGCGGCGGCGGCAGCCAGTTCGCCGTAGCCGGCGGTTTTGCCGCTGCTGTGCGATAAAACCCCGTTTTCGGTGCGAATTTCGGCGGCCGGCACCTGCCAGGCCTGAGCGGCCGCCTGCACCAGCATGTGCCGGGCCGACGCGCCGGCGGTGCGCAAGGCTTGCCAGGTTTGGCGGATCGATTGACTGCCGCCGGCCATCTGGCGCGTATAAAGTTCAGTGTTGAACCGGGCTTGCTCCACGCGCACGTTTTTCCAGTCCACATCGAGTTCTTCGGCCACAATCATGGGCAGGGAGGTCATCAGGTTCTGGCCAAATTCGGGGTTGGGCGAGAAAATGGTGACCTCGCCCTGGCTGGTGATCTGGATAAAGCCGTTCAGGTCCACGCCAGCCGCCGCAAGGGCCGCAGCGCCCGTTTTTCCCGGAGGCACCACGTTCATAAACCAATTGAAACCCAGCAGCATACCGCCGCCGGAAAGGGCCGTCACTTTCAAAAAAGACCGCCTGTTGTATGTTGTTTTAACAATAGTCATTTCTAAGTTCTTTTTCTGGATGGCAGGTGAAAAAGGGGCAGGCGGCTCAGTGTCCGGCTGCCGTTTTGATGGCGGCTTTGATGCGCGAATAGGTGCCGCAGCGACAAATATTGCCGGCCATAAAGGTTTCGATATCGGTATCGCTGGGCTTGGGGTTATTGTTGAGCAAAGCGACGGCGCTCATGATTTGCCCGGCCTGGCAATAGCCGCATTGGGCCACGTCGTGTTCCAACCAAGCCTGCTGAACAGGGTGCTCGCCCTCCTCAGACAAGCCTTCGATCGTGGTGATAGACTGGCCTTCCGCCGCCGAAACGGGCAGCACACAGGAGCGCATCGCATTGCCGTTCAGGTGGATGGTGCAGGCGCCGCAGGCCGCCACGCCGCAGCCGTATTTGGTGCCGGGCAAGTCCAGGTGATCGCGCAACACCCACAGCATGGGGGTGGTAGGGTCAACGTCCACCTGTCGGGTTTTGCCGTTGATAGTCAAGTTAAAGATTGCCATGACGCAGATTGTTGTTGAAATAAAAATAAGCCAACCTCAAAGTTAGCCCGCCGCCCGGCGGCGCGCTTGCAAAAATCAAACAATACGTTACGAAAATCAAATACCCGCCTGCGCGCGCATCCTACAGCCGCTCCAGCACCTCCCGGTACGCCCGCCCGACGGGAATACGCATGCCTTGGATCTCCACCACTTCGGCGGTGTACGAGTCCACCTTGCCGGTCGCGATGATAAAGGAGCGGTGAATGCGCTGAAAGGCCTGGGGCGGTAGCAGCGCCTCGATGTCCTGGGTGCCCATTTTGGACAGGTACTCGCCCTTGGTCGTCACGATTTTGACGTATTCCCGCTGGCTTTCGATGTACAGGATCTCGGCGAACAGGATTTTCACTTTCTTTTTCTGGACGGTCAAAAACAGGTATTCCTTTGGCTCTTCGGGCGCCGGTTTTTCCACCGGGCTCGGTTTCACTTTGTTCACGGCCACCAGGAACCGCTCAAAACCAAAGGGTTTCAGCAGGTAGTCCGTCACGTTCAGGGCAAAACCCTCCACGGCGTACTGGTGGTAGGCAGTGGTCACGATCACGGCCGGCGGCGCCAGCAGCGTTTTTAAAAACGCCATGCCCTTGAGTTTCGGGAGGTGGATGTCGAGGAAAATCAGATCGGTGGGGTGCTGCCGCAAATAATCGCTGGCGTAAATGGCGTCTTTGAAAATGCCCTGCAAATCCAGAAACGGCACCTGCTGGATATAGCCGGATAGCACTTTGGCAGCCAGCGGCTCGTCTTCGATGATGATGCAGCGGAGTTTAGACATGGCTGGCCAGGTTGATGTGCAGGGTGGCGGTAAATTCCGATTCGCCCTGTTGTACCGAAAGTTGATAGTCGGTATAGAGCAATTCCAGTTGGCGCCGCAAATTGGACAGGCCGATGTTTTCCTTCACCGGGCGTTCATCGGGCGATTCATCGGTGGAGTTTTTCACCACCAGGCGCAGTTGCCGTTGTTTTACCGATAGAAAAATATCCACAAACGGCTGGTTGCGGGTTTCCGACACCCCGTGTTTGAACGCATTTTCAACCAGCGGGATCAGCAACAGCGGCGGCAGGGCTTGTTTCATATCTTCTATATCGTTTTTATAACTCACCCGCAAGGTATCGTCGTAGCGCAATTGCTCCAGGGCAATATAATCGCTGATGACTTTGATCTCCTGTTCGATCGGAATATAGGCGCCGCTGGTTTCATACAACATATAGCGCAGGATTTGCGACAGGCGCAGGATGGATTCCGGTGCCTGTTCAGATTTGTCCTTGGCCAGCGCATAGATATTGTTCAGGGTATTGAATAAAAAATGCGGGTTGGTCTGCGATTTCAGGAAATTCAATTCGGCTTCCTGTTTTTCAATCCGCAGTTGCTGGGCCAATTGCCGCAGTTGCGTAAAATCGTAGAGGTGCCGAACGATGCCAAAGAAGAAAACCGTGGGAATGTTGGCTTTAAACTGGTCGCATACGCCGTCCAGCAGCCGCTCATAGCTGTCATACACCGACCAGAGGTGCAACTCGATCCCTATTTGCCGCCAGGCAAAAAAACCAAACGTAAACACCAGAAACAGCGCCCCGAGGGCCAGCAGCGACCTGAAAATCCGTTTCCGCGAGAGATAGGGTAGGGTGTACTCGAACAGGACAAAATTGGCGGCCACGATATACACCGCGCGCCACAGGCTGTTGGCCGCATGGCCCGGAAAGGTGTCGGCGTGGCTCGTCAAATCGCTCAGCCACGACAGCACCAAAAAGGCCAGGCCAATCTGTGCAAACAAACGGACGCGCTTTTTATCAATCGAAATATTCATTCGGAAAAGTAGGCAAAATGATATTGCAAGTGTCCCGCCGCAGCCCTTGTGGCGCTTCCGGTCCGCGACAAAGCTAGCGCAAATGCAGCGGCGGGCCAACGCCGGGCCGCGACAATTTCCGGCCGTTGACGGCATCCCGTCGTCGGTAGCCGCTGTTCTGCCGTTGGTTGACGGCGGCTTTCGGGCTTGCCGCAATCCCGATATTCTTGCCCTAAAAAAGCAATGAATATGCAAAAAAGTACCCTCACGCTGCTCCTTTTCCTGCTCTGGGCTGCGGTGGCGCCCGCCCAAACGGAGCCCGGCGCCGGCCGCTGGAAAACCTGGTTTATCCCCTCCGGCAAGGCCTATAGTCTGCCGAAACCCGCCGGCTACAAGGCCGAAGTCGCCCAGGTGCTCGCCCGGCAGCAAGCCCTGGACGCCGCCGGGCGCCAGCAAATCCACTATTGGAACGCCGGCGCGCCCGGCTACCGCTGGTATAAAATGGTCAACACCTTGTGGATGAACGACACCAGTTACAACGGCGCCCTGGCCAACCTCCTGGTCGGCACGGCCATCTACGACGCTACCATCGCCGCCTGGGACAGCAAGTATGCCCACCACCGCCCGCGCCCGTTTGCCGTCGACAAGCGGATCAAATGCCTGATTCCCAAGCCCGAAAGCCCGGCGTATCCCTGCGAACACTCGGTAGCCGCCGGCGCCGCCGCCACGATCATTGCCCATTTTTATCCGGCACTCGCCGATTCGGTACAGCGCCTGGCGGAACAAGTCATGGCCTCGCGCATTGCCGCCGGCGTGGCTTTTCCCAGCGATACCCGGGCCGGATTCGAACTGGGCCAGCGGATTGCCCGGCAGGAAATCGAAGAAACCCAACACTATACGCCCAAAATGGCTTGGGACGGCAAACGCCCGCAAGAGCCCGGCTTGTGGCAGGGCACGCCCTCCCTGCCCCTCGCCGGCCGCAACAAAACCGTGGCGCTGGACAGCAGCAGCCAGTTCCGGCCCGGCCCGCCGCCCGATTTTGCCAAAGACATGGCCGAACTCAAAGCCTTCCAACCCGGCTTTCGCGCCACGGCCAATGCCTTCTTTTTTGCCAGCCAATCCTACTGGGACGACCTCCTGAACCAAAAAATATTCGAATACAACCTGCACCTCAATCCACCCCGCGCCGCGCGCCTGTACGCCATCAGCGCCGTTGGCATGTACGACGGTTTTGCTGCCTGCTGGGACGCCAAGTATGCCTACTGGGGTACCCGCCCCGACCAGTACGACACCACTTTCCAGCCGATCCTGATTTTCACCCCGCCGTTTCCCGGCTATCCCTCCGGCCACGCCATGCTCGGCTGCGTCATGGCCGAACTCTATTCGGATTTCTTTCCCGCCGAACGGGTGTATTTTCAGAAAAGAGCAAAAGACGGCGCCGAATCGCGGTTTCAGGGCGGTATTCATTTTCGGACCGACAATGAAGTCGCCTTGGAAATGGGCAAAAAAGTAGCCGCCGTCATCGTTTGGAAAGTAAAAGACGATGGCGCGGGCGGCGCCCTGCCGGGTGGGAAAGGGGCAGCCGGAGGCTCGGCGGCGGCACATCGGGAACCGAAGTGAACCGCCTAAAGAGTCGCCCGAAGAAGCCGCCGCCTACGGGATTGGGCATTGAACATTTCAATTTTAATAGTTGAATAGGTTCAATGCCCAATGCTATAGAAGCCGGCCTCTTTTCCAAGCGCCCGCGCGGAATCGGTATGTTTCCACGTGATTGCCTACATTTGCGTAGATCGAACGCATCCATGGCAAAAGAAATACCGCTGAAAACGTTTATCATGTACGCCCGTGAAGACCACGACGTGCGGGATAAACTTCGCAGACACCTGGCCGTTCAGGTGAGCAACGGCATCCTGGATTTGTGGGGCGATCATGAAATTATACCCGGCGAGGACTGGGATCGCGCTATTTCAGCCCAACTGGCACAAGCGGAGCTGCTGATCCTTCTGCTCAGCGCCGATTTTTTTGCTTCTCACTACATTCAACAACACGAATTGCCCGCTGCCATGCGCCGGCACGAGCAAGGCAAATGCCGGCTGTTGCCAGTCATCGCCCGCGACTGCGACTGGGAGGCGCATCCCATCAGCAAAATCCAGGCCTTGCCCTCCGGCGATTTCCCGATTTGCTCCAACCAATGGCCTAGTACCGATATGCCGTACAAACTGGTGGTGGAAGGCATCAAATCGGCCGCCCGCGACATCCAGGAATCCCGCAGACAAATAGAACAAAAGCGCTTGCAAGCCATAGCCGCAGAAGAGGCCCGGATACAACGCGAGAAAGAGCAAAAAATACGGCAGGAGCAGCTAGAAAGAGAACGCGCAGCCTCCTGGCAACGGGCACAGGACCTGAATACTGAACAGGCTTGGGCCGATTTTTTACACGAGCACGGGGATAGTCTCTTCAGCTCCGTGGCGCGCAAAAACATGGACACCTTGCGGCAGGAACGCCTGCTGCGGGAAGCAGAAGAACGGGATCGGAAAAGACGGGATGAACTACGGGCGCAAGAGGCACAACGCGTGCAGGAAGCCTGGATCCGCCAGCAACAGGAAGCCCAGGCCAAACAGGAACAGCAAGCCGCCGCTGCCCGGCAATACGAACAGGACGTACTCAACGCCTGGAAAAAAGTGGAACGGCAGAACAAAACCTCGGCTTACCTGCAATTCTTACAGGATTACCCCAACAATCCCTATGTGGAAGACGCCTTATTGAACATAAAACAATTGCGCCAGAAAAAACGCCAACTCATGGTTTTTGTGCCCCTGGGTATGGTCGTTTCCAGCCTGTTGGCTTGGTTTTTTATTCCGGGCTTTTCGCAAACGCAGGATACCAGCGCGCAAGCAGACTTTGTGCTGCAGGATTCCACCGCCCGCGACAGCCAACCCGTAGCGGCGCTCCAGCCTCAGCCCCGGCAAGTGGCCGCTCCTTCTCCCCGCAAACCCGCAGCCGCCACCCCCAAAGACCTGTCTGCAGATGGCGCGGCCCCTGCCCGGGATTCCCTTGCCAAAATAACAGACACTGATCCGGAAACCGCCGCGATCCGAAAAGCAAAGGAGGAAGCCAAAAAGAAACAACAAGCCGAGCAGGAGCGCGTCCGCAAACAGGAAGCCGACCGTTTGGCCGAACAAGACCGCCAACGCCAGGCAGCGGAGGAGGCCGCCAAACAGGAACAGGCCAGACGCGATAAGATAAAAGGATCATTTGGAAGTTCCTTCGGTAGCGGTGCAGCCAGAACCGGCCAGGGAAATACCGGCAAGCCCGGAAACCAGGGCGTCCCCGGCGACAACCCCTTTGGCACAAGTACCGGCTCCGGCGGTGGAGCCGGTGGTGGCGATGGTGTCGGTATATCCATCGGCGGCGGCCTCGGCGGCCGCAAAATCCAGAACCGGCCTACTATGGTGGATAACACCCAGAAAGGGGGCATAATCGTCGTGCGGATTGCCGTAAATGAAGAAGGGGTAGTAACTGTAGCCGACTACACCCAAGCCGGTTCAACCACGAACGACAGCGAACTGCGCAAAATGGCCGTAACCTGGGCCCGGCAATTCCGCTTCGCGCCATCCGCCGCCGCCGATCAAACCGGCACCATCACCTTCAAGTTCACGGTGAAATAGCCACCCACCCAAACCTGCCACCCGAAATTTCTTCTCCAAACACTTGGCGGCCTTATTCTTCATCGTAATTTTGCGATAAATAATAAGGTCGCCAATGTTGTACAAATACCTCCCTCCGTTTTTCTTACTGCTCTTCTTTTCCCCAAAAACCATTTCCGCCCAATACCTCTACGGCCAGGTGACCGATATGCAGGGCACCGCCTTGCCCGGCGCTGTAGTCGCCTGGGCGGGTACCGGTACCGGCGCCCGTACCGACGACAAGGGCGAATTTGCCCTGCCGTTTCCAGCCGACACCACCCAGAAACCCCTGCGGCTCGCCGCCATCTACAGCGCCCTGCGCGACACCTTCCTGATCGACGACTTGCACAGTTACTGGACCGTTCCGCTCTCGGCTACTGTCACCCTGAAAGAAGTCATGGTCCGCGACGACGCCACGGGGGCCTATATTTCGGTGCTCCAGCCCGTCAAAACCGAAATCATCAACCGCGCCGAACTCCGCAAAGCCGCCTGTTGCGACCTCGCCGGTTGCTTCGAAACCCAGGCTACCGTGCAACCCACCACTACCAACATCCTCACCAACGCCAAAGAACTGCGCATCCTGGGCCTCAGCGGGGTGTACAACCAGGTGCTCGTCGACGGGCTGCCCACCATCCAGGGCCTCACCTACACCTACGGCACCGGCACGATCCCTGGCAGCATGCTGGAAAATATTTGGGTGGTGAAAGGCGCCAATTCGGTGTTGCAGGGCTACGAAGGCATGGTCGGTCAAATCACAATTTTTCCCCGCGAAGGCGGCCTAGCCGAGCCGCTCACGGCCGATGTGTTGCTCAATAGTTTTGGTGAAAAACACCTCAATATGGCCATTGCCACCAACAAAACGCGCTGGACCAATTACCTCGCCTTGCATACTTCCCAGCCGGGCGGCAAATGGGACCGCGACGGCGACACCTTCCTCGACCTGCCCCGGCTCACCCGCTACTCCTTGTACAACAAATGGCGCTACCGCAAAGAAAATGAAAAGGGGCTCAGCGCGTTCCTCGCCGCGCGCCTTGTGCAGGAACGGCGCATCGGCGGACAAGTGGATTTTAACCCGCAAACCGACGAGGGCAGCACCCGCGCCTACGGTCAAACCCTGCGCTTCTGGCAACCCGAACTGTTGACCAAAACCGGCTGGCGCTTCGACGAAAACCGCAAAATATCGCTCCTGGCCTCCTTTGTTGCACAAGACCAACAGGCCTGGTTCGGCCTGACCCGCTACGACGCCACCCAGCACCACGCCTACGCCAACCTCCAGTTCGAGCAGTTTTGGGGGCCCCAACAAGCCCACGAACTGAAAACCGGCTTGAGTTTCCGGCATTTCTGGCTGGATGAAACCATCGCCTTCGCCGCCGCCGACACCCTCCGCCGCACCTTTGCCGGCCAGTACCGCCGCGAAGAAAACATCGCCGGCGCTTTTGTCGAAAATGTGTTTCATTTCCGCGACGACCGCTGGGTCTGGATCGCCGGCCTGCGGGCCGACCGGCACCCGGCTTTCGGGTGGCACTACACCCCGCGCACGATGTTGCGCTTCAATCCCTCGCCCGAACTTGACCTGCGGGCCAACATCGGCACCGGCTGGCGCAGCGTCAACTTGTTTCCCGAAAACACCGCCCTGCTGGCCGGCACCCGCGATCTGGTGTTTGCCGAAACCCTGCGCCCCGAACGCGCCCTCAACGCCGGAATCAATGCCACACGGCGCTTCACCCTCGGCGCCCTGCGCCTCACGGCTACCGCCGATGCGTACCATACCCGGTTCCAGAACCAGTTTTTCCCGGACTACGATACCGACCCGAACCTGGCGATCCTGGCCAATTTCACCGGCACTTCCATCAGCAACGGCCTGCAACTGGAGGGCAGCGCGGCCTGGAACCGGCGCCTGGAACTGCGCGCCGCCTATACCTTCCTCGACGTGTTCCGGCAAACTGGCGGCAAAAAAGTACTCCTGCCCTTCAACGCGCGCCACAAAGTGCTGGGCGTCGCTACCTTCCGGACGCCCGGCGAGCGCTGGCAATTTGACCTCAACACACATTGGTATGGCCGCCAACGCTTGCCCGATACCCGCCGCAACCCGGAGGCCCTGCAACGGCCCGGCTATTCGAGCCCCTACACCCTCCTGGGGCTGCAAATCCGGCGCGCCTGGAAACGCATCGACTGTTTTGTGGGCTGTGAAAATGTGTTCGACGTCCGCCAGGCCCGCCCGATCCTGGGCTGGGAGCAGCCTTTTGCGCGCGGCTTCGATCCCGCTTTTGCCTGGGGCCCTACCCGGGGGCGGGAATTTTATGTGGGCTGTAACTTGAAAATCTCCAAGCCTGCCCAGCCGTAGGCCACTCTGGCGGAATCACTGCCTGCTGCCTGAGCAATTTGTTTTTTCCCGGTACAACATCGGGAGAGGATTTTTTTTGTTTTTTAAAACAAAAAATGTCAAATTTGCCCACCCTTTTTGCCGCAATACCCCCCGTCCGGCCGATAGCCGGCCACATACCTTTGCAGCAGCATCAACAAAACAAACAAAATAAGTTATGACAAAAGAAATTTGGATCAACCTGCCGGTGCAGGATGTGCTGCGGGCAAAGGCATTTTTTATACAACTAGGCTTTTCGCTGAACCCGCAATACGGCGACAGTGAACAATCGGCGAGCCTGCTCGTCGGCGAAAAAAACGTGGTGGTGATGCTGTTTGCTGCGCCGGTTTTCCAGCGGTTTACGCAAAATGAATTGCCGGCGCCACACACTACCGAAGTGCTGCTGTCGATCAGTGCAGCATCCCGTGAAGAAGTGGATGCGCTGGCTGCCAAAGCCGTGCAGGCGGGCGGGACCGTGTATGCCGAGCCGGCCGAATCCCAGGGCTGGATGTACGGCTGCGGCTTTGCCGACCCCGATGGCCACCGTTGGAACGTGTTGTACATGGACCACAGCAAGTTGCCGCCCCGATAGTGTTTTTTTGGGGAAATTAATTTTTACAAACTACCTGTTTATCAAATATATAGAACCATGTCCAAGCCAGTTTTTATCAACCTTCCGGTCAAGAACCTCGCCCAAACCAATGCCTTTTTCACGGCCCTCGGTTTTTCGTTCAACCCCCAGTTTTCGGATGAAAAAGCGACCTGTATGCTCATCAACGAGCTGGCGTTTGCCATGCTGTTGTCGGAGCCGTTTTTTAAAGGTTTTACCCCCAAAGCCATTGCCGACGCCACCCAAACCACCGAGGTGCTGATCGCCCTCTCGACCGATTCCCGCGACGCTGTGGATGAAATGGTGCAGCAGGCTATCGCCGCCGGCGGCTCCGAAGCCCGCCCTGCCGAGGACCTTGGCTTTATGTACCACCGCGCCTTCAACGACCTCGACGGACATATCTGGGAAGTTACCTGGATGGACCCGGCCGGTATGCCACAGCAGTAAACTGTTGTCCTGCAATGCATTACGTTTCTTAGTGCCCTTAGTGCTCTAAGTGGTACAACATTGAACCACGGAGAACACTAAGGGCACTGAAATTTACACCCATTTGGCCACCGCCTGATACTCGTAAGCCGTCATTTTATCCAACAAGTCCGGAATGGTCTGCGCGTCGATACACAAGTCCCGGTTTTTGGCTTTTAAAAACCCAAATTTCACCATCTGTTCCAGCATGTGCAGCATGGGATCGTAGTAGCCCTGCACATTCAGCAGGCCGACGGGCTTGCGGTATTGGTGCAACTGCGCCAGGGTAAGCGCCTCGAAATGCTCGTCCATCGACCCGAAGCCCCCCGGGAGGGTAATCACCCCGTCGGTGCCTTTGATGAGCAGGGTCCGGCGCTCGGCCATAGACTCGACCACGATCATGTCCGACACGCCCTTGTGGCCCAGTTCGAGTTCGGTCAATTGGTCGGTGATCACCCCCGTGATGGCTCCGCCATGCGCCAGAACGGCATCGGCGAGGATACCCATCAGGCCCACGCTCCCGCCGCCGAACAAGACCCGAATGCCGCGTTCGGCCAATGTTTTCCCTAATTCAACGGCCGCTTCGGCAAACCAGGGTTGGTTGCCGGGGTTGGCGCCGCAAAAAACTGCAACTGATTTCATGACTGCTTGGTTGTGTGTAGCATATCCGGACTGGAATCCGGACGGCGAAAAAACGGCGAATTTTGCATACCATCGTCAAAATTTTAACCCTGCTTTGTCCAATTGTGCCGCAGCGGCGCTTGTACCCTTGGGTTGATTAGGGGTAATTTTGCCCGAACGCTTTCCCAAACCGCGCGCCCACTACATGCACCAGCACCTGGCTTTTTTCCTGCTGTTTTTACTCCTGTCGCTTTCCTCCTGTGACAAAAAGGACAACCTGGAACCCGCTCCTCCGGCTTTTGAATTGATTTTTCAAAACGACTGGGCCGCACTGGATGCCCGCGTGGCCGTTTTTTTGTCGGATGAACAAGGCGCCCTCCGGGCCTTCCGCTGGCTCCCAGCCGCCGATTCGGCCCACCTGGCCGTACCCGGCGCCCAACATGGCGATCGTTTCGACTGCACCGTGGCCACCATCACCACACTCCTCGCACCCGGGTCGGGCGTGCGCGACACCACGGTGGCGCTGCGCACCTTCAGCCGGTTACAGTCCGGAAAATCCATCCGCCTGGCCCCGCCGGCTGCCCGACAAAGCACCGACCTGTACCTGTTTTTATCGCAACTCAATACCCTGGACTCGATCCTAGTACCCGATGGCCTCACCTTTGCCCGCCCGCAGCCCAGCAATAATTTTGAAGGCGCTTACCGGGTGTCGCACAGCGGCCAGTTCTGGTTGCGTGTGCTGGCCGACGGCGACCCCGTCTGGCGGTACCGCTTGTTTGAAAACATCAGCGATCCCGAGTTTGACGCCGCTATCGATGTCTCGGCCCTGCCGCCACTCGGGCCGCCTCAACACCTGAACTTGCCGTTCGCGGCTCCCTGGCAATACCAGATCGACCGGGTGATCGACACCGCGCAAGGGCGTTTTTTGCCAATTGGCGACCTCGTGCGCGCGCCCGGCGGCGCCACTCCGTTTTTTGACCAACTGGATGTGTACGAGCCGCCCAACCTGCCCTGGAATGCCGGCTACCGCCTTCGCTTTTCGGGCGCCGACCCCAATGTTCAGGGCATTGGCTATGCCTGCGACCGGTTTTTTGACAGCTGGCCAAGCGCCCTGCCCGCTATCCAGTTTGAAGCCTTGCCCCTCGGCTTGTCCGGCAAACGCCAAGCCTCGATGCATTGCACCGGTTCTTTCGACCTGCTGACTTTGATTTTTACGCGCAGTGGCACCCCGCAATTGCACTGGGAAGTGTTGCTGGAACCGGCCGCCTCGGTCATCTACCGGCTGCCCGATCTGCCGGCGGACTTGGGCAATTTGTTTCCGGCACTCCAAAACTATGATTTCAACGCTCCCGCCCGGGTTCGGGCCGAAGCCTACCAGCAATTGCAGGGCTTCGAGGCTGTACTCGATCGCTACCGCCTGGCCGCTGATCCGTTGTGGCCCATGAAGGCGGGTTATTTAGCCAAGGAACGGGTTTTTTGATGAAAAACAGGCTAGTTTCTGTCCTCCCAACGCGCGAGAAACACCCCGGCGTCGAGCAAGGCTTGCCGCCGGGCCATCAGGTGGTGCAGGGCCACCCGGCCCCGGACCTGTAGGCCGGCGACGGTGTTTTCCTGCGTTTCCGGCACCAATTCCGGCAACAAGGCACGGCTGACCGCGTCCGGAAAGTGCAGGTACAGGTGCAGCAGGGTGTCTGTGTCGGGCCGGGTGCTGCGGGCGAGTTGCATCCGGGTGTAGCCTGTGTGGCCCGGGCGTACCGAAGCGGCCAAGTCGCCCAACACGGCAAACCCAGTGGGCAAACTGCCGGCGCCTTTGCCGCTGAGTACTTGGTTTTCCATGTACTTCGACTCGATTTGTACGCCGTTGTACTCATTGTTCAGGGCATAAAACGGACTATCGACGGGCACAAAAGCAGGCAACACCCAGGCTTCCAGGCGGCCGTCGGGGAGCAGGGTAGCCTGGCCGAGCAGCCGGATTTTGCGGCCCTGGCGGGCTGCGAAGGCAATGTCGGCCGGCTGGATGGTACGGATGCCGAAGCGGAAAATAGCCTCCGGCGTCACCGGGCAGCCCAGGGCGTGGGCCGTGAGCAAGGCGAGTTTGGAGGCCGGGTCGTGGGCATCCACGTCGAGTGCCGGCTCGGTTTCCGCAAAACCCAGGGCCTGCGCTTGGGCCAGGGCTGCGGCATAGGATAGGCCTTGTTCGGTCATTTGGGTTAAAATATAGTTGGTCGAGCCATTGAAAATGCCCTGGATGCGGTGCACCTCGTCGTGGGCGTAGTAGCGCTCCAGGTTTTGGAAAACCGGGATGCTGCCACAGGCCGAGGCTTCGTAGAGCAAGGCGCCGGGGAACTGCCCTTGGAGTTCGGAAATCTCGCCGAGGCGGTCGGAGAGCATTTTTTTATTAGCAGAAATGACCATTTTTCCGCGTTGCAAGGCCTGTTGGACAATCCGGAAGGCATCCTCCGGCCGGTCGGTCAATTCCACCACGTGGGTGATATCCGGGTCGTCCAGGATGTCGGCGGGGTCAAACGTAAAATGCTGCGCCGGCAGGGAGCGCTGTTTGTCGCGGCTGCGCACGCAAATGCGGGCGATCCGCCCCGGCGCGCTGCCGTTTTTTTGAGATAAAATATGGTAAAACCCTTGTCCCACCACGCCGAAGCCGAATAATCCGATGTTGGCCTTCATACTTGTTGTTTGCTCGCCCGGCTTGCAAAGTGTTGTTCCAATCCGGGTGGTTAAAAAATACGGGTTGCCCGCTCTCTTTTCTACAGAACTCCCGCTACGCCAGCCAGCGCCCCGACAACCGGCTCAGCCAGCGCTTCCGGCTTTCCCGGCCTCAAAAAGGCCTCCAGCACCTTGCTTAAGGCCTGGGTTTCGGTCAGAAAACCGTCGTGCCCATAAAACGAGTCAATGCTCGCGTACTGCGCATCCGGAATCTGTTCGGCCAGATAAACCTGTTCTTCCGGCGGAAACAACAAATCGCTGGAAATGGACACTGCCAGGGTGCGCGCCCGCACGGCCGCCAGGGCGGCTTCGGCCGAGGCCCGGTCGCGGGCCACCTGGTGCGCATCCATCGCTTTGGAAAGGGCCCAGTAGGAAAACGCATTGAACCGTTTGGCCAGTTTTTCGCCCTGGTACCGCTGGTACGAGGCTGCCGGGAAGTTGTCGCTCTGTTGAATATCTGGCGTTTGTTGGGAGCGGCCATAGGTTTGGTAGTTCCGGTAACTGAGCAGGGCAATGCTGCGGGCGGTTTTCATGCCTTGGCGGCCGGCGTGTTCGGCGTATTCGCGCCAACTCGGGTCGGTGGCAATGGCCAGGCGTTGGCTTTCGTTGAAGGCAATGCCCCAGGGCGAGTGCCAGGCGTTGGTGGCGATCAGGGCCAGGTTGTCGGCCAAGTCCGGCTGCTGAATCGCCCATTCGAGGGCCTGTTGTCCGCCCTGCGAGCCCCCGATGAGCAGATGAAATTTGGCAATGCCCAGGTGTTGGCGCAACGCTTCGTGCGCCCGCACCATATCGCGAATGGTCACCAGTGGAAAATCGTGCAAGTAGGGCGTTCCCTGTTCGGGATTTTGGCTGAGTGGCCCGGTACTGCCGTAACAAGAACCCAGGTTGTTGGCGCACACGATGAAATAGCGCTCGGGATCGAACAGGCAGCCGGGGCCGAACAGGCCGGCCCACCAGTCGAATACATCGCTGTTGGCCGTGAGGGCATGACAAACCCAAACCACGTTGGAATCGTCGGCCGCCCGCTTGCCATAGGTATGGTAGGCAATGTCGAGGCCCGGCAACTGCTGACCGTTTTCCAGTGGAAAAGGGGAAGGGAGGGATAGAATCGTTGGCAATGACATGTTGGGATATTGGATATTGAGATATTGGATAATGGATATTGAGATAATGAATATCGAATATCGAATATCTCAATATCCAATATCTCAATATCTTTATAGTGTAGCGAGTGCGGGTGAGAAGACCTTGTCGAAGGCTTGTTCCAGGTCGGCTTTGATGTCGTCGAGGTGTTCGTAGCCGGCGGAGATGCGGAGCACACCGGGCACTACGCCGGAGGCGCGTTGCTCAGCAGGCGACAGCTGTTCGTGTGTGGTGCTGGCCGGGTGGATGATGAGGGTTTTGGCGTCGCCCACATTGGCCAGGTGGCTGATGAGTTTCAGGTGGTTGACCAGTTGGTCGGCCTGCTCTTTGCTGCCTTTGATTTTGAACGACAACACACCGCCAAAGCCGTTTTTTCAGGTATTTTTTAGCCAGCTCGTGGTACGGCGAGGAGCGCAGGCCCGGGTAGTTGACAAATTCCACGTTCGGGTGTTGTTCGAGCCATTGCGCCAGGGCCACTGCATTTTCGACTTGCCGTTGTACGCGCAGCGACAGGGTTTCGAGGCCCTGGAGGAAGAGGAAGGAGTTGAACGGACTGAGTGCCGGACCGTAGTCGCGCAGGCCTTCCACCCGGGCGCGGATGATGAAGGCGATGTTGCCGAAGGGACCCTGGTCGCCGAATACTTCCCAGAACCGCAGGCCGTGGTAGCCCTCGCTGGGCTCGGTAAATTGTGGAAACTTGCCGTTGCCCCAGTTGAAATTGCCGCCGTCGATGATCACGCCGCCGATGCTCGTGCCGTGCCCGCCGATCCACTTGGTAGCGCTTTCCACCACCACGTTGGCGCCGTGCTCCAGGGGGCGAAACAGGTAGCCGCCGGCGCTGAAGGTGTTGTCGACGAGGAGCGGAATCTGGTGTTGCCGGGCCACTTTCGCTATTTTTTCGAAATCCGGAATGTTGAAGCCGGGGTTGCCGATGGTTTCGAGGTAAATTGCCTTGGTGCGGCTGTCGATCAATTGGTCGAACGACTCAGGTTTGTCGCCGTCGGCAAAACGCGCCTCAATGCCCAGGCGTTTGAATTGCACTTTAAACTGATTGTAGGTGCCGCCGTACAAAAACGAAGTGCTGATAAAATTGTCGCCGTTTTCCAGAATATTGGTGAGGGCGATAAACTGCGCGGCCTGCCCGCTGCCCACCGCCAGGGCAGCCACCCCGCCTTCGAGTGCCGCGATCCGTTTCTCAAACACATCGCTGGTGGGGTTCATGATCCGGGTGTAGATGTTGCCGAAGGCGCGCAGGCCGAAGAGGCTGGCGGCGTGCTCCGAGTCGTTGAACACATAACTGGTGGTCTGGTAAATGGGGACAGCGCGGCTGTTGGTCGTGGGGTCTACCTCCTGGCCGGCGTGGAGTTGGAGGGTGTCAAAGTGCAATTGCGGTGCGTTTGCCATGGTGTGGATGAAAGAGTTGGGTAAAAAAGGAAGCTGGAAAAAACAAGAAGCCCTTTCACACGCGACGTGTGAAAGGGCTTCCGAATCAAAGTTTATGTACAGTAAACCTATGTCGTATGGAAGGGTATGCCTCTCTCACATCGTGCGGGGTGACCACACATATGCATCATACAACACATCATATTTTGAGAGAGAAATGGCATCTAGTTTGTGCTTTTTAGCGCCGCAATGATAGCGGCAAACGCGGCAGTATTCCAAACACCTGCCGCAGGTTTAATTTTTACTTAACATTTTGGAGCAAAGCAGCGCAGAGGTTTTCCCAGGTAAAACGCTGTTTTTCCTGCCGTACGCCGGCTTCCAGGTCCTTTGCCCGCTTGTTTTCAAAAAAATCGCGAATGGCGGCCGCAATGGCTGCCGGACTGGGGTCGACCACATAACCCGACACGCCGTCGGTCACGATTTCCGGCAGTCCGCCCACCCGGGTGACCACCATGGGTTTGTCAAAATGATAGGCAATCTGGGAAATGCCGCTTTGGGTAGCCGTGCGGTAGGGTTGCACCACCAGGTCGGCTGCACCGAAAAAATGCGCCACCTGCTGCGCCGGAATAAAATCGGCGTGCACGTGCACCCGCTCGGCAAGTTGGTGCCGATCGATCAGGTCTTGGTACAGTTGCCAGTCTTCGTAGCATTCGCCACCGACCAGGGCATGCACACCCGGGCATTCCGCCAGCGCCTCCAGCAGCAGATCGAGTCCCTTGTAGGCCCGGATGAGGCCGAAAAACAGCACCAGCGGCACGCATTCGGGAATGTTCAACAAGCGCCGCGCCTCGGGTTGGGCTACCGGCGGGCCATAACTGTCGTATATCGGGTGGGGCGCAAAACGAATCCGGTCTGCAGGTGTCGCTGCGGGCAAAAAACCGGCAATTTCTTCGCCTACTGAGCGCGACATCACCACAAAATCGTGGCAAGTCGACACAAAATACCGCGCAAACCAGCGGTCGCCCGGGCGTTTTTCATGGGGAATGATGTTGTCGACGAGGGCGGTGACGTGCAAGGGGCGTTTCGACGACCAACGGGCTACCCGAAGCAAAGTGCCCAGGCTGGGGCCCAGAAACGGCAACCAGAACCGCACGATCACCCGGTCGGCTTGTTCGCGGCCTATTTCGCGGCCCACGAGTACCCAGTTGAAGGGGTTGATGGAATTGATCAGGGTCCGGATGCGCAGGCCGGCCGGGGCCGGATCGTCGGTATATTGGGTTTTGCCGGGAAACAAAAATCCCGGATACTGGAGGCTGAAACTATAGAGCACCACCTCGTGCCCTTCCGCTTGCAAGGCTTTCGCCAGGCGTTCGGAAGAGGCTGCAATGCCGCCGCGCAGGGGGTGGGCCGGCGTGACCAGGATAATTTTCATAGTTCTTTTTCCACCAGGTATTCGTTGCGGCTGGCCGAATTGCGGTTCACGATTTCAGCCAAAAACCCAGTGAGGAACAACTGGGTGCCGATGATCAGTGCCAAAATACCAAAGTAGAACAGAGGCCGGTCGGCAATGCCATACTCCTGGTACACCAGTTTGGCCCAGCTCAGGTAGGCCAGAAAACCGAAACCGATCATGAACGACAGGACGCCCAGGGTGCCAAAAAAGTGCATCGGCCGTTTGCCGAATTTGCCTACAAAATACACCGACAGCAGGTCGAGAAAACCGTTGATGTAGCGCTCCCAACCGTATTTGGAATGGCCGTATTTGCGGGCCCGGTGGTCCACTACCTTTTCCCCGATGCGGGTGAAACCAGCCCATTTGGCCAGCACGGGTATCCAGCGGTGCATTTCGCCATAAATTTCCACCGCTTTCACCACCTCCCGCCGGTAGGCTTTCAGGCCACAATTGAAGTCGTGCAGTTTGATGCCGCTCATGGAACTGGCCACGGCGTTGAACAATTTGCTGGGCAGGCGTTTCTCGAGGGGATCGTGGCGTAGTTTTTTCCAGCCGCTGATCAGGTCATAATCCTGGCCGGCAATGAGGTGGTAGAGCTCGGGTATTTCGTCGGGGCTGTCTTGCAGGTCGGCATCCATTGTAATCACCACCTTGCCCTTGGAGGCCTGGAACCCCACCTGCAGGGCTGCCGACTTGCCGTAGTTGCGCCGGAATTTGATCGCGCGGATGGCCGGATTGGCGGCTTGCAGGCGTTCGATCACCGACCAGGACTTGTCGGTACTGCCGTCGTCGATAAAAATAAGTTCGTATTGGTAGCCCTGGCGCTCGGCGATGCGCCGGATCCAGGATTCGAGTTCCGGCAGGCTTTCGGCTTCGTTTTTGAGCGGGATGATGATAGAAAGATCCATGACTATACTCAGAGGTCAAATTTTGTTTGGGGGTTGGGGCGTAGTTTGTGTGGAAACGGCGCGTGTTCCGCGCGCTCCACATACACCGGCAGCAAAGGTGCGGAATCTTTGTTGACCGGAATAGCATAACGCCGCTGCCAGCCTTTTTCTTTCAGCATGATTTCCCAGCGGGCATACAGTTGCTCCTGCTGCTCGGCGTCCAGCAGCGGCTGCCGGTCGTAAAACCCCTTTTCGGCGCGTTGCCGCCGCGCTTCAAACAGGGACACGGCACAGGCTACCGACACGTTGAGGCTTTCGGTAAAGCCGACCTGCGGGATCAAAAAATTGCCGTCGGCCAGGGCCAGGGCTTCTTCGCTGATGCCTTCGTCTTCGTTGCCAAACAGCAGGGCCGTGGGCTGGGTTAGGTCGAGGGCATACAGGGATTCGCTGGATTCGCCCAAGCACGTGGCCAATACCCGCCCGTAGCGTTCACGCACGCGCCGGATGCACTCGTCCAGGTCTTCAAACACATACACATCCATCCACTTGAAGGCGCCGCCGGAGGTCTTTTTCCCCACTTTCAGCCCGCGCTTGGTCAGGTATTTTTCGGTGTACACCACAAACACCTCCCGCACCCCGACGGCGTCGCAGGAGCGCAACACCGCGCTGATATTGAGCGGATCGAAGATGTTTTCCAGCACGACGGTCAGGTCCGGCTGGCTCTGGCGAATCACTGCCCGGATTCTATTTTCCCGTTCCAGGTTCATAATGGTCTTGTTTGCGCCGGCGCCCGCTCATTCGACGGGCAGGAACTGGTATTTTTGAAAAGCCAAAATATGGACAAATATATTTTCCTGATAATCATAGGCCTGTGCAAACTGGTCGCCGGAAACGGCTTGCAGCGCGCCCGATACTTTGGCAAATTGCAGCGCGCCATGCAGGCCGGCCAGGGGTTCGGCAGAAAGCCGTTCCGGAAAACTAAGTCCGTATTTTTTCAGCATTTTACCGGCAAACCACACCACGTCGTAGCCATTGCAGGCATCATCGTCGGGCAAGGTGCCGTATTTGTCATAAAACGCCTGCTGGAAAGCCCGGGCCTCGGGGCTGTGGTAATCGACGTAGGAGGCAGCTGTGATGTGCACCTTCAGGTCGGCAAAATATTCCGGCTCAATGTTTTCGAAATTTTTCCACTGCGGCATGCCGAATACCTCTACGGAAGTGCTGCCGCGGCTGTTGCGCAATTTGCGCAGAAACGCCATTACAAAGTCCTGGCTCGACCAGGTGGGCAGGATGAACACGGGGTTCCGGCCGGCTTTCAGGTAGGGTTTCAGGTCGATGTTGTCAAAATTGGCGATGGCATCCGGCACGATAAGTTCGGCGAAGCGGGTGCTGCCCGCCGGGATACTTTGCTGGAAAAAGGGCAGGCGGCCGGCTTCTTTTTCTTTGCAAATCAGGACCACCTCGTCGGGGCGGTGGCGTTTCAGGACAAAGCGGGCGATGGCGTGGCAATGGGCCCGCAGGGAGGGGTTGGTTTGGATAAACCCGGGATTGGCGCTGGTCAGGTCCATTTCCGGGCTTTCCGGTGAGATCAGGATTTGGCGCGTTTTTTTGATGCGCTCGGCCAGGAGCCGCACGTGGCTGGTCCGGATGGGACCGATAAGCACCTGGGCTTTGTCGAGCCGGGGATTGCTGAGCAGGCGCTGGAAATCGGCGTCGTTCACCTGGGTGTCGAATACGTCCACGCTGAGGTCGAGGCCTTCTTCGGTCGACAAGCGCTGGAGGGCCAGGTCGGCGCCGGCGTAAAACTGGAGGGCCAGGCGGCTCTTTTCGGGCACTACTCCGCTTTCGTCCTCGATTTGGTTGGTCAAAAAAGGCAGCAAAAGGGCCAGCCGGTAGCTTTGGCCGGTGGTGTTTCCGGGCTGCTGGCCCGAGCCGGGCGGCGTTCCGATGGGCGGCTTGGCGCCGGGCGCCGGGGCCCAACGCACCGTATCCATGGGCTCGTACCGGGGTTTGCCGGTGCTGGGCCGGGTGCCGGTGTCGGGGCGCCCGGGGGTGCTGGACGTCGACTGTTTTGCCGGATGGCAAGCCAGGAGGGCGCCCAGGAGCGCCAGGGCAAAAACGCAGGGGAGCAGGCTAATTTTCATATTGAAAATGAAATAGGTTAACCGGTTTGGAGCCTGGTTGAGGGCTCTTGATTACCCAAAGTACATTAGGAAGGTCCTAGCCTCCTGCTTTTTTGGTGTTTTTATACCCTTGTTCGAGCAGCATGGCCAGCACTTTGTCGCGGTGATCGCCCTGAATGATGATGACGCCATCTTTGGCATTGCCGCCGGCGGCGCATTTGCTTTTGAGCAGTTTGGCCAGTTCGTTGAGGCGGTCGGGTGAGCCGAGGTAGCCTTTGACGACGGTGGCTTCCTTGCCGCCTTTGCCGCGTTCCAGCCAGATGCGCAGGGTTTGTTTGTCGTTGGGTAAGTTCATATCGGGCTCGGAGTCTTCCTGCGGTGAAAAATCGGGATCGGTCGAAAACACGAAGCCGCCGAATTCGTGGCGTTTGTTTTTAGACATTGCTATCGAGATTGGGTACGAGGACTTTTAAACATTGGGGCACCATTTCAATCAGGAGGTCGCCGGGCATTTCCATGCCTTCGCCGTCGATGTGTACGTAATTGATGCCTTCGCAGGAAATTTTGACCCGGCGGGCCGAGAAATGGCGCACGAAGCCGGCGTCATAAATTTTTCCGTTGAGGCTGGAGGGTACGGCGGCAAAATACTGCCAGCGCGGCACGTCTTTGAACAGCACAACGGAGAACAGCCCGTCGTCGAGCCGTGCATCCGGCGCGATCTGGAAATTGTAGCCGTACATGGGGCCGTTGGCTACCGTCACCACAAAGCATTTTTCGGTGATCACCTGGTCTTCGGTTTCGATGGTGCAGGTGCGGGCGGTGTATTTGAGGCCGGCTTCCACGGATTTCAGGAAATAGGGCAAAAAGCCGCGCCAGTTGCTGCCGCGCATCAGTTTGGCCACCAGGCCGTCGAAGCCGATGCCGGCGAGGTTGATGAAGGGCAGGCCGTTCATCATGCCGCAGTCGATGGTTTGAACTTTGGCGGTATTGATTTTGCGCATGGCCTGGTCGATGTCGCGGCCATAGCCGAGGTGCATCGCCAGGCCGTTGCCGGAGCCGGCGGGGATGATACCCATGACCACCTCGGTGTGGAGCAGGGCCGAGGCCACTTCATTGATGGAGCCGTCGCCGCCTACCGCCACCACGATATCGTAGTCTTCTTCCACGGCTTTGCGGGCCAGTTCGGCGGCGTGGCCGGCTTTTTCGGTGTGCCAGATGCCATAGATGAAGCGCTTGTGGTCGAGGTGCTTGTCGACGCTTTTTTCGATGTGGCGCTGGAGGTTGGTGCCGGCTTTCGGGTTGACGATAAACACGATCCGCCGGGGGCGAAGGAGTTCGTCCAGCACATGATTTTTAATGACGGGATGGGACTGATCCATTTCACAACATTTCTTTGCGCGACTGCACGTATTCGCGCCACTTGTCGATAACCGTTTGCATGTCTTTGGGCAGCTCAGACTCGAAGCGGACGTGTTCGCCGGTCCGGGGGTGCGTGAAGCCCAATACTTTGGCATGCAGGGCTTGCCGGGGTAAAATGGTCAGCAAACCTTCTACAAATTGCTTGTACTGGGAATACAGCGTGCCTTTCAGGATTTGGTTGCCCCCGTACCGCGGATCGCCGAACAGGGTGTGTCCGATGGATTTCATGTGTACGCGGATTTGGTGGGTGCGGCCGGTTTCCAACTGACATTCGATGAGGGTGGCGTAGTAAAACCGTTCGAGCACGCGCCAGTGGGTCACGGCATATTTGCCCTCTTCGCCTTCGGGAAACACCATAAACAACTTGCGGTCGTTGGGGTTTCGGCCGATATGCCCGACGACGGTGCCGGAATCGTGGCGCGGGTCGCCCCACACCAGAGCCCAGTACCGGCGTTCGATGGTATGCTGGAAGAACTGGTTGGCCAGGTGCACCATGGCAAATTCTTTTTTGGCGACGACCATAAGCCCGGTAGTGTCTTTGTCGATGCGGTGCACGATACCGGCGCGGTCGCCGTCGTTGCCGTCTTTCACCGGCAGGCTTTCGGCTTGTTCGCGCAGGTGCCAGGCTACGGCATTTACCAGGGTGCCCTGCGGGATACCTACACCGGGGTGAACCGCCATATTGTAGGGTTTGTTGACGATCATGACATCTTCGTCTTCGTAAACAATATCCAGCGGGATATTCTGCGGGGCGATTTGGTAGGCGCCTTCGGTGGCCCGGGGCAGGATAATGGTAATGTGGTTGCCGGGCTTCACTTTGTAATTGGGTTTTACATCCAAGTCGTTGACTTTTACAGAACCGGCGCGAATGGCGTTTTGTACCTTGTTGCGCGAGCGATTGCTCAGCCGGTCCATGAGGAATTTGTCGAGTCGTATCTGCGATTGCTTCGGGTCGGCTACAAACTCCTGCCGCTCATAGAACTCGTCGTTGGCGCTTTGCTCGTCCTGCTCGTCCGTCTGTGGGTCGGATACCTCGGCAGGGGTGCTGCTGGATACGTCTTCCGGTATTTCGGAAGCATTGATTTGCTCTATGTTTCGTAGCTCCTGGTTCATTCCGGTACAATAAGGTGACTGCGGGGTGGCTGCAAAAGTAGGGGTAAAAAACGGTCAGCCACCGGTTTCCCGCTGTTTAATAGTGTTTAGCCCAAAATTGTTTGAATTAATGGGTCATGTTTCGCACATTTTCTGTTTGCTGTTGTTGTAATATGTAAATATCTCCATACGTTAGAGCGAACTTAAGCCTTTTGGCTTTCCCCTGTCCACTATTGCCATTTTTGCGCCATGATGAAAGAGACCCACAACATGAAATTTCTGGAAGATGCGACGGAAACCCTCCGTGCCATGGCGCACCCGCTTCGGTTGCTGATTATCGAAATGTTGTACCACCGCAAAGCCATGACGGTTACCGAAATCTACGAAGCCCTGGGCATCGAACAAGCCGTCGCCTCGCACCACCTGCGGATTTTAAAAGACAAAGACGTGCTCTCGGTGCGCCGCGATGGCAAAAATTCCTTTTATGCCCTGGCCAAAGTGGAGTTCTTCCAGGTGTTTGATGTAATGCAGCGCGTGGTGTAACGCTGCCTGTTGCCTCCTCCCCATGCTTCTGATTTCAGGGCCTCCTGCCTGCCAGGATAGGATTTTTGGAGAACCTGCCCTTCTTCCAAGTCTACATCACTTAATGTTTTAATAAAAATGGAAAAACGAACATTTTTGAAAACCGGACTCCTGCTGTCGGTAGGTGTTGCCCTCGCCCCATTGATTCAGGCTTGCAAAGGCGGCGGAAAAGCCGGCAAAAGCGCAGGCCTGCCGACCATCCCGCCCCCCAAACTCCGCCGAACCACCCCATTTGCCCTGGCGCCCCTGCCCTATGCGGCAGCAGCCCTGGAGCCGCACATCGATAAAATGACGATGGAAATCCACCACGGCACGCACCACCAAGCCTATGTCAACAACCTCAACAAGGCCGTGGAAGGCACCGTATACAACGAATACGAACTCGACGACATCGTGGCCCGGATCACGACCGCCGATACCGACAAAGTGATCCGCAACAACGCCGGCGGCCACTGGAACCACACGTTTTTCTGGCAAATCATGGCCCCCGGCGCCGGTGGCATGCCCGAGGGCCAATTGGCCACCTCGATCAACACCACCTTCGGCTCTTTTGACAAATTCAAGGAAGAATTTTCCAACGCCGCCAAAGGTGTGTTCGGCTCCGGCTGGACCTGGCTCTGCGTCGGCAAAGACAAAGGCCTGTTTATCTGTACCACGCCCAACCAGGACAACCCCCTGATGCTACAGATCGCCGCCAAAACCGGCACGCCCATACTGGGCCTCGACGTGTGGGAACACGCCTACTACCTGAAACACCAAAACAAACGCCCCGACTATATCACCGCCTTTTTCAACGTGGTGAATTGGAAAGAAGTGGCACTGCGCTTCGATAAAGCCATGTTTTGAGTACGGGTAGTGCCCAAAAGCCTGCCGGATGACCGGGTTGCCTGGCGTGCAATCCGGTCATTTTTGCAAATAAAATCGCGATACTGCATGTATTTTAGGGTTAACTTGCATCTATTCGTTTTTCACGATCCACCCCGTTGCCCATGACCGTTCGTTTGCAAATACCCAAGCCCTGCAACCAGTCCTGGTCGGATATGCAAGCGCTCGACGCTACCCGCCGCCACTGCGACAGTTGTCAACGCATCATCACCGATTTTAGCCACTACACCGATGCGCAATTGCTGGCCTATCTGGCTGCGCACGACCAGCGCATCTGCGGCCGGTTCCGGCCCGATCAGTTGGACCGCCCCCTGCACCCCGCTACCGCCCCGCCCCGCAACGGCGTGTTCGGTGCCTTGGCCGCCGGCTTTGCCGCGTTTTTGGCTACCCAACAACCGCCGCTGCCGCCCGGCCAGCACAATGAAACCATCGAACAAGTTGCGACCTCCAGCATTCCTGCCACGTCTAACAGCCCTCGGCAAGACTCGCTGCGCATGATATCCGGCCGGATCACCGACCGGGAAACCGGCGAACCGCTGCCCGGCGCAACCGTGAACCTGCGTGGCACTACTCTGGGCGCCTGTACCAACATCGAAGGTGTGTTCAACTTGACGGTTCCGCTAAACACCCTACACCAGCAAACACCTGTGTTGAACATCTCTTACACCGGCTACCACAGCACCGAAATACCCCTGCCGGAGCGGGTGCGCCACGAAGACCTGGCCCTGATTTCGACAAGCCTCCAACTTGAACAAGACACCACGATAATGCTCCTGGGTGAAATTACCATGCCCCGGCCTAGCCTGCTCCAACGCCTTCGGCATACATTTTTGCCCCGCCGCCACCGTTAAATTCCATTGTTTGCCCCAGCCATTCAAACGAACCATATTTACCAATTCACTATGATCAACACACGATTTGGGTACCTCTTGCTCCTGGGCGTCCTACTTTTGTCCTTTTGCAAAACAGCGCAAAAAAGCAGCTCCCCCGCTGTATTCACTCCACCCGTCATTAAAAAAGAAATGCCGATACCCGCTGCCGCCCCGCCGGGCGATTACGCCGCCGAATGGACCGCAATAGACAGCCTCGAACGCCAGGGCCTGTTCAAAAGCGCACTCGAACGCACGGAACTGCTCTCCGCCCGGGCTAAAAAAGAACAAAACACCCCGCAGTTGATCAAAACGCTGCTGTTTCGGGGCAAATACACCACCCAACTCGAAGAAGACGGCTTCGTCAAAGCCGTGCAGATCTTTGAAGGCGAAGCCAAAACCGCTGGCGAACCCGAACAATCCATCCTGCATAGCCTGCTGGGCGAACTATACGCCACGTACCTACAGAACCAAGGCTGGCGCATTCAGGAGCGCACGCCCGTCCCCGACGGCGAAGGCGGCGACATCCTGACCTGGTCGGCTGCCCAACTCGAACAAAAAGCCCTGGACGAATACATCCGCTCGGTAGCCAAAGCGGATGCCTTGCGCAGATTTTCCGTCGAATCGTTCCGAGCCATTCTGACGCCCGGCAAAGGCGATACCCTGGCCAACGAAGCCTTGCGCCCCAGCCTCTTTGATCTGCTGGCGCACCGCGCACTGGGCTATTTTGCCAACGAACGCAGCTACCTCACCGAGCCCGCCTACAAATTTTACCTCGATCAGCCCGCCGCTTTCGACCCGGCTGCCGAGTTTGTCAAAACCACTTTCGCCACCCGCGATTCCAGTTCGGGCAAATGGCTGGGCCTCCGCCTGTTCCAGCAACTGCTGAGCGGCCCGGCCGGCGAAGCCGCACAGGTGTCCAACGACTTGCTGCGCCTCCAGTTTGTCCGGAACAATGCCGTGTTGGAAGACAAACACAACCTGTACGAACGCGCCCTCGAATACCTCCACAAGGCCCATTACAACCACCCCGTCGACGCTGAAATCGTGTATGCCCTGGCGCAAGCCCTGGTCGATGCCGACAACCGCGCCACCGCCACGACGCCTACCGACGGCAGCCTCCTGCGCCGCGCCGTCACGGAATGTGAAGACGCCATCCGGCGGCACCCCAACACCTTTGGCGCCGGACAATGCCAGGCCTTGCTGGCCGACATCCGCCGTACCTCGCTCAACCTCGAAGCCGAACTGGTCAGCCTGCCGGAAAAGCCCGTCCTGCTGGCTGTTTCCTATAAAAACATAGATAAAGTTTGGGTAAAAGTAGTGTCGGTGCCCAACGACCCGGATGCGTTCAACACGGTCGAATGGGAGCAACGCCTGCCCTATCTTAACGGCCGCCCCGCCTTGCAACAGCGCAGCTGGAGCATCAGCAACCCCGGTGATTTTCACCAGCACCGCACCGAAATCAAACTCGACGCCCTGCCCCCCGGCCGCTACTACGCCCTGGTGTCGAGCACCGAAAAATTCTCGGATGACAATGCCTACACCAGTTTTGTGCCCTTCACTTGCTCCAACCTGGCTGGCGTGCAGTTTCGGAACAATGGCCAGACGCATTTTGCCGTGGCACACCGCCAAACAGGCGCGCCCCTGGCCGGCGTGCAGGCCGATTTTTTTGAGTACCGTTGGGACCGAAATGCCCGCGAAAACGCCCGCCAACTGAGCCGCCAGGCCCAAAGCGACCGCGATGGCCTGCTGCAACCCAATTTGCCAGAAAACATAGGGTTTAGCCTGCGACTCAGCAGCGGTCCGGATTCGCTCTGGCTGGGCGAACGCTTCAGCAACTACCGCAACGAACAACCCTACCGGCAGCGCGAGGCCCAGTTTTTCACCGACCGAGCCCTGTACCGCCCCGGCCAAACCGTGTATTTCAAAGGCATCGTGCTCCAGCGCGACGCAAAAGATTTTCCCAAGATTGTTCCGAACACGGTCGCGCTGGTCAAGTTTTTCGACACCAACGGCCAGGAAAAGGCCCAGTTGAAATTGAAAACCAACGAATTTGGCACCTTCAACGGCGCCTTCACCGCCCCGGCTACCGGCCTCGCCGGCCCGATGCGCATCGAAGCCGAAGGTATGGAAGGCAGTGCCTGGTTCAATGTGGAGGAATACAAACGCCCGCGTTTCGAGGTGACGTTCAAACCCATCGAGGGCGCCTACCGCGTCAATGAAACGGTAAAGGTGCGCGGCGAAGCCAAAAACTACGCCGGCAGTGCCGTCGACGGCGCGCAATTGCGCTACCGCGTGGTGCGGCAAGCGCGTTTCCCCTGGTGGAACTGGTGGAGCAAACGCTTCCCGGGCCCTACCGAACGGATGGAAATTGCCAACGGCGAAGCCAAAACAGGAGCCGACGGTAGTTTCGAAATCACGTTCACTGCGCTGCCCGACCGCAGCATCCCTAAAAAAGACCAGCCGCTGTTCGATTATCAGGTCATTGCCGACGTCACCGATATCACCGGCGAAACGCGTAGCAGCGAAACCAGCCTGTCCGCCGGGTACATTGCCCTGAATGTGGACTTCGAACTCCGCGCTGAAGAGCCCTTGGACAGCCTCAGTCAGGTGACCATCACCACCACCAACACCGCCGGCCAGTTTCAGGCCGCTGCGGGCACCATCAGCGTGATGCGCCTGAACGACCCGAAGCAAACCTTTGTCGAACGCTACTGGGGAAAAACCGACATCCAGACGATCCTGGAGGTGGATTTTCACCGCGATTTTCCCAATTACGCCTGGAACGACGAGGATAACCCGGAAAAATGGAGCGGCGCCGAGCCCGCCCGGCTCATCAATTTTAACACGGCTACCGCCAAACAAGCCGATCTGTCGGCCGGCCGCATGACGCCGGGCTACTACCGCGTCGTCCTGCAAACAAAAGATGCTTTTGGCGAAGCCATTGAAATCAAACGTTTTGTGCGGGTTTTGGACACCAAAAACCCGGCAACCCGCTTTGTGGAGCCCACCGCTACGCTGGAGAAAAACACCCTCGCTCCCGGCGAAACTGCCCGCGTCTGGCTGGGCGGCAAGGCCGAACGCCTGTCGTTCCTGTTGGTGGATACCCGGGGCGGAAAAATGCAGCCCCCCCGCTGGCTTTCGCTGAGCAACGGCGCGCAAACAGCCGATTTTCCAGTTGCCGAGAGCGATCGCGGCGGATTTTTCATCGACGCGTTTTCGATAAAAAACAACCGGTTTTACAGCGTCATTATACCGGTGGCAGTGCCCTGGAGCAACAAAGACCTGACGATCCGCTACGAAAGTTTCCGCGACAAATTGTTGCCCGGACAAAAAGAAGAGTGGCGCATCCGGATCAGCGGCCCGAAGAAGGACAAGGTGGCTGCCGAGATGGTGGCTGCCCTCTACGACGCTTCACTGGATCAGTTTCTGCCGCACAATTGGGGCGGAATCCGTTTCCCGTTTGCCTATGAAGGCGCCAATTTCAGCAGCAGCAGTTTTACCTTTTTAAACGGTGAAAACCGCTTTCGCCCTACCGAAGGCCTGCCGCAGCCGGGCGAGCGCCGGTTCGACCAGTTGAACTGGTTCAACTTCCCGTTGTATGGCGGACGCCAGCCTGGCATGCTGATGCGTTCTACGGTGGCAAACTACCGCGCCGACGGGATGATGATGGAAGAAAAAATGGAGATGAGTACCGCTCCGGCCGCCCCGGCTGCGGAAATGGACGTCCCCTCGGCCATAGCCGGCAAGGCAGCAGGGGTGTCTGTTAATCCACCCAGCGAATACACCGTGGCCGGTGGAGCGCCGCCACCGCCACCACCGCCACCCGCCCCGCGCCGCAACCTGAGCGAAACGGTCTTTTTCTTCCCGGAACTGCGCACCGACGCCGAAGGCAACGTGGTGTTGAAATTCACGATGAACGAAGCGCTGACCCGCTGGAAACTGCTGACCTTTGCCCACACCAAAGAACTGGAATGGGCCGTGTCGGAAAAATCGGTGGTCACGCAAAAAGACCTGATGATCATCACCAACCCGCCGCGTTTCCTGCGCGAGGGCGATGCCCTGGAGTTCACGGCCAAAGTCAGCAACCTTTCTCAAGCCCCGATCAGCGGCACCGCCACCCTCAAACTTTTCGACGCCGGCAGCATGGTCGCCGCCGAGGGTGCTTTCGGCCTCGGTCGCGAGCAACAAGTGGTGTCGTTTTCGGTGCCAGCCGGCCAGTCGGCGCCCGTTTCCTGGCGCTTGCGGGTTCCCGACGGCGGCCTGAATGGCCTTACCTGGCAAGTATTTGCCGAAGGCAAAACCTTTACCGACGGTGAAGAAAATACCCTGCCCGTACTGAGCAACCGTATGCTGGTCACCGAAACGCTGCCCATCACCGTGCGTGGGAACCAAAGCAAAACCGTGGTTTTTGAAAACCTCAAAAACAGCAGTTCGGGTACCCTGCGCAGCGAACGCTACACCCTCGAATTTACGAGCAACCCCGCCTGGTACGCCGTGCAGGCCTTGCCCTACCTGATGGAGTTTCCGCACGAATGCACTGAGCAGATATTCAGCCGTTTTTACGCCAACGCGCTGGCCTCCAGCGTCACGCAAAAAATGCCCAACCTGCGCCGGATCTACGACAAATGGAAAGGGACAAACGCTATGAAAAGCAATTTGTCCAAAAACCAGGAACTCAAAACGGCCCTGCTCGAAGAAACGCCCTGGGTATTGGATGCCCAAAGCGAAGAGCAGCAAAAGCAAAACATCGCCCTCCTCTTCGACCTCAACCGCATGGGCGACGAGCAGGAGCGCGTGTTGGCTACCCTCAGCGAACGGCAGGCGCCCAACGGCGGCTGGCCCTGGTTTCCGGGCGGCCGCGAAGACTGGTACATCACCCAGTACATCGTGACCGGCTTCGGGCACCTCGACAAACTCGGCGCCTTGTCTACCCAAAACGACCCCCGCACAGCGGAAATGTGGAACTCGGCTCTCGCGTTTTGCGACGAAAAAGTGCGTGAACACTACCGCGAACTGGAAAAAGCCGTGGAAAAAGGCAAGGCCAAGTGGGACGACGATCACCTCGATGGCCTCGTGATCCAATACCTCTACGCCCGCTCCTTTGCCGGGCTGGATGCCAGCGATCAGGTGGTCAACTATTACCTCGGACAAGCCGAAAAGTACTGGTTGGGCAAAGGCCTGTACCAGGAAGGCCTCCTGGCGCTCGCCTTGCACCGCAGCGGCCGCGCCGCCACCTCCACCAAAATCGTGGCCAGCCTGCGCGAACGCGCCCTCGTGACCGAGGAACTGGGCATGTACTGGCCCTTCGACTGGGGTATGTACTGGTACCAACTGCCCATCGAAACCCAGGCCCTGATGGTCGAAGTGTTTGACGAAGCCGGCAAAGACCCTCGTGCCGTAGAGGAACTGCGCGTCTGGCTGCTGAAAAACAAACAAACCAACCGCTGGGAAAGCACCAAAGCCACCGCCGAAGCGGTGTATGCCCTCCTGCTGCACGGCGACAACTGGCTGAACAACACCAAACCCGTGCAGGTCAGCCTGGGCGGCAAAACCCTCAAGCCCGCTGAATATGAACCGGGTACGGGCTATTTCAAGGAATCCTGGGCAGGCAAAGACGTGAAGTCCAACTGGAGTACGATCAAAGTCGAGAACCCCAACAGCAACCTGGTGTGGGGCGCCGCCTACTGGCAGTATTTTGAGGACCTGGACAAGATCAAATCCTTCCGGAAAACGCCGCTGACCATCGTAAAACAACTGTACCGGGAGGAAAACTCGGCCACCGGCCCTAAACTGGTCCCCATCGGCGAAGGCAGCGTGCTGCACCCCGGCGACAAAATCAAGGTGCGCATCGAAATCCGGGTCGACCGGCAAATGGAATACGTGCACCTCAAGGACATGCGGGCCAGCGGCCTGGAGCCCCTCAACGTACTGAGCGGCTACCGCTGGCAAGACGGCCTGGGCTACTACGAAAGCACCAAAGACCTGGCTACGCACTTCTTCATCGACTACCTGCCGCGCGGCACTTTTGTCTTCGAATATCCACTGGTGGTGAGCCACCGGGGCGATTTTTCCAACGGCATCACCACCTTGCAATGCATGTATGCGCCGGAATTTACCAGCCACTCGCAAGGCATCCGGGTCAAGGTGGAGTAAGGGTTGGAGGGTTAGAAGGTTAGATGGTTGGAAGGTTGGAAGGTTGGACGGTTAGATGGTTAGACGGTTAGATGGTTCGAAGGTTGGACGGTTAGATGGTTGGACGGTTAGATGGTTGGACGGTTAGACGGTTAGATGGTTAGATGGTTAGATGGTTGGACGGTTAGAGGGTTCGAAGGGTGGTACACAGTGGCGATGTTGCCGGCGTGTGCCACCCTTGTGACTTGCTGGGCGAAGTCCTTGCTGAGCGAAATCTTCAGACTTCGCTCTCGTATAGGCCGGACTTTGTCCGGAATACCACTTGAAAGCCTGCCTGATATTAGGTAGTAAATGAAATTACGCGGGTTTTGCGCCCTCAGTCCTCCCTCTGTCCCCCTTGCCGAGCGACTCTAAGTTGCACACCTAAAACCCGGCAATAAAGTTGTACCTCTATCTTGGTGTGACAACTTGATTTTTAATTACGTAGCGAGCGGCAGCGCCGCGAAAGATTTGTAGCATTAGGTACCAATAATTGACGTGGAGGTGCAGCGCACCGAAACCTATTGCGGTGCGCTGCACCTCCATGCCTCGTATTGCTTACTTTTACTACAAATCTTCCGGGGCGCTGCCCCTGCACAGTCCAATTCCAGGGTACAACTTTACTGCCGGGTTTTAGGGGTGCAACTGAGTGGCGCCCGACATCCCCTCCAAAGGGGGAGGTTTCATGTCGCTCCGCTCCATAAAAAGCGGTTTTGGATGGCGTAGCCAGCCAAAATATCCCCCTTTGGAGGGGGGCAGGGGGGAGGACTACGGGCGCAAAAAAATACAAAACATTCTGTACAACAATATGGTATACTTCTTTTCAAAACACGAAACACGCACCCCGCACCCCGCACCCCGAAACACGAAACACGCACCCCGCACCCCGAAACACGCACCACGAAACACACCCATGATCCTGTACATTAAAAACATGGTTTGCCGACGCTGCATCCTCTCGGTAGCGCAGGTTTTGGAAAAGAACGGCCTCGCTGCGCTCCAGATAAGCCTGGGGGAGGTAAGCTTGCCCGGCGTATTGAGCACTGACCAGGTAACCTCGCTCCGGGCAGACCTGGAGGCTGTTGGGTTTGAACTCCTCGACGACCAGCGCGGCCAGTTGCTGGAAAAGGTAAAGACCTTGTTGATCGAAAAAGTACAGTCGGGCGAATTGCCGGAGGAGTTCAGCCTGGTGAAATATATCACCCAAGCCATTCCGCGCGACTACTCGGCGGTGTCCAAACTTTTTTCCGAGGTCGAAGGCCTTTCCCTGGAAAAATATTTCATCCTGCAGAAAATTGAAAAAGTAAAGGAATGGCTCGCGTACAACGAGTTGTCGCTGGCCGAAATCGCTTACCGGCTCGGGTACAGCAGCCCGGCCTACCTGAGCAACCAGTTTAAAAAAATAACCGGCCTCACCCCCAGCGCATTTAAAACCAACCACGCCGGCCGCCGGCAAGCGCTGGATGAATTGAATATCCAATAAAGTGCAATTCTTTTCCCAAATATTACAGCGCTGAAGCGGCCTCCCCGACAGACCTTTGTGCTATTAAAAAACGACCTGAGATGATGGATGATACCAGTGCCCTGCCGCTTGCCTTGCCGACCGTTCGCCGGCAATTTGCCGTCACCGAAATGACTTGCGCCGCTTGTGCGGTCAGCGTCGAATCCATCCTGAAAGGCCAGGAGGGGGTTCAATCTGCCGTCGTCAACTTCGCGGCAGAGACCGTGCAGGTCGAGTATGCCCCGCAGCGTATCGGCCCCGAAGGGCTGAAAAAAGCCCTGCAAAGCATGGGCTACGACCTGGTGCTGACCGATACCACCGATGAAAAAGAAGCCCTCGAACAACGGCAGCAGCAGCGCTACGCACACTTGCGCCGCCGCACCTTGGTGGCTCTTGCGCTAGCCCTCCCCCTGGGTGTGCTCGGCATGTTTTTCATGAACACCCCCAACATCGAATACGTATTGTGGGCCCTGTCCACCCCTTTGGTCTTGTGGCTTGGGCGTTCGTTTTTTGTCAATGCCTGGAAGCAGGCCCGCCACGGTTCGGCCAATATGGATACCCTGGTGGCCCTGAGCACCGGCATTGCGTATTTGTTCAGTGTATTCAATACCCTTTTTCCGGAATTCTGGCACCGGCGCGGCCTGCATGCCCACGTCTATTTCGAGGCGGCCGGCATCGTGGTGGCGTTTATTCTGCTGGGCAAACTACTCGAAGAGCGCGCCAAGGCCAGCACCTCCTCCGCGATCAAAAAATTAATCGGCCTGCAACCCCGCAGCGTGACCCGCCTTTTGCCCGATGGACAAACACTCGATACGCCGCTGGACCAGGTGTTGCCCGGCGATTTGCTGCTCGTCAAACCCGGCGATAAAGTGCCGGTAGACGGCGTGGTGCACAGCGGCAGTTCGTATGTCGACGAAAGTATGCTGAGCGGCGAACCGGTGCCGGTCGCCAAACTCCCCGGCGACCGACTGCTGGCCGGCACCATCAACCAAAAAGGCAGCCTCCAACTGCTCGCCCAACAAGTGGGCGGCGACACCCTGCTGGCCCAAATTATCCGCATGGTGCAGGATGCCCAGGGCTCCAAGGCCCCGGTACAACAATGGGTCGACCGGATCGCCGCTGTGTTTGTGCCCGT